>NZ_CP034911.1:300000-456424 GCF_008932245.1 Sinorhizobium alkalisoli | reverse complement strand
GGAACCAGACCGAGCCAAGCCGCCATGTCGCGTGCTCTGCGGAATTGCCGCCCGGTCCCGGCTGCAGCCATGAGACCCGTTGCCGCCAGAGCGCCAATGCCGGGAACGGTTATCAGTCGGCGTTCGGTGTCGCTGGCATCGGCGACGGCTTCAATCTGTCGACTTGCCTCTGCGATCCGGCTCTCCAGGTAGCGCATGTCCTCGAACACCGTCCAACGCGCGTCACGATCCTTCTGGGCAAGCTTGGCCGGCCTTGTCCTTCCAGGCCTCGGGGATCTCGCCCGCTTTGATCGCCTCTTTCTCGTCCTGGCTATTGTGCTGCTTGGGGGCCTGGATGATCGTTGCATCAACGATCTGACCGCCCTTGGCCAGGTAGCCGGACCGCGACAGATGCTTGTCGAAGCGGGCGAACAGATTGTCGATGGCACCGGCCCGCACCAGGTTCTCGCGAAACAGCCAGATCGTCTTGGCGTCCGGCACCTTCTCGGACAGGGAAAGGCCGAGGAACCGCATGAACGACAGCCGGTCCTGTATGACGAATTCGGCCTGGTTGTCGGAGAGATTGTAGAGCGCCTGTAGCACCAGGATCTTGAACATCAGCACCGAAGGAAAGGCAGGCCGTCCCCCCTTCGATCCGTCGGATCGCTTCAGCGCCTTCGCCAAAGGCTTCTCGAATACAGCCCAGGGAATGATGGCGTTGAGCTTCTCCAGAGGATCGCCGACGGCACTCAACCGCTGATACCGCTCGTCCAGATCCCAAAAACCAGGCTGTCCCCGCATCGTCCGTTCCCTGCAAATCACGCAAGCCGGATTGAATCAGAAAACTCGCGAAAGCGGGAGGTTTTTAGAGGCGTCCAATTATGTCGCTCTTGTTGGATTTGACGTAGGGCTTCACGAACTTCGCCGCCACGATCCTTACCTTGTGGCCAAACCCCTGAAGCTTCCTCGCCAACCACTGTGATCCTGGGCACGCCTCCATTCCGACAACAGTTGGCGAGGCGCGTTCGAAGAACTGCAGAACCGTATCACGCCGCAACGTTGCCCCTCTGAATCGGTTGGCCTGCAGCGTCCAATCCGACGACATGGAAGACGTTCTTGCCAATGTCGACGCCAAGACGGCAGCTTCTCGAGGCTTGTTGCGAATGCTCATGATGATCCTCCTTCTTGAGCTCGTCACCTGCATGTGGGGCGGGAGGACGAGGCGGACCATCCCATTAGCTCTGAAGCCTGCCCGCCGTCGCCAGCTTGTCGATGAAGACAGGGAGACTTGGAAGGTGTCGATCCGCAAAGCGTATCATGCGCTGCGGATCGACCGCTCCCTCTGCACCTACAAGTCCAGGCGTGACGAGCAGGCTCCGCTGAAGCGGCGGATGAAGGAGATCTGCTAGACAAGGGTACGCTACGGCCATCGCCGCGTGCACGTTCTTCTGCTGCGTGAGGGCTGGTCGATCAACATGAAGCGAACGCGCAGGCTTTACAATGAGCTGGGCCTGCAATTGCGTAACAAGACACCCAAGCGGCGGGTGAAAGCAAAGCTCAGGGAGGACAGGACCAATGCCACGCATACGAACCAGGTGTGGGCCATGAACTTTGTTCACGACCAGCTGGCCACAGGCCGAAAGCTGCGTGTTTCTGACCATAGTCGAAACACCCCACTCGCGTCCCGCATGCCGATTCCGATGAAGCCGCCCCTTTGTTCCGAGATGATTGCGCCCCCGGATTCCGGGATGATCTCGCCCCCTGTTTCAGCGGGGTCTGCGGGCAGTGATTGTTGTCAGTTCGTTCAATTCCGGTGTCAAGCTTTTCGAGGCAGATTTCGACGTAGGCTTTCTCCGCTGAGCTCGATGCGGTGGGCGTTGTGTACGAGGCGATCCAGGATGGCGTCGGCGTAGGTGGGGTCCCCAATGACGCCATGCCAGGCGGATACGGGGAGCTGGCTGGTAATGATCGTCGATCGGCGGCCGTAGCGGTCCTCAAGGATTTCCAAAAGATCGTGACGGGCCTGTTCGTTGAGCGGCTCAAGACCCCAGTCGTCCAGGATCAGGACCTGAACATGGCCCAGGGTGCGTTGCAGCCTGGCGTATCTGCCGTCACCGCGGGCGAGCGCGAGCTGGGCAAAGAGCCGAGGGACACGCTGATAGAGAACGGAACGGTCGTCGCGGCAAGCCTTATGGCCGAGGGCACATGCCAACCAGCTCTTTCCGACGCCTGAGGGGCCGCAGATAGCGAGATTGTCGTGAGCGCCGATCCAGTCACCACCGAGCAGCTTCATGAAGAGCGCACGGTCAAGGCCGCGTTCGGCGCGATAATCGACATCCTCCGGAGTAGCCTGGTGGCGGAGCTTGGCGAATCTGAGGCGCGCGGCAAGCTTGCGGTCATAACGAGAACTCCATTCCCGCTCGAGCAGCAGTCCAAGCCATTCAGCATGCGAGAGATGTTCGGCTTCGCCGTTGGCGACGAGTTCGCCGAAGGCCTTTGCCATGCCGGCCAGGCCCATGGCGTTCAGTCTATCAAGTGTCGGATGAGCAAGCATTTTCCTTCTCCTTAGTGGTAGTAGCGAGGTCCGCGGATGTTTTCGTGGTGGATGGGTTCACGCGACGCGGCTCCTTTTGAGTCCGCTGTCCGGTCGAGGTGATTGTCGAGGATGGAGCGCACCGAACCATAGGTCCGGGCCCCGATCTCCAGCGCCCGGGCGCAGGCGGCATTGACCCTGTCGCGGCCAAAGCTTCTGCCGAGACGGATAATCCCGAGGCAGGCGCGAAAGCCCTGCTCGGGATGCGGCCGATCGGCAAGGATGCGATCGCACAACAGGCCGACATCCGACCCCATGGCAGAGGCTTCGCGCCGAATGCGTTCAATCGCCCAGTCGGCAAAACGACGATGCGCCGAGGGCATATGATCGGGGATGGTCGTGTGCTTGCCGTTACCGCTCGCGCGGCGGTGAGCGGCAATCCGCTCGCCCTTGTGGAATATCTCGATCGTATTGGCCGTGATGCGCGCCTCGACCTGCTCGCGGGCAAAGCGATAGGGAACGGAATAATAATGCCGTTCGATCTCGACGTGGTAATCCAGCCCGGCACGCCGGATACGCCATTCGGCGAAGACATAGCGCTCGACAGGCAAAGGCCGCAAAGCCGGACGATCAAGCTCTTCGAACAGTTGGCGGCGGGTAACGCCAACCCGGCGCAGGACACGCTTGTCGTTGAGGTCGTAAAGCAATTCGGCGATCGCCGCATTCACCTCGGCCAGGCTGTAGAAGACCCGATGGCGAAGGCGACCCAGCAACCAACGCTCAACGATACGAACCGCGGCCTCCACTTTTGCCTTGTCGCGCGGCCGCCGCGGCCGTGTCGGAAGAACAGCGCTCCCATAGTGCGCCGCCATTGCGCTATAGGTCCTGTTGACCTGGGGATCGAAGTGGCATGCCTTGATGATCGCCACCTTGGCATTGTCGGGAACCAGCAAGGCTGGCGCAGCACCAAAGAACTCCAGCGCCTGAATATGGCATTCGATCCAGTCGGGTAGTGTCTCTGTCCAGCGCGCCTGCGCAAACGAAAGGCTGGACGCTCCCAGGACCGCCACGAACAAGTGCGCCTGCCGCGTCTTGCCCGACAGCCGATCAATGACGACCGTGACCGTGTCGCCGGCATAATCGACGAACAGCTTGTCGCCGGCAGCATGATCTTGCCGCATCGTCACCGGCAGCTTCAGCGCCCAGCCGCGATAGAGGTCACAATACCGGCTGTAGCGGTAGCCGTCGGGATAACGGCTCATGTATTCGTCCCAGAGAATTTGCAGCGTCACGTGCTTGCGCTTCAGCTCGCGATGGACCTGCGCCCAGTCCGGCTCCGGCGCGCGACGATGACCCGTCTTCGTCCCCGCCGCCTTGTAGAGCGCCGCTTCCAGGACGGCATCGCTCACGTCATCACCCAACGGCCACGAAAGACCCGCAAGCGTTGCGCGCCGCAGCGTCTCGCGCACCGTCGACGGTGCTGCCCCGACCCGAACCGCAATCGATTTGTGGCCCAGTCCTTGTTCGAAACGATATCTCAGTATCTCGCGGACACGCCGCATCTCCAGTCTCTCCGCAGGCATCCCGTTCCTTCCTCGTCAACATCGACGGAAGGAACTTCACACCGGCAGAACCCCCACGCCACATCCCTGCCAAAGGGGGCGGCATCATCTCGGAACAAGGGGGCGACTATTTCTCGGAATGGAGGGGCGAGATCATTTCGGAATCAGGGGGCGGTTTGCCTCGGAATTTGCATCCCGCATTTACTTTCGCTCACTTTGGCCCCTTCTGGGACGACGCCATCTTCAACAAATCGCCAGAATGCAATTGCCGGTTTGCGCGCCAGGGCGATGATGCCGACCTTCCCCGATCGGCTTCCGTGCCCCGTGAACGGTACCACCGGGCTAATTGACTTTGCGGCTGATATTTTAGCCAGCACCACGCGAGCTCGACGACATGACGCGGGCCTGCTTGTTCCCGGCCTTGCTTATCCCTTGATCGCGCGACACCTCCCCGCTCGAATAGGGGCTTGGTGCCAGCCCGAGATAGGATGCCAGGTGCTTCCGATTCTTGAAGTCTCTGTGGAAAACCTCGGCGACAAGCTGTGTCGCGCCCACCTCTCCGATTCCTGCAAGCTTCTTCAACGTTGCGATCTTTGGGCCGTTGCTGATCGCACCTTCGCGGCGGCAAATCGCACTACGTTCGTCCTCCAACGCCTTCAACTGGGCGTGAACAAGATCGAGCCGTTCAAATTGCCGGCTCAGCTCACGCTGAAGAAACCGACCAAGCTCTCGACCATCCCCGGTGCGGATGCTGGGAATCCAATTCCTCCACCGGCCTCCCTAGAGACCAGGCACGGCCCGTGTGCCGTGAAGGGTCAACAGCGCCCGAATCCGATTGACGTGGCGAGTGCGCTCCTTCGTGAGCGCGACGAACCGCCCACGGCTTTCGGCATTGACGGAATGGCAATAGCAGTTTCTGTCAGAACTTCTGCTTTGCCCGCTTCGGCATAAAATAGGTTCGGATATTGACGAGTGCTTCGGCGACCTCAGCAGCATCCTGGCGGGTAGCTTTCCGTTTTGCCTCGCCGAGCTTGCGGATGGGCGCGATGATATCGCCGGTGACGGCATGACCTCGAAGGACGGGCCGCCAAAGCCTCGGCGCGTATCCTGTTCCCAACAAGAAGCAGAGGTCCCAATCGAATGGATCAAAGGTCTGATCATCGATCCTGGTGAACTTGGGCCGGTGGTCTTTCGGTGTTTCGGAAAGGCTCGCAGAGATGCGGTTATATTCTGCAACAATCGTCTGCACGGCCCGATGTTCGGTTGTTTCCATCGGCATATTCAGAGCCTCTGGGCCGGTCAGCTCCGGGATCCACTGACGTGGGTCGATGAACTTTGGGCCGATGATGAGAGCAGTGAGATAGCCATCGAGACCACTCATTGACCAGATTGGCGATGCTGGACGACGTGCCCTGATAAACGCCTCGAACGCCACATCGTCAAGCTTCGGTCGTGCGGTCGTCGTCCCCTGGCTGTTGTGCGTCATGCCGCCCGTCGCTCCTGCTCTGTCATCGCCTCGCGCTCAGCCTTCCAGTTCCACGGCAAAAGACTCTCCATCTCGCTGGCTTTCACTTTGCCCGCGATGATGCGTTCCAGCACATCGGCTAACCAGGCCTCGGGGTCCACACCATTCAGTTTACAGGTGTTGACGAGCGATGCGAGGACCGCGAAGGTCTTGCCACCGCGCTCGTTGCCCACGAACAACGAATTCTTCCTCGTCAGGGCTACGGATTTCATCGAACGCTCGACCACATTGGAGTCCACTTCGACCCGGCCATCCTCCAGGAAGGCTGCCAGTCCGTTCCAGTGGTTGAGCGTGTAGGTGACGGCCTTGCCAAGCGCCGATTTTGCCGACACCTCGTCGCGCAGTTCGGTGAGCTGGGCCTTCAGTTCGCTCATGATGGGCGCTGCCTCGCGACGCCGCACCCTCAGCCGGGTATCGTCATTCTCGCCTCGGATCTTCGCTTCGATGCGATAGATCTCGGCAATCCTGGCCAGGATCGACAGCGCCTCCGAGGAGCCGGTCAGTTTGACGACATCGACGAACTTGCGCCGCGCATGGGCAAGGCAGAAGGCCAGTCGCATGGGAGCGACATTACTCTTCCCCCAGCGTTTGGCCATGGTCTTATAGGCTTGATACCCATCGACTTGAAGCACGCCGCCAAAGGACGACAATTGCCCCTCGACCTCGCGAGCACTCCGGCTTTCGGCAAAGACATAGGCGACCGCCGGCGGCGCCGGACCATTCCATGGGCGATCGTCGATGGCCTGCGCCCATAACTGGCAGAGCTTGGTGCGTTTGCGCCCCGGATCGAGCCGCGGAAGCGGAGTCTCGTCACAGAACACCCTCGGCTGGGAGCGGATGAAGGCGGTGAGCGCATCGTAGAGAAGCTCGAGCCACCAGGCGATCCGCGTCACCCAGGCGCCGAGCGTGCCGCGATCGATGATCACGCCGCAGGAAGCCAGCATCTGCGCCTGGCGATGGAGCGGAAGATGCCAGGCAAACTTTGAAACGGCGACATGGGCGGCAAAGGCCGTGGTCACCATGCCGCCATCCATTACGCGCGCCGGCGCGGGCGCCTGCACAATGACGCTTTCGCAGGCCCGGCAGGCGTAGCGCGGCCGGATCGTCCGTTTCACCCGGACGACCGCCGGCACGATGTCGAGCGCCTCGCTGACGTCCGTGCCGATGCAATGCAGGTCAAACGAACAGCAGGGGCAGCTCTTGCTCTCCGGCTCGATGACCTCTTCATACCGGGGAAGGTGCTTGGGCAAACGGCCGATATTGCGGGCTGGCGATCGTCGAGCCTGCGGTGTCCCCTCGGTGGCGGGCGCGACATCGTCATTGGCAGTTTCGGGAATGTCGCTGAGATCGCCAAGGTCGAGCGTCGCCTGCGTCGGGTCGATCGCCGTCATTTTCTCCGACTTCGGCCCAAAGAGCTGCTGCTCCAGGAAGGCAACGCGCGCTTTGAGATCGGCATTCTCTTCGTCGAGCGAGAGAATGATCCGGGTTAATTGCGCAGCATCCTGAGGCAAGGGGGTGGGTCGAAGCGGCATGGCAGACCCTACCACACAAGCCTGAATCTGCAAGCAAAACCAATAGGATCAGCCTACTTTTGAGGGCCTCCTCACCGCGTTTCGTTTGACCCGCGTCCAGTCAATGCCATCAAGCAAAGCGAGAACTCCTGGCTACTCATCTGCATCGCGCCATCGCGGATAGGTGGCCAAACGAACTTGCCCGCCTCCAGCCATTTCGTCGCCAGGATCATGCCTGATCCGTCCCAATAAATGCAGCGAAGTCGATCGAGACGCTTGGCGCGGAACACGAACACGTCGCCACAATAGGGATCGGCCGCAAGCGCTGACGCCACCAAGGCTACAAGCCCATTCATGCCGCGCCGGAAGTCGACCGGTTGCGTCGCCACCATGATCTTCACGCCATTCGGCGAAAGTCCGATCACCGGCGTCCTCGCAACGCCGCCACCATCGCCTGCGCCAATTCGGGCGCCACCGAGCCGATCACGGTCATGCGCGCGCCAGCAATCTCGATCTCAATTCGACCCGCGGCGGAGTGGGCCACATCCGACGGCGAGCTCTCGGGAGAAGTTCTATCGCCAACCACCGTCACCGGCACGAACATCGCCTGCTGCGCGCAGGCTTTCGCGGATCGTTGAGAGGTCAGTCCGGCTTCGCGACGCCAGACGTTCAGCAGACCGCGGTTGACGCCCCAGCGCCGGGCAATCGCCGAGATGTTCACGTCGGGCTCTGCGCTTTCCGCAAGGATCCGCGCCTTCTCCTCGTCAGTCCAATTCCGCCGCTGGCGCCGACCGGTGATCACCTCGATCCGACGATACCTTCCCTCATGCCTGGCTTCATCCATGGCTTCATCCATGACTTCAAGCATGGCATCAGCGTGATCTCCAACCATTCCGTTCCGCTCCTGTCGATGAAGGAGCCTATCTCGCGGTCTCAATCACAAAAGGAAAGGTGGGATGTTCGTCGCGCTCACGGTTGAACGCCTCGGCTGAAACAGCCCAGTTGCTCGGCGACAGTGGAATTCGTCTAAGTGGAAGGCGCCGCGCGATACGTACTCAAAAACGTCCGCATTCCTCTACCAGCCGAAGCGCCTCCATTCGCCTTCCATTTTCCAAAGCACGCGGGACGCATCGCTCGCCCGCTGTGGAAAGCATCATGAAAACAACAACTCTGATCATCCTGCGTGGAGATGCGCAGCGGAATCCCAAAAAGCCGAAACGGATTCAACTCGTCCACACGGCTTTCGCGAATCTGCGATCACAAGCGGCCGCAAAGCGGAGTAGTGAACGCGTAAAGCAGTGGCCGGCATTGTGGGGAATACACCACATCGCTGCAGTTACTCACTACCATGAGCTCTCGCTTCGCCAGTGCACCACACGTAGTTACCTCTGAGTCGCGGCGCCAAGGGACCCCCTCGTCAGTGTTGAGACAATTTCGTCCAGGCACTTGAGCTCGGCTTAAGGCGCTCGAGAAGAGCCACTGCGTCTTCGAGCCCAACACATGAGTGATCGTCCTAAGGATGTTTTTCATATTCATCGCATCTATGGCTGCGATGCAAACAAATGATTTTGCTGGAGCGGCAGACCTGAACTAGAAGAATCGTCCATTGAGTTTTTAGGCCAGTAACCGCACGGCACCTGATAATCGACTCGCGGTGAATGGCTGAGAAAGCGACTATCCTCTGCGACTGCAAAAGAGAAGAACTATGTCTGACACCAAACTGCAACGCGTGCTTTCGTCTCTTTCAGAAGTATATAGACAGCTGAATCCTCTTCCGTCCGGTCCGGGACCAGATGCCGACTGTGTCAAACTAAACACAAACGAGAATCCATTTGCCTTGCCGGCAGCGGTAATGCAGAGCGCTGTTGCTGCTCTCGAACGGCAGTATCTATATCCGGAGGATGATAACGTCAGCTTGAGGGAAGCAGCTGCCGCATCCTATAACCTTTCCCCGGATCAGGTGATCGCCGGCAACGGGTCCTCCGAACTTCTTTCGCTTCTATACAGAGCATTCCTTGACCCGGGTGACAGCGTCGCGATGTTGTCACCTGGCTTTGCATACAACCACAAGCTCGCGCTGCTGCAAGATGCTCGATTGCTTGAAATCAGATCCGGCGAGTCTTGCTCGTTGCCGATACACAAACTGCTTTTCGGTCCTGCAAAGGAGGCCAAGTTCATTCTCTTGGCTAATCCGAACAATCCTACCGGCACTTTTGTCCCGATTGCGGATATTGAAAGCCTCGTCGCACAATCTGACCGGTTGATCGTGCTGGACGAAGCCTATGTAGACTTTGCGCCTGACAGCGCTCTCCGTTTAATTGACCGCTATTCGAACCTTCTGATCTTACGAACTTTCTCTAAGAGCTATGCGGCGGCCGGCATTCGCGTTGGCTTCGGCTTCGGCCATCCTGAGGTTATAGGGCGGCTGCGCAATCTCCAGAACATGTTCAACATGAATGTGATCGCCCATGCGGTTGGTGTCAGCATCCTTGCTCACCGCACGGCCTACGAGGAGAACCGTAGACATATTGAGTTTGAGAGAGAGCGCGTGAGGTTCGCACTGTCGCAACTTGGGTTCTCTGTGACGCCCTCTCATGCGAACTTCCTGCTGGCCCGTGTGCCATCGGGGCGAGACGGCGCTTGGTGGCAAACCTACTTGAAGCAAAAAAAGATACTCGTGGCCGTCCTCCCTGATGAGGGTCTGGAAGATTGCATTCGCGTTAGCATCGGGACAAAATCGCAAATGGATGCGTTCCTTGAAGCTGTCGATGAGATTTTGGGAGCTGAGAGCTCCACACGATCGGCCGTTTAGCAGCTACATATTCCGTTCTGTGCGAATGATCGCGGCAATAAGACAGAGAGCAACGATCGCAAGATCTCCCCACAGCGTTGACCAGCTCTACCGCTCCCTAGGGGGAGGAGGCAGTTGCATAGCCCGCTTGCACGTGTCGTACGTCATGTTCTCCAGCCGTCAAACTGCAGAACCAGCATATAGCCGCGAAGGCAATGAAGCTTTCCCCGGCAGAAGCACTAAAGATGTTGAGCAACAGCCGAGCGTGCAAGGACGTGTGGCCCGGACTCAGCATCAGTAGTGATGTCCGGCCAAGAAAAGCCGCAAATCCAATTTCGCTTGAATCAAGGTCCGGAGCTCTCGGAACAAAGTCGGAGACAGTTCAATGAGAAAAGCCCTTCCTTCAAACCTAACTTTCGGCATATTCGACCATCTGGACGAGGATGGTAATGCCGTTGCACGACAATACGCAGACCGTCTCAAGCTGGCGGAAGCGTATGATCGGCTCGGCTTTTATGCTTACCATGTAGCGGAGCACCATTGCTCGCCGCATGGAAGAGGCCCATCACCGAACCTGTTCTTATCGAGTGTCGCGCAGCGCACCCGTCACCTTCGTCTCGGCCCCCTCACCATGCTGCTTAGCCTTTGTCATCCGCTGCGTGCATTTGAGGAGATCTGCATGCTTGACCATTTGAGCGGTGGCAGGGTCGAGTTGGGCATAGGGCGCGGCTCCCTTCCGATCGAGCTAGCTTACTTCGGGATTGGTGCGGACGCAGTGCCAGGACGCTATCTCGAAGCCAGCGAAATCCTGATGGAGGCGATGAGGGGCGGCACTCTTTCCTACCGCGGCCACCATTTTGAGCTAAACAATGTCCCTTTGACCCTGAAGCCTCATCAGCGCCCGCACCCGCCGACATGGATCGCCACCAACAAACCCGAGTCTGCACGCTGGGCCGCTGCAAACGGCGCGAATATCGCGTCTCTAGGTCCTGCCTCATTCGTTCGCAAGGTCACCGACGCCTTCCGCTGCGAGAAAGGACACAACAGTGGCGCGAACGACCAGGCGCCATTCCTCGGACTGCTTCGCATGATTGTGGTAGGGCAGTCTGCAGACCATGCATATTCGCTCGCCGCTCCTGCTTTCGAACGATGGCTTGAAACTTTCAAATTCCTGTACGTCCTAAATGAAATCCCGGTTCCACCGAATCTCCCCTTGAGCTTCGATGCAGCAATCGAAAGTGAATTGTGCGTGGTGGGAACGGCGGATTTTGTCCGACGGGCTCTGCTAGATCAGGTGGAAGAGGCGGGAGCAAACTATCTCCTTTGTCAGGTGGCGTTTGGGAACCTGCCCCTGGACGCTTCGCTGTACACCGCCAGGACGCTTCAATCCGAACTCATGGATCGGGTTGGCTGAGTACCATGGTGCCTTGTCACTCTTTCTCTCCCCATGCGTGGCGCAGTCCCTATGCTTGATTAAGATCAGGTCCGAAACGGGTGTTCCTTATCCGCGAGTTGAATGTTGAATGGCCGTCATGCGCGATCAAGAAGCGGGTTTGAGCAGAGACGCGGAGGAAGAGGGGGAACTGGTTTTAACAGCCAGAATACTGATAGTGACGTACGGCGAGCGGGCATGAAAGTCCACGCCAATGAAACGGATTGGCAAGGCTGGAGGGACAACCGCACTGTTGTCCGACGCTTCTTGCGTTTTCGATTAACCCAGTGGTCAAGTTTTCGGTCGGATGCCTTTGCATTAACTTGGCCGAACTCTACTAGGCACAAATTGACGGGAGAAGAGCAATTAGCAAACTGTGTTCGAACGCCAATGAGCGGCAACTCAAGCTTGCCGGCAAGATCGTCGCGGCTTATCTAATCCGGAATGTCGTCCCGATCGACGATTTGCCGCATGTGATTCAGCAAACCCATGCGGCGCTGAGTAGTGCCTCTCGAATATTCCAAGGCAAGGAGGAGCCTGTCGTCGGAAAGCGGCGCCCAGCAGTGCCGATCAGGAAATCGCTGGCCGAGGACTTCATCATTTGCTTGGAAGATGGCAAAAAGTTCAAGCTGCTGCGGCGGCACCTGATGGCGAAATACGGTCTGACGCCGGAACAATACCGCCGCAAATGGGGACTCCCGGCCGATTACCCGATGATCGCCCCGAGCTATGCTCGTCAGCGCTCCAAGCTTGCTGCGTCAAGATGGAGTAGGACGGGGGCGGACGTCCTCCCATCCACCGTCCGCACGGGCCCGCCCATTTCAGCGATCATGGAACCTGCATGGCCCTTGCAAGAGCTTTTCTGAACTCCTTAGCGCTTCACCCATCGAAACACGGCACCCGCTCCCGCTACTATTAGAAAGAGACGGACGATATGGTGGAGAACAACGAACGGAACCTCGACGCCAAGCGAGAGAGCGATGACGCTGATCTCGGCGACACCTCCCGGCGAGTAGGCGAGCGCGAGGGAGGCGAACCGGTCTCCCGTGAGGCAGGAGAGAACGCTCGCGAAGGTTGGCGTCCCAGCCAGAAGCAGGATTGTGGAACCGAACGACAGGCCGATGACTTCCGTGATCTTCCTCGGCGGCACAAACGCGAACCGGCAGCCGATTGTTGTTCCGATGACGACCTGCGCCGCGGCGCGTGCCGCAGTTGGCAGCTCGAACTGCGTCAATCCCATAATGTGCATGATGGCACTTGCCGACATCGGACCGAGCAGATAACGCGCTGGTAGGCGCAGCAAGATTCCGGCAGGCACCCCGACCAAAACAGCCACGCAGAACCACAAAACGTCGTTGGCGCGGAGACTCGCGAGCGGAACGAATGCGGCTGCGGTGCGATGCGGCGCGACTCCGGTAATGCTCCGAATCAGGAACGGCAAAGCAAGTGCCACCAAGATGATCCGGGCGGCTTGGACAAGCGCGATCATCTTTTCGTCTCCGCCACACTCCAGGCCGAGTGTAACCATGTCGACGAGACCTCCAGGCATTGCCGAGAAGTAGGCCGTGGGGTGATCGAATCCGGCCACACGGCGGAAATAGACGTAGACCAGTGCGCCCGCGGCCCCGATGAATGCCGCTAGACCACCGAGCGAGAACAGCAGTGAATCGGCATACTTGAAGACCGCAGGCGAGAACGACCTCCCAGCATTGCACCAATTGCAGCGGTCATTGGCAGTCGAGCCAAGGGAGGCATCGCCACCGGCAGCTTGAACAGCGCACCCACGCCGGTGGCGATGATTGCGCCGGCCAACCAGGCGAGCGGCATATCGAAGTGCCACATCACCCAACCGCCAAGAGCTCCCAGCGAGAGAGTGAGGGCAAACTTGGCAACTGACGCACCGTAATTACTCATCACGCACCATCGGCCATAGGACGCCCGGTCGCGTAATGGGTGACCTTCGGTGCGATATAGCCTCGCGTCGTTTGCATTGCCGAGCGGGTAGATAAAGCGGTGCGGCGCCTTTGGCCGGATCGAGGCCCCATCCGTTGGGACAAATTAGCAGTGGATGCCGCCGACTTGTCGGATCGTTTGGCGCCGAGAACCATCACACGACCTTCGCAATTCCTCTTGTGCATGGGGATTTGGGATGCTACGGCCGAAGACGGTGACACCGTTAATCATCATGGCCGAACCTTCGCGCTCGATAAATCGCGTCGTCGTCACGCCGCGATCGTTAGACTTCAGTTCCCCACGGCGCGGGAAAGCTGCCATTGCGGTAGTCATGGTGAACTCCTTCATTAGAGGGCTTCGGGCCCAATTGCAGCAACGGGGTCCGTTCCAGCGGCAGGCGCACTGCGGCAAGCCGTGGGGCTTGAGAGTGATGCACCGCCGGCGCGAAGGACAACGGCTGCTCTACCGCACGAGAGCAGAGGGTACGTACCAAGCAGATCTGACCTATTCGACGCCACAGGTTCATCCGCGCCGGGTCACGCTGCTTCGGGTCGGGGCTCCGAATGACGACGACCGGAAGTCAGTGTTGATTTCATGATGTTTCTCTTTGGGCTACTATACCAACATCATCGTTCACGATCTTTCTTGCCTCGACGGTGACCGGTAGACGGGTGTCCTTCGGAAGCTCGGGCAGTAGGAGCCGCCAGCCGTTTGCAAGCACCACAAAGCCGCCCCATAGGCTTTCGTTCTCAATCTCGACGATCGGCTCTTCGAGATCCTTCCTGGGAACATATGCTGATAAGCCATTGTCAGTTCTGCGGATCGTTACTTTCATCTGGCTTTTCCTTCGCTCCGATGCGTGCATTCGGCAGCACTTTTCAGACTTGGGACCTCGTCGAGGCTCATCAGTTCACGCGCACGCATTCCTACGACGATGCCACGATCAATCCATTCGACGGCATAGATGTAAAACTGCTGGAGAAAGGTCCCCACATCGCGCACAAAACCCGCGTCGCCTTTCCTGACGAGGCTTGCTCCGGTCTCTTTCCCGGGATAGGTGCCGTCATTCTTGATGTGACGTGTGGCACAAACCCGCTCACCCGGCATAAACCGCGGAGGATTATGGATTTCGACCTCCTCTTCGCGTCCAACACTCATCGCCATTTCTTTCATCGTTGCGGTTACACAGGGAAGACTCATGGCCGGCCGCGCGCGTAAGCTCGAGCATTGCATTCTGGGTTTAAGCCGGCACGCAGGTCTTCGGCATCGGACATACCGAGGCGCATTGCTGTGCCTCGTAAACTCCCTCGCATTCGGTGCACTTGTCAGGGTCAATCACGTACTTCTCGCCCTTCAACTCGATGGCATCGGAAGGACATTCGAACTCGCAGGCACCGCATTGGGTGCATTGGGATGCGATGATTTTGAAGGCCATTGATCAACTCCTGTTTGTGTCTGGATAGGCAAGCTCAAGCTGTTGCCTGCGATGGATCGATGCCATGCTCAGCGGCGTAAAGAGCGCTAATCGCGGCTTCGATGTAATCATAGCCAAATGCCTCCGTTGCCCGGATCCCAGCTTCCATGAGCTGCTTCTTGGGACAATTTCCAATCTTGGCGCACAACACTACGTCTATGCCTTCGAGTGCAGCAATGATACCACCGAGGGTGCCTTCCTCGCCCCAGCCCCCACGGCAATACGGCTCGATCTTGCGATGCCCCACAAATTTAATCCCTGTCAGCGAGGCTTCATAAACTTGGAACTCCTTCGCATGGCCGAAGTGTTCGTTGATGCGTCCGCCCCCCTTCGTCGCAACAGCCACTTGAAGCGACCCGCGCGTGCTCATTGATGCAAGCGTCGTCATAGCCTGGTTCTTGGCTGCCAAATGGTCATCGAGTATGCGTGCGACCACCTCGCGGTAGGCACGACGCTTGCCACTGTTGTAGCCAAGTTCGGGCGGAATGTGGTCGAGCGTGAACTCCTGGCCGCGATCAGTGCCGAGAAGGCCGACTGCATCGGCGCGGCACTGTCGGCAGTGACGCATCAACTTGGCGCCGCCTTCGAGACGATCCTGAAGCGCCTTCAGTTCGAGCGCATTTGGGCCGCGCTGTCCGGTGAGGCCAAAGCAGGTGCCGTGTGCCGGGTCGGAGATCAGCGGCATGACGTTGTGCAGAAATGCGCCGCGCTCTTTGACCCATTTGTTGACTTCGATCAGGTGCTGGTCATTGACGCCGGGGATCATCACCGAATTAATTTTTGTTAGGATGCCGCGTTCGCTCAGCATCTCAAGCCCCAACATCTGCCGCTCATGGAGAATTTTGGCAGCATCCATACCGGTGTATCGGCGATGACGATAAAAGATCCACGGGTAAATCTTCTCGCCGACTGCGGGGTCAACCATGTTGATGGTGATCGTCACGTGGCTGATGTTCAATTCGGCCAACTGATCGACATGCTCCGGCAGAGCAAGTCCATTGGTGGAAATGCATAGCTTGATGTCCGGGATCTCCCTAGCGACGCGTTCGAAAGTCGCCCTCGTCTTCTCCCAGTCGTAGCAGGCATCGCCCGGGCCCGCGATGCCGAGCACGGAAAGCTGCGGCAATTCGTTGGCGACGGCAATCACCTTACGCAGCGCCTGGTCCGGTGTCAGCTTTTCCGAAACGACGCCAGGCCGACTTTCGTTGGAGCAATCATATTTACGATTGCAGTAATTGCATTGGATATTGCAGGCTGGTGCGACGGCGACGTGCATACGCGCAAAATAGTGGTGCGCTTCTTCTGAAAAGCATGGGTGATCCTTGATCTTCTCCCAGGTAGCCGAATCCATGTGGGTTGGCCTCGAGGACAAGCCGCAGGACGAGGATGCGCAGCCACCGGATTTCGCGCTTGTCAGCAATTGCCCAGAGGATGTCGTCTTGGCCAGGCTTTCAAGCGAAATAATCGGTGCACTCATCGAACAGCTCCACTGGTGAGTAAGGTCGTTGTCAAAAATGCAAGCGCTGTGCCAACCAAATCAGATAGTAATTTCAACACGTTGTTGTTTCATGTTCGATTTGCGCCAATTGCTCCGACGCCATTTTGGCGAAGTCGCGACAATAAGCGGCCAAATTGGACAATAGACCCGCGTGCCTGAGGAAGAGGGGTTGCTCACGCCCAAGATAATGTCGGCTCACCGACTTAGATCTTCTTCACCTGTATACGATGGCGACGTAATGCATAGCCAACTTGCCGCGGTGTGAGGCCCAGAATCCGAGCTGCCTTTGCCTGAACCCAGCCGGCCTTCTCCATAGCACTGATTAGCAACTCGCGGTCGGTTAGATGTGGTGCCACCGTTAAGCCGGCCGGTCCGGTGGAGTAACCGAAGCTGACCGGGGATTCGACCGTCCCATTGAGTGTATTGCCCGCAAGTGGACGGTCAGCGCTTTTCCAGAGCATTGAAGAAAGGCATTGGTCTTTCAGACAGGAGAAATCTGATGGAAGGATCGTCCCCGAACGCGCGAGAGTGGCGGTCCTCCGGACGCAATTTTCAAGCTCTCGGACGTTGCCGGGAAAGTTGCATTTTGACAAGAGCTCGAGCGCAGCCGGCGTGAATGTGAGATCCCGATTGTTTTCTCGGTTGAATCGGTCGAGAAAAACCCTCGCAAGGCGTGAAATATCTCCATTTCGCTCCCTGAGAGGCGGCAAAAATATGGGTACCACATTGATCCGGTAGTAGAGGTCGGCCCTGAACTCCCCATCCGCGACTGCCGCCTCTAGATCCTTGTTCGTGGCGCATATGAGTCGAACGTCCACCTTGAGTGTTTTTGTGCCGCCGACTCGCTCAAGCTCACCCTCCTGCAGGACGCGCAACAGTTTCGCTTGAAAGGCCGGCGAAATCTCGCCGATCTCATCGAGCAGCAGGGTTCCACCGTGCGCCAATTCGAAACGACCTGCGCGCTGAGAGATGGCCCCAGTAAAGGCGCCCTTTTCATGTCCAAACAGTTCCGATTCCAGGACGCCTGCAGACAGTGCGGCGCAGTTCAACTTCACGAAGGGCTTCTTTCTTCGAGGTGAAAGCTCGTGGATGGCCTTGGCAAAGAACTCCTTGCCTGTGCCGCTTTCACCCCTGAGAAGCACTGCAGAATTGGTTATTGCAACAACTTTGACGCTTTCGACCACCTGTTTGAGCGCAGGGCTTTCCCCAACGATCCAATCGATTTTTGTGGGGCGTTGTGGGGCAGGTTCGGGGAGTTCCTTCTCGCCTGAACTAGTCTTGCGGGCTCCTTCCTCGCCCAAGATTGACTGACCATCGCGGCTCTGGTGGCGATCCAACCGAACGGCCCGGGCCGCAAGGTTGGCAATCATGGACAGGAAACGCACCTCTTCCTCGAATTGTATCCTGGTGCCGCCATCCTTGGCGCGGTCGAGCCATAGTGTTCCAAGCGTTTCTTGATCCACCTTCATCGGGACGCCAACGAAGGTGGTCGGGCCGGTGGCGTTCGAGCTGGTTTGAAGCTCAGCCTGGAACAGGTCCGACTTGCAAGTGTCCGGTACGACCAGTGGCGCGCCTTTTGCGAGGATTCTGTCTATTGCAGCCTTCGCCGGAATGCAGCGAGCGCCTTGAGATGCTTGCTCCACGCCGAGCGTTGCAACCAGCTCGGGCGCTCCTCCAGCATTCAGAACGACGATTGCGCCGCGCCGCATTGGGAGAATTGCGGAGAGGGCCTTAATGACATTGGCGAGCTTGGTCTCGAGATTGGCTGGACCAATCAAGACTTTCGATACCCGATAGATACCGCTGGCCCAGAAATCCGGTTTGTGCATGGTTTGAGCGGTTCGTTCAGTCATACCCTCATTGAGCCCATTGTGCAGCATTTCAGCCTGGAAACACCGTCCGGACCGCTCATGCTCCCAAGGAGAACATACCGCGATGCTAATATTATCAGGTGCTTACATCGGCACTTGAGAGTACGCAAATGTAGCCGTCTTGCTCGACAAAAGCGAGATGCTTTTGGCTTCACTGTCTGGTTTCATGGAGACTAGAGTTAGCTGCTATCAACCGAATTTGAAGAGGACACCGAATCCACCTCGTGGGTAGCTCCAATCGATATCACCGTTTGCTTCGCACAATACTCTACATGTACCGCACTCCATGCACCCGTCAGCAGTAACTTCCACTTGTCCGTTTTCATTCACCTCATAACATTGGGCTGGGCAGATCCGCGTCAGTGCGAGCAAGTTTGCGCTCGGAGACTGATGCGGTCGCACTTTAATATGTGGCCGCCCTGCGTCCACCAGATAGCGATTCTGGTAAAGCCTATCCTCGATGCGAACGAATGGAGCTGTCATCTCGCTTCTCCCTTTAGCGCCAAGCAAGTGCCAAGCGGACCGCGTCGCTGAACAGTCCCCATCGCGAACGTGCCTTGACAAAAGCGGCCGTGGTCGCTTTTTCCTTCTCGATCTTGGGTGTGCCGTCGACGCGCACGAAATTTTGCGCTGCCTTGGACAGCAGCTGCGGGTACGTCAAAAAAAAGTTCCGTGAGTTCGTGTGGAGCAGGGCAGGCATGTCCTTGTATTTTTTAAGATCTTTCACAACAAAAGATTTGTCCAGCATGGCCTTGTAAAGGGAGAGGTTTTCCGGGCCCATCGGGCATCCTTGGCTCTTGATTATGGAGATCGCCTCGCCGGCGATGCGACCCGACGTCATGGCGAGATTAGAGCCCTCGCGGTGCACGGCATTGTTAAGCTGCCCCGCGTCACCAACCACAACCCAGCCGTTTCCAAATAGCTGCGGAATTGCCTTGTACCCACCTTCCGGAATGAGGTGCGCCGCATATTCCTTAACCTCCGAGCCCGCAAGGAGCGGGCGGATTGATGGATGGTCCTTGAAGGCGTCAAGAAGGGTGTATGGACTTTCCATGGTCGCTGCGAAATCGGAGACAAGGCAGCCGAAACCGAGTGAGACTGATTCCTTGTTGGTATAAAGAAAACCCAATCCGGCCATTCCGCGCGAGATTGTCCCAGCCGCTTCAATAACACAGCCTTGATCGCCGGTAAGGCCGAAGCGCTCGCCGATGACCTCTTCCGGCAGGAAGTGCATTTCCTTGACAGCGAGTGCCACGGCCTCGGGTTTCGGCACCTTGCGAAATCCTGCTCTCGTGCCGAGCAGGCCGTTGACACCTTCTGCGAGGACGACCACTTCCGCGTGGATGGGGTCACCAGCACGATCAGTGCGTACGCCTATCACCTTACCCCCGCCATCGAGAACCAGCTCCGTCGCCGTCGTCTCGCACAGAACTGTCGCACCAGCCTCGCGCACTTTGCGCGAAAACCACTTGTCGAACTGGGCGCGTATGATCGTGTAGCGGTTCGGCGTCGGCTCATTAAAATCGTCCGACCGGTAGTGCACTCCGGTGTGCGAAGTGTCGTCCATCAGCCAGAAACGCTGCTCGATTAGATGCCGCTCAAGAGGTGCGTCATCCCGAAAATCCGGAATGATTGTCTCCAGCATGTTGGCGTACAGTATGGCGCCTTGGACGTTTTTGGAGCCCGGGTACTCTCCGCGTTCCAACTGCAGCACCTTTAGGCCGCGACTTGCCATCGTGTAAGCAGCCGCGTTTCCAGACATACCGGCGCCGACGACGATGGCGTCGAATTTCTCCTTGGTCATAGGGTCTTACCTCAGTTCACTAGCCTGATATGATTGCCCGGTGCCAACCGTCTGATGAAAACTTCCGTCAGTGCCGGCAAAAAACTGACCGCGTCGGCGACAACACCGATATTGGCGAAATCGAAGATTGGCGCGTTCGGATCGGTGTTGATAGCGACAATGAGATCTGCTCCCTCGACGCCAACGCGATGCTGGATCGCGCCTGATATCCCAGCCGCTATATAGAGTTTCGGCCGGATCGTTTTGCCAGTTTGGCCGATCTGCCGATCAGCCGCCATCCAACCCTTTTGCACTAACGGCCGAGAACAGCCATAATCGCCGCCGATCGTTTGCGCGAGATTCTTAAGGAGCTGCAGGTTGTCAGCAGCGCCGAGTCCAAGCCCGCCGGCAACTACTACATCCGCATAGGCGAGATTAGCGTTCTCCGATTGGCCATCGGAAAGGAAACCGACCACTTTCGTGACGATCTCATCCTCGAGCATCCGCAAGTCATGCCGGATTACCCGCCCGATTCGCTTGTTTGACCGCTGTGGCATGCGCATGACCCTTGGTCGCACAGTTGCCATCTGGGGACGGCAATTGAGCGTATAGATCGTGCAAAGCAAGGAGCCGCCGAATGTGGGCCGGGTGGCTGCGAGGGAACCGTCGTCATCCACATCAAGTCCAGTGCAGTCGGCTGTGAGCCCCGTCAGCAGTGTGGTAGCTACGGAACCGGCGAGGTCCCGACCGAGCGTCGTCGCCCCGAGAAGCAGAATTTCGGGTTTATAGGTATTGACGAGATCTGTTAGTGCTTTGGTGAAAGACTCGTTTCTATAATCGGTGAGCAGCGGCTTCTCGACGAGGTAGACCAGGTCGGCATCATAGGCGAAGGCCTCAGCGACAGCATGCCGGGTAGAATCTCCGGGCGGCCCGAGAACAACACCCGCGAGCTGCACGCCCAGCTGGTCAGCGAGTCTGCGTCCTTCGCCGAGAAGCTCGAACGAGACCGGGTGGACCTGACCGCGCTCCAGCTCGATGAAAACCCAGACGTGCCGGTACTTCTTGAAGTGGTCAGGAAGGTTCCTCTTGGTGCCGGCTCGGCCGAGCGCAGCGGGTGGCGGTGCTTTAGTTTTTCGAGTTCCCATTATTCTGCTCCTATCTCGTCACGCGCTATCAGCAGAGGAGAGCTCGTGTTGCAGCGCCGGCTGGTGAGTGAAAATGGACGCGACCAGCTCGTTAGCTATGTCGTGCACTCTCTTTTCGGTAGTGTCGATTTGCACCGCTTTTTGTTCTCGCGGGGTTGGAGCGAAGACCCGCTTGACGACCGTCGGTGAACCGCGCAGTCCGCATTTGGTGATGTCTTCAATGCCGGCTTCCGCCGCGTTCCACTTGACGATCTCGCTGCGCGCTGCGCGCAAGGCGTCATCAAGTGAGCCGCGGCGAATGACAGTGGTGCCCTCTAGCATGGTGATGAGGCAAGGCAATTCGCTTTTCAGAACGTGCGTGCCGCCTTCCGAGCGGCGCTCGACCGTAATCGCGCGCGCGCTGAGATCTATGGAGGTAATCTTCGCAACATAGGTCAACTGCACGAGGTTCAGGCGCTTTGCTATTCCAGGGCCGACCTGGGCGGTGTCGCCGTCGATTGTCTGCTTGCCTGTGAAGACGATGTCCGGCGTGTCAAAGCTGTTGCCAATCTGCGATATTGCCTGAGAAAGTGCGAAGGAAGTCGCCAACGTGTCAGAGCCGGCAAAGTGACGGTCAGTTAGGAGTATCGCCCGGTCTGCGCCATAAGTGAGTGCCTTGCGCAGTGCTTCCTCTGCCATGGGAGGGCCCATGGTGAGCACCGTGACTTCGCCGCCATGGAGGTCGCGCACTTTGAGGGCCTCTTCGAGAGCAAACAGGTCGTAAGGGTTGATGATGGTCGGCACGCCTTGGCGCATAATCGTGTTTGTCACCGGATGGACGCGTATCTGCGCTGAGTCCGGGACCTGCTTGATACAGACTACAATGTGCATGAGGTCTCTTTAGCTCCGATCGCATTTGGGCCTGAAGGTTTCGCCTGTCTTCAGAGCACCAATCGTGCCAACCACATGACTTGTCAGTAACCGACTGGAATTTAAGCATTGTTCGTTTCTGTACGATCGGATTTCTGACAGTCTTGTCGGATTTGGGACGTCATATGTCTTAAACCGAACTCACTTGTCGCTTCCGAAAGACTCCAGCACGGTTTCCAACGGTACAAACGTCTGCCCTGGCGCGGCAGTTTTAGTCGGGTCGCGTTGCTCAAGCACCCTGAACACCCGATGTGAAAGTGGCGAAGAAGCCGCAAAATCCGCGTAGGCGCGTTCCAGCGCGTCGCGCGCACGGGCGCGGTGGTCGGAAAAGTTCTCCTCAGCCAGGTACTGTCCCATGCGTTTCATGATGTGGAGCCGTGAGACGTCGAGCACCTTCGGCTCAAACGAAACGTCAAGGGCCTCAAAGAATTCCTCGGCAGTCGACAAGTTCTTTAGCCGCGCGAAAATTGCGTCGCTCGAAACGGCCTCGCCATCACAAGTCATTGCATTCTCCTATAGGTGGGATTAGTTGTCTGGTTCCAGTTGCAGCTAGACGCTGAAGCCGACCCGGCAGCGGACCTTTCAAGCCGTTCCCGTAAAATGATCAGCGTGCTGCGGCCGCGGAGTTGTCTATCCTTCGCCTTTCACCTCCCGCAGAGAATGGAAACGAACCGCGAAGTTTCATCACAATTCCAGGTATCACCTCGAGTACCTGATCGACATCCTCCTCGCGGCTGAAGTGTGAAAAGGAGAAGCGAACCGCGCCGAGTGCCGCAGCGTCGGGGTTCATCGCCTCGAGAACATGGCTCTGCCGCGAGGAGCCAGAGCTGCAGGCGGAGCCAGACGCGCAGGCGATGCCGTGGCGATTGAGCAGAAACTGAACGGCTTCACTGCCGATGCCCTCGAAGACCACATTTGTCGTGTTAGGTAACCGCGCGAGCGGATCGCCGGTGACGAAGGTCTTGGGAATGCGTTTGAGAAGTCCTTCCTCCAAACGATCGCGAAGCGATTTCACCCATGTGATTTCCTCGTCCATGCGCCACAAGGCAAGTTCGGCTGCCTTGCCCAAACCTACAATCCCGGGCGTGTTCTCTGTGCCCGCGCGTCGGTTGCGCTGCTGGTGCCCACCCATGATAAGTGCATGAAAGGGCACGCCGCTCTTTATGTAGAGTGCGCCGACGCCTTTCGGCCCATGGAACTTGTGACCGGAGAGCGACAGCATGTCGATTGCGGTCGATTTCAGGTCCACCGGAAGCTTACCGATCGCCGGCACTGCGTCAGTGTGGAAAATTGCGCCGACATTCTTGGCCATCTCAGAAAGCCTGGCCACGGGGAAGATCGTCCCGGTCTCGTTGTTCGCCCACATAATTGAGACGATTGCCACACGATGGGTGAGGGCGGCCCGATAGGCGTCGAGGTCGAGTCGGCCATGTTGATCGACCGGGATCCGATGCACCTTGATTCCTCTTGTTTTTTCAAGGTGACCACAGAGCGTTAGAACCGCCGGGTGTTCAACCGCTGAAGTGACGATTTCTGATCGCTCGGGCATCACGTCCAGTGCTGAAAGAATCGCCGTATTGTTGCTTTCGGTCCCGCCCGACGTAAAGATGATCTCATGATCGAACTTGGCACCGATCAGCGCTTGCAATTGCTGGCGCGCCGTCTTCATCGCTGCGCCGGCAGCAGCGCCAATGTCGTGCATCGACGAGGGGTTGCCAAACTGGTCCGCAAAGAACGGCAGCATTGCCTGGAGAACTTCGGAATCGACGCGTGTCGTTGCGTTGTTATCGAGGTAGATCGACATCCAGGATGGCCCTCCGCCTACTTAAGTGACGCCAGGAGCACGCTGGGACACCAGTACTGATGCGGCATTCTTGATCCTTTTTCATGATGATCTCGTATTCTCCTTCTGCCCGGTCAGCTAAAGGACTTCCCGCAGGCGCAGTTCTCGCTCGCGTTGGGATTGTCGAAGATGAATCCGGGTGAATTCACATCCGTTGTGAAATCGACTGTCATGCCGCCGACGTGAGGTTGAGAGTCTGAGTCTACGAATACTTTAACCCCTCCCGCCTCAATGACAGCATCGCCGTTGCGTGGCTCGCTTTCCAAACCCAGGTGGTATTTGAAACCAGAGCATCCGCCCGCTTGCACTTTGATGCGTAATCCAGTCGCCGGCTCGGGAGCCTTTGAAAGCGCAAATTTTACTGCGGCAATGGCACTGTCGGTGAGCGTTATCATGGACCGTTCCCCCCGGTTCCGAGTTGCGCTTGCGAAAAGCGATGCATTTGGCGTGCCAACAGAAAAATCGTTCGAAAACAACACCCCATCCAAACACAGAGGTGTCGCATATGTGACACCGTCGAAATTCCGACATTGCCGAGTTGATCACACCGAGCTCGTGTGAGGTTTTGCCGGGGCTAGGCAAAGGAGGTTATTCTCTCTTTTATTCATCGGCAACACGGTGGCAGTCGGCTCGGGCTTGCTCCTGCCCAAGTGGCGCGACTCCGGCGTTTCTCCAACTTATCTCCCGGGCCAGTTCATGGGAGTGTCATTGTGGTTTCGGACTAGCTATCGAGCGACAGTCGACCTTTGGGCCGACAAATGATGCGGTCAGCCGAACCGCCCAGGTCGGATCCGCCGGGTCACGCTGGTGTGTTCTGTCCGGCAGCAAGTCAATGAGTCAAAGCACGCAATCGCACACCATGGGCGGTTCCACCGCGGTTTTCTTTTAGCAAGCGAAATCGTTGTCATTCACATGATGGCGGTGAGCCAAACGGCATACAGCGGGCGCTGGCACACTGTGGTGCTGCCAGCCTCTTCCTGTTCATGCGAAACGCTTTCGTCAACGATAGATAAGGAATGCGAGATGCTCGCGGGCGGATTACCCAGACAATTCAACGGGAGAATGTTGCTCCCGTTGGCATGTTTATTGCTCAGAGTTCGCCGAACCAGTCGATCAAAGTAGCGGGTGCAATTTCCTTGTCTCTTATGTCTTCTGTGAAAAAAGGTCTCGTTAACCGGCTCCGCTCGGCGTGGCGGTGGGCCTTTCGAGCGGCCGCATTCGGATCGTGTCTTCTTGCCTCTGCAACGATGGGGCAAGACAATCTGCTGGAGAGGCGAGATCGCTATTCAGCGCCACAAGGAGCCGACGGCTCTAGACTACAATCCGGCGACACCTGTTGGGGACCGCTCAAGAGGCGGGAGCGGTCCTCAAGGTTTCAAGAATGTTCTGCGGAGAAGAGACCTCATAGGGATCGGACTCGCAGTTGTCAGAGAGACCTTCCTCTTCAAACCATTTCTCCACCACGCCATCATTGACCACGGCAGCGTAGCGCCAAGAGCGCATCCCGAAGCCAACATTGTCCTTTGCGACCAGCATACCCATTTTGCGAGTGAATTCGCCGGAACCATCCGGAATGAGATTGACCTTTTCTACGCCCAAGGCCTTACCCCACGCATTCATGGCAAAGGCATCATTGACTGATAGGCAGTAGACCGACTCAATCCCCGCATCCCGGAACTCGTCATATAGCTTCTCGAAATCGGGCAATTGCCGAGTTGAGCAAGTCGGGGTGAACGCACCGGGAAGCGAAAACAGAACGACGCGCTTGCCGCTGAAGTAATCCTCGGTTGTTCTGACTTCCCACCGGTAGGGATTTGGCCCCTTCACGGTCTCGTCGCGAACGCGCGTATGAAAGGCAACGAAGGGAATTCTTTTTTTCATGGGCATCAGCATTTCTCCTTTTTCATTGGCATCAGCATCCTTCGGAAAAGAACCGGCGCATTCCGTGATTGGCAGCTTGGCGGCTACCGGCGAGCAAACAGCAAGCGCCGTGCCACTTGACATCCAAACTGTAGCAGCACTGCTTTGTGGCGCGCATGGCCATGTTGGTGTGCGCGTATCGGCTTTGGCCACAAACTCCAGCAGGCGCCTTTCGAGGCTCAGCCCGTCGGCGTGATGGGCCGGCAGCTGCTGGCGCGTACTATCGCCTGCGAGGCCGATTTGCCGCGTCACGGTTCCGCGTTTCCTGTTGAGTATCCGGCCGCTACTCTTGGCAGAGAACCGACATCTCATGTTATCCTTGTCGTCCTCCTGACACGGCCGCATCCCCCCGAGCTCCTGCCAGACTTTCGTTTAGTCCTTGAATAGCAACCACAAAGTTACCTCTTCGGCTCGGCAGATTCGATTGGCACGAGACTTGAACCGTCCCCGACACGACGCGGCCAGAATTGCCTTGCGGCAAGCACCCGCGGGCGCTCGGTGTGGTGGAACGAAGAGGGAAGGAAGAAACGTGTCAAATCTAGCTCAAGTCCGCGCTTTGTCGAAAGGGAGAACAGTCCTTGGAGCCGGAATCTCCGATCGGCCGCGACAATTGTCCGAACTTCTGGGCCCCGGAACCTGGCCGTCCGTAGATCTTAAAATGGATTTCGATCAGTACGTGCTTGCTTGTGTCCTTTCGCGTGCGCTTGAGGAGATCGATGCCGGCGAGGCAACTGCGACAGAGGCAACGGGCCTTTCGCAAGTCGAGCTTCGAGACATCGTGAACCGCAGTTTTCCCGCACCAACGATTCACGCTTTCTGCCTGGAAGATGTCAACGATGCGGAGCCCGGCATGGAGGAGGAGCTCCTGCGCGGTCTGCTGCTCGCGCATGCTCGACCGGGCGATTCAGCGAGCGTACGTTTCGCCAAGATCATAGCCCGCCGTGCTTTACGCCACGACCATCTCTGGAGGGAGCTCGGCCTTTTCGATCGGGTCGAACTCAGCCGTTTGATCTCAACCCATTTCCCAAGGCTTGCAGCCGGCAATACCGACAACATGAGGTGGAAGAGGTACTTTTACCGCAAGCTCTGCGAGGCTGAGGGATTTTCGCTGTGCACGGCGGCCGCTTGCCAAGAATGCAAGGAAATGGCGAGCTGCTTTGCCCCTGAGGAAGGGGAAAGTATTCGCGTGGAGCCCTAGTAGGAGTCAAAGGTAGGCATCGCCGACGCCGGCTGTGGGCCGCTGCGCTTCGCCGATTCAGCGTGCCCGGTTTACGGCACATGCATGCACCCGTGGAGGCTATCATGTCGATCGCAGAACATTACGCGGAGGTCCGCAGCAAGACACCCCTTTATCGCCATCTCTATGTCCAGGTGCTGGCAGCGATCGCCGCAGGCATCCTGCTCGGGCATTTCTATCCGAATATCGGCACTGAGCTCAAACCGCTCGGCGACGCCTTCATCAAGCTCGTCAAGATGATCATCGCGCCGGTCATCTTTCTGACCGTGGCAACCGGCATTGCCGGCATGACCGATCTCGCGAAGGTCGGCCGTGTCGCCGGCAAGACAATGCTCTACTTTCTAACCTTCTCCACTCTCGCGCTCGCCATCGGCCTGGTGGTCGCGAATGTGGTGCAGCCGGGCGCGGGTATGCATATCGACCCGGCCTCGCTCGACGCCAAGGCGGTCACCGGCTATGCGGAAAAGGCGCATGAGCAGTCGATCACCGGCTTCCTCATGAACGTCATTCCGACGACGCTCGTCGGTGCCTTCGCCGAGGGCGACATCCTGCAGGTGCTCTTCATCTCGGTGCTCTTCGGCATTTCGCTGGCGATGGTCGGCAAGAAGGCCGAGCCGGTCGTCGATTTCCTGCAGGCGCTGATGCTGCCGATCTTCCGGCTGGTGGCGATCCTGATGAAGGCCGCGCCGATCGGTGCCTTCGGCGCCATGGCCTTCACCATCGGCAAGTACGGCCTCGCCTCGATTGCCAACCTCGCCATGCTGATCGGCACATTCTATCTGACCTCGTTCCTGTTCATCTTCGTCGTGCTCGGCGCGGTCGCCCGCTACAACGGCTTCTCGATCGTCTCGCTCATCCGCTATATCAAGGAAGAGCTGCTGCTCGTCCTTGGCACGTCGTCTTCCGAGGCGGCACTTCCGGGCCTGATGAACAAGATGGAGAAGGCGGGCTGCAAGCGCTCCGTCGTCGGCCTCGTCATCCCGACCGGCTATTCCTTCAACCTCGACGGCACCAACATCTACATGACGCTTGCGGCGCTCTTCATCGCACAAGCGACCGATACGCCACTCTCCTACGGCGACCAGATCCTGCTCCTGCTCGTCGCCATGCTGAGCTCGAAGGGGGCGGCCGGCATCACCGGCGCCGGCTTCATCACGCTTGCTGCCACTCTGTCGGTCGTTCCATCCGTACCGATCGCCGGCATGGCGCTGATCCTCGGCATCGACCGCTTCATGTCGGAATGCCGGGCGCTAACCAACTTGATCGGCAATGCGGTCGCGACCGTGGTAGTGGCGAAATGGGAAGGCGAGCTTGCCGGGGCGCATCTTGCAGCCGCCCTTGCAGGCAAGGCGCCGGTCCAGACCATGCCGGCGGTTGTCAAGCCAGCGGAGTAATGCCCCTGAGGCCGGACGATAAATGCTTTTTTGCGCGACTTATTTCGCAGATCGCGCCCACTTTCTTGCGGCGCGACCACGGGCTGCTTGTCTGTGCAGCAGGTATTTACCCCAACATTCCCGCATTCTTGATCGTCGCCCAAGGGACAAAGAGCGATTTCTGACGGAATTCTCCCGATCGGTTCCGCTCAGATCCTCGACGGCCCACGCAGTTGATGAGTGATTGACAGAAGGGACAAAGCGCGTGAAGACCAACACCATTCCAGATCATGTACCGCGCGAACTGGTGCGGGACTTCAGTCTTTTCAGTTCACCTGGCATGGCTCCGACGCCTAACGGCGATCCGCACGCTGCCGTGGCCTGTGTTCATGAGGGCCCACCGATCTTTTACTCTCCGTCCAACACGCGTGATGGGCGAGGTACCTGGGTCATAACACGCGCGAGAGACCAGCGCCGGGTGCTGCAGGATACAAGGACCTTTTCCAGCCATCGTAGCATCTTCGCCTCCGCACTGGGCGAACATTGGCCGGTCATCCCGCTCGAACTGGATCCACCGACCCATGGTGTGTTTCGTGCACTGCTAGATCCTCTGTTCTCATCCAAGCGGGTGATTGCACTCGAGCCGACTATCCGCGAGAGAGCGCGCGCGCTGATCGACCGCATAGCGAGAGAGAGAACCAGCTGTGACGTCATGAGGGATTTTGCCTTGCCCTTCACGGTCAGCGTCTTCCTTAGCTTTCTGGGGCTTTCGCAGAGGCGATCCGAAGTATTTGTTGGCTGGGTAAGCGATTTACTCCACGGTAACGCAGACAAGCGAACGGCAGCAGCCCGGTCTATCGTGGGCTTCATTGACGAACTTGCAGACAGGCGCCGCAGGACACCAGCTTTCGATTTCATGACTTTTGTCGTGCAGGCGGAGATTGATGGCCGCTCCTTAACAGAAGAGGAAGTCCGTGGCATCGGTGTGCTTTTCTTGGTCGCGGGACTCGACACGGTCGCGGCTGCCATAGGCTTTGACATGGCCTATCTCGCACGCAATCCAAAGGACCAGGAGTTGTTGCGGAACGAACCGGATCGGGTCATGCTCGCCGTTGAAGAATTGCTGCGCGCCTATTCAACCGTTCAGATGATCCGCGTGGCCGCGAGGGATATCGTGTTCGAAGGCGTGCCGATCCGTAAGGGTGATTATGTTTCCTGCGCCACTATGTTTGCCAATCGTGATCCATCGGAATTCGAGTGCCCTGAGACTATCGATCTGGCACGACGGGGGAACCACCACACCGCTTTTGGCTATGGTCCACACCTTTGCATCGGAGCGCACCTTGCACGGCGAGAAATCGTCGTTGGCCTACGCGAATGGTTGGCGCGCATCCCGACTTTCCGCATCAAAGAAGGTACGGCGCCGATTACCCATGGCGGTCATGTATTCGGGATCAGGGATCTTATTCTGACTTGGACCTGATCGGGATCCGGCCTGTACGCAGACGCGCACGGCTCAAAACGCCCAGCCGCTCAACGACCTTCTCAACAAGCAGCGGCTTTAAGGGCGTTAAGACGACTGTCGCCTTTGTCGGCCTGACGACACAGGCTTGTTTGAGCCCATTTCTCGTATATCGCGGCTAAGTAGCTGAAAAAGAAACCATAAATGCATTCTTTGGGTGGTCAGCCAGATTGGCATGAACTTTGAACGTGTTCCATTGAGCGGCGGCGCCAAGTTGCTAGTGAGCACACTACCACGGATCTCAGGTTCGAGTGGCCGCGGTTTCAGGAACCATTACCGCACATTCGGTTGAGTTCTCGTGACGCGTCAACGTGGAAGCTTAGACCGTCGTAAGCGAAAGGGAAGAACGAGGTGATGAAGACCGCAGAAAGGCCGGCCCTTTTGGGGAAATCTCGAAAACTCCGTTGTCCGGTCCAGGCGGGGCAGCGATGAGCTTCGCGCCGGAAACCGCGTATCTTCGCCGGTAACGCGTGGTCCTGCGGACACGCTTCATAGAATTTTCAGAACCTCTATTGAGCCGATGCATCAAGCAACCATAACCCAACTCTTCGACCGGGACGCAATCCGCGACTGTCTCCATCGTTACTGTCGAGGGATCGACCGGGCAGACGAGGCCGCTTTGCGCAGCTGTTATTGGCCCGATGCAACTGACAATCACGGAAGTTACTCCGGCTCTGCCCGGGGGTTCATTCAGCTTGCGCTTAGTGTCTTCAAAACCCAGCCGCGCAACATCCACCAGCTTGCAAACATAATGGTCGAGTTCCTGGGCCCGGCAGAGGCCGCGGTAGAAAGCTATTTCATCGCGCTGCAGCGCAGACCCGACGAGGCAGGCGAGATGAGGCAGATGCTCCTGTGCGGACGATACTGTGATTTGTTTCAGAAAAGGGAAGGGGAGTGGCGCATCTTCGAACGCACCGTAGTCTATGATTGGGTCGAAGAGCAGAGGCCCCCGACGTCCACGGAAGCTGAGCTGTTCGGTCCTCGCCAGCCGATTGGGGCACCGCACCCGAATGATCCCGTCTACGAACTTTTGAAGCGGCGCGCTCCTCTGAAAACTCATCCAAAGAACCGGGTCGGCGGTGGAGAAGAAGAATAATGATTCGACTTCGCTACCCTCCTTTTCCCCGCGCCACCGCCTGCCCGGTGAAGACACGCCTGGACGACTGCCCGGTTAAGCCAGGGCGGGTCATCATCGTGACAGGTGCGGCAGGGGGTATCGGCCGTGCGCTGGTCGATATTTTTGCCACGAGTGGAGACATTGTAGTCGCGGTGGACCTTCCAGACAGCGGTGTGATCGAACTGGGCCTTTGTCTCGGCCAGCCCCATCTCGGCCTTGAGTTCGACGTGTCGCGACACGACGATGTCCTCGCATTCTGTACCCTTCTGGAAAAACGATTCTCGCGGATTGGAGTGCTCGTCAATAATGCGGGGATAGGGCCGACGATGACTGCGACCGTCGACACTCCCATCCAAGATTTTCAACGCGCTCTAGCAGTAAACCTCATCGGGCCGTATTCGATGGCGTGCGAAAGCGCCAAGCTGATGAAACCTGGCGCAGCCATCGTCAACGTCGCTTCGCTTGCTGGCCTCCTCGGCAACCCAAAGCGCAATGGCTACGCCGCTTCGAAAGCTGCGCTGATCTCAATCACGAAAACGATGGCGTGCGCATGGGCTTGGCGCGGCATCCGCGTGACAGCGGTAGCCCCCGGTTACGTGCGTACGCCAATGGTCGCGGAATTAGAAACAGCTGGCAAGTTGGACGTCAGGGCAATAAGGCGCCGCGTGCCGATAGGCCGACTGGCTCGTCCCGACGAGATCGCGCGACCCGTGCACTTCCTGGCCAGTGAGCAGGCAGGTTTCATCACCGGATCGACGCTTGTAGTCGATGGTGGCTGGATGTCATTCAACCAACCAGGTGAAGCCCACCCAACTCAGGGTAGGACGCCCGGAGCAGAACTCTTACGCCCGGTCGAGGACACCGATGCGCGAACGGTGGTCGTCATGGACGGTGCTAAAGGCATAGGCGCGGCTATCGCTCGCCGCTTTGCCGCGAGCGGCGATACGGTTGTGATCGCTGACGGAGACGGTGGTGCAGCGGTAAAGCTGGCTGACTTGCTCGGCGACAAGCACCTGTCAAAACGCGTGGACAGGACAGTCGAGAGCGAGGTCGTCGCGCTCTTCGAAGAATTGCGGAAACGCTTCGGCCACATCGACGTCTTCGTCAACGGCCTTGGCGTGAATGGCACATTCGCCCCCGATCTTGAGCAGGCCACGGCAGGGCTCAAAAACACTCTGGGGATAAATCTTACTGGCGCCTTCACCTGCGTGCGCGAGGCCGCGATATCGATGCGACCTGGTAGTGTAATCCTGAATCTCGCAACGAGTTGCAAGCTCTTACCTCTCTCGATGAAGCATGCTTACGCCGCGTACAACGCCGGCCTGGATATGCTTACCCGGTGCATGGCGGCCGAATTCGGGCCGCTTGGGATCCGCATAGCCACAGTCGCTCCAGGTCACATCCGCGCGTCTGGCGACCTCCAGTGCGAGACGCCTACAGGCACACGCCCGAGATCGCTCCGACAGGAGATCCCTTTGGGCAGGTTTGGGGAACCGGAGGAAGTCGCCGAAGCCGTCTACTTTCTGGCATCGTCTGATGCCTCCTACATCTACGGCTCGATCCTGCACGTGGACGGAGGCTGGAGCTCGTCCGGAGACGCGGGGAGCTGAGAATTCCCATGTTAGCTGTGGAGCTCTTAACCACAATGAGACCCCTTCGAACGAGTCGCTTCATCGATCATGGGAGCGTGCTCGTGAATCGAGGTCGTGCCAGGCACGCCTACATGCCCGTACTGACCGCCGGGTCATCACGAGCTGTGTCGTCCCTTCCGCAAACAAGGAGACACCATGGAGTTCGCAACGTTCATTCTGGCTGCCCAGCGAGGCTATCATCAATCTTCCGATAGCGTCATCCGCAACTCAGTAGAGCAGGCCGTTCTTTCGGAGCAGGCTGGCTTCCGCACAGCTTGGTTCGCCGAGCACCACTTCAACAACTACAGCCTCGTCCCGTCGCCCTTGCTGATGGTCGCCCACTGTGCCGGATTGACGAGCACCATACGCCTCGGCACCGCGGTCTGCGTGCTGCCACTCTATCAACCGCAGCGCCTGCTGGCGGAAATCGGCTTTGTCGATATCGTTGCGAACGGCCGACTCGAGCTCGGCGTTGGTTCAGGATACCAGCAGTTTGAATTCGACCGCTTCGGCGTCAATGTAGATGAGGCGCCGGCCGTCTTTTCGGAATACCTCGACATCTTGCTCAAGGGTCTCACGCAAAAGATCTTTTCCCACAATGGTCACTACACGCAGATACCTGCGACGGCGATTTCGGTGCGCACCCTTCAAAAGCCAACCCCGCCGATCTGGATTGCCACCGGGTCCTCCAAAACAATGCGCCGAGCCTATCGTGAGGGACACAACCTTTTCGTTACGGCCCTCCATCAGGGCTTGGAAACTCTGGGCCTGCTGCGAGACATCATCCAGACCGCCGCTGTATCCGAGGGCAAAAAGGTCCGTGACGCCAAGCTGTCGCTTTTGCGCTGCTGCTATGCCAGCGATGTTGGCGCGGAAATCAACCGCTATCTCGATAACGCCCGCTTTCAGCGCCGGCTGTCCGAGGCCCTGCATCAGCGTCGGCAACAGAGCAAGGACGGCTACATGTTGGAGGAGGTGCCGACGCATCAGGACCTCTCGTTCGATACTATGCGCAAGAACCTGCCCATCGGGAACATAAATCGCGTGATTGATCGCCTTCTGGAGGAGATCGAAGTCTTGAAGCCGGACCAGATTGCAATTCAGACGCAGTTGGGAGATTTGAACCAAAGAACGATGCTGCGCCAGATAGAGCTCTGGGGAGACAGGATCATCCCAGCAGTACAGAAATCGCTCGGGCAGCCGGACACTTGAAGTTGTCTGCCTGACTTTCAGATCAGCTCACCTTCCTCACGCGCTATCGCAGTACCCGGCAAGTGCAAGCCGGGCCTCCAGATGCCGGGCACACATTGGAGCTGAGCTCTTCCGGAAGCACCAGCTCGTGGATCGTCATAGGACGCATGCACATTCATACCACGGTACCCATTTGAGCTCCGATGGCCGATTTCAATCGCGGTTTAATCAAGTGAGGGCCGGGAAAGCAGTGTGAAGCACACTTGATCGAACGGCTGGCACTTCGAGTTGACAAGGCCTTCGCGAGAAGAGCGCTCCCAACCCCCTCCTCAGCCCTGATCGGCAGCATCATCTTGTCGGATCCTAACGTCTGATAGGCGACGCTATAAGACAATTGCTGGTCACAATTGTCGGTTCCGAGACAAGGATTTGCTTTGTGACGCGGGGGGTCTCCTTTCCGCATAAGTAACTGATACCCTACAACAATGTAGCTCTATTCGGTCTACCCGCCGAGTTGGCACGGGTCTTGTAACCATCCTTGCGCAGGCGGCAAAAGCTGCCGGCGACATTCATGTTGCGGGCAACCGCGATGGTTCGAACAAACGAAGGAAAGCAACATGGCAGGTCTGCGTCAAATCGCCTTTTACGGGAAGGGTGGTATCGGCAAGTCCACTACTTCACAAAATACGCTCGCCGCCCTTGTCGACCTCGGGCAGAAGATCCTTATCGTGGGCTGCGACCCCAAGGCCGACTCCACCCGCCTCATCCTGAACTCGAAGGCGCAGGACACGGTCCTGCATCTCGCGGCAAAGGAGGGTTCCGTGGAAGACCTCGAGGTGGAGGACGTGCTGAAGGTCGGTTACAAAGGCATCAAATGCGTGGAGTCGGGCGGCCCCGAGCCGGGCGTCGGTTGCGCCGGGCGCGGCGTCATCACGTCCATCAACTTCCTGGAAGAAAACGGCGCCTACGATGATGTCGACTACGTCTCCTACGACGTGCTCGGCGACGTGGTGTGCGGCGGCTTCGCGATGCCGATCCGCGAAAATAAGGCCCAGGAAATCTACATCGTAATGTCCGGCGAGATGATGGCACTCTATGCCGCCAACAACATCGCTAAGGGGATCCTGAAATACGCCCACTCGGGCGGCGTGCGGCTCGGCGGGTTGATTTGCAATGAGCGACAGACAGACCGCGAACTCGATCTCGCCGAGGCACTCGCGGCCAAGCTCAATTCCAAGCTAATTCACTTCGTGCCACGCGACAACATCGTCCAGCACGCCGAGCTCAGGAAGATGACGGTTATCCAGTATGCACCGGACTCCAAGCAGGCGGCGGAATATCGCGCGCTGGCTGAAAAGATCCACGCCAATTCGGGCCAGGGCACCGTCCCGACCCCGATTACCATGGAGGAACTCGAGGACATGCTGCTCGACTTCGGCATCATGAAGACCGACGAGCAGATGCTTGCAGAACTCCAGGCCAAAGAAGCGGCGGTAGCAGCTGCCCAGTGACTGCCTCGCAGACGAAGTCGGAACTTTACCCGGCGCAACATTCCACCAACGCTGCCTCCTCTTGGAGGCATCACCCGAACCGCGAAAAGGGGCAGGCGAATGAGCCTCGATTACGAGAATGACAGTGCTCTCCATGAGGAGCTTATCACGCAAGTGCTGTCGCATTACCCAAACAAAGCGGCGAAACGTCGCCAAAAGCACCTCAGTGTCGCATCCGATAGCGAGGAGGCCGGCGAGGAAGGCCAGGCCATCTCCGAATGTGACGTAAAGTCGAACATCAAGTCCATTCCAGGCGTAATGACGATCCGCGGCTGCGCCTATGCTGGCTCGAAAGGCGTGGTCTGGGGCCCGGTCAAGGATATGGTCCATGTCTCGCATGGGCCGGTCGGTTGCGGTCAATATTCATGGTCGCAGCGCCGCAACTACTATGTCGGCACGACAGGTGTCGATACATTCGTAACGATGCAGTTCACCTCCGATTTTCAGGAGAAGGACATCGTGTTCGGTGGCGACAAAAAGCTGGAAAAGATCATCGATGAGATCGAGGAACTGTTTCCCTTGAACAAGGGCTTCACTATCCAGTCCGAATGTCCGATCGGTCTCATTGGCGACGACATCGAGGCCGTCTCGCGCAAGAAGGCCAAGGAGTACGAAAAAACAATCGTGCCGGTACGCTGCGAAGGCTTCCGCGGCGTCTCGCAATCGCTCGGCCACCACATCGCCAACGACGCCATCCGCGACTGGGTGTTCGACAAGGCGGACGACAAGACGGACGTCGAGTTCGAAGCCGGTCCCTACGATGTCAACGTGGTCGGCGACTACAACATCGGCGGCGACGCCTGGGCCTCGCGCATCCTGCTTGAAGAGATGGGTCTGCGCGTCGTCGGCAACTGGTCGGGGGACGCGACGCTCGCGGAAGTGGAGCGTGCCCCCAAGGCCAAGCTTAACCTCATCCACTGCTACCGCTCGATGAACTACATCTGCCGGCACATGGAAGAAAAATACGGCATTCCCTGGATGGAATATAACTTCTTCGGCCCCTCCCAGATCGAGGCCTCTCTGCGCAAGATTGCCAGGCATTTCGGCCCGACGATCGAAGAACGGGCCGAGAGGGTCATCGCCAAGTACCGGCCGATGGTCGACGCCGTGATCGACAAGTACTGGCCGCGCCTGCAGGGCAAGAGAGTGATGCTCTATGTCGGCGGTTTGCGCCCCCGTCACGTCATCACCGCCTATGAAGACCTCGGCATGCAGATCGTCGGCACCGGCTACGAATTCGCCCACAACGATGACTATCAGCGCACCGGCCATTACGTGAAGAAAGGCACGCTGATCTATGACGACGCAACCAGTTACGAACTGGATAAGTTCATCGAGAGGATTCGTCCCGATCTGGTTGGCTCCGGCATCAAGGAAAAGTACCCCGTGCAGAAGATGGGCATACCATTTCGCCAGATGCACTCATGGGATTATTCCGGCCCGTACCACGGCTATGACGGCTTCGCCATCTTCGCCCGCGACATGGACCTGGCCATCAACAATCCGGTCTGGGACCTCTACGGCGCGCCCTGGAAGAAAGTGACCACGCCTGCGGCAGCGGTTGCAGCCGAATAGAAGCGTGGTCTTCCGCGGACAGGAACCCGCGGGAGACCCGACGTCTCAAAAAGTTTTCCTGTGCCGCCGTTTGACGAGGCCAGATGAAAAAGGGTGACCAGTATGCCGCAATCGGCCGAAAAGATTCTTGACCATGCTCCCTTGTTCCGCGAGCCGGAATACAGAAAGATGCTAGCGGAGAAGAAGCTGAATTTCGAATGTCCTCACTCCGATCAAATCGTCACTGACCAAGCTGAATACACCAAGACCTGGGAATATCGCGAAAAGAATCTTGCCCGCGAAGCGCTCGTGGTGAACCCAGCCAAAGCCTGCCAGCCGCTGGGCGCGGTATTCGCCGCCGCGGGATTCGAGCGGACCATGTCCTTTGTGCATGGCAGCCAGGGCTGCGTTGCTTATTACCGGTCGCACCTTTCGCGGCATTTCAAGGAGCCTTCATCGGCAGTCTCATCCTCGATGACTGAGGACGCGGCAGTGTTCGGCGGCCTGAAGAACATGGTCGATGGGCTCGCCAATACTTACGCGCTCTACGACCCGAAGATGATTGCCGTCTCTACCACCTGTATGGCGGAAGTCATTGGTGACGATCTGCATGGCTTCATTGAGAACGCCAAGAGCGAAGGCTCAGTCCCTCCCGAATTTGACGTGCCCTTCGCCCATACGCCTGCCTTCGTCGGCAGCCACGTCGACGGCTATGACGCCATGGTCAAAGGCATCCTGGAGCACTTCTGGAAAGGCAAGGAGCGTACGGAGGCGGCTGGCACGATTAATATCATCCCGGGCTTCGATGGCTTCTGCGTCGGGAACAATCGCGAACTCAAGCGTCTGCTCAACCTTATGGGCGTGTCCTACACCTTCATCCAGGATGCCTCCGACCAATTCGATACGCCGTCCGACGGCGAATTCCGCATGTATGACGGAGGCACGAAAATCAAAGACGTAAGAGCGGCACTTAATGCGGAGGCGACGCTCTCGCTGCAGCACTACAATACCCGCAAGACGCTCGATTATTGCCAGGAGTTCGAGCAGGCTACCGCCTCCTTCCACTACCCGCTCGGGGTCAAGGCAACCGACGAGTTCTTGATGAAGGTGTCGGAGATTTCCGGCAAGGAAATCCCCGAGACAATACGCTTGGAACGCGGCCGACTGATCGACGCCATGGCGGACAGCCAATCCTGGTTGCACGGTAAAAAATACGCAATCTACGGCGATCCTGACTTCGTCTACGCCGCAGCCCGGTTCATCATGGAAACCGGCGGCGAACCCATCCATTGCCTCGCCACCAACGGCACGACCGCCTGGGAAGCCGAGATGAAGGAGCTGCTTGCATCTTCTCCCTTCGGCAAAGATGCCCAAGTCTGGCCTGGAAAGGATCTTTGGGCAATGCGATCGCTGCTCTTCACCGAGCCGGTAGACCTGCTGATCGGCAATTCCTATGGCAAGTACCTCGAGCGCGATGCCGGCACGCCGCTCGTCCGGCTTATGTTTCCGATTTTCGATCGCCACCACCACCATCGTTTCCCGCTCATGGGCTACCAAGGGGGGCTGCGCGTCTTGACGACGATCCTCGACAAGATTCTCGACAAGCTCGATGGCGAGACGATCAAGGTCGGAGTGACAGACTACTCATATGACCTCACCCGGTAGAAGCGGCGGTTGGCCGAGAGGCGGCCAGCTGTCCTCCGATGGAATTGGAGACCGGCGCAATGCATTCGCCCACTGCTAAAATCCAGGATGTTTTCGACGAGCCCGCCTGCGAGATAAATCGGGCCAAGGATGACAAGGCGCGCAAAAAGGGCTGTTCGAAGCCGTTGACTCCCGGCGCGGCAGCCGGCGGCTGCGCTTTTGATGGCGCCAAGATTGTGCTGCAGCCGATCACCGACGTGGCACATCTCGTTCATGCACCGCTCGCCTGCGAAGGCAATTCCTGGGACAACCGAGGTACGGCGTCGTCCGGTCCCACGCTGTGGCGCACCAGCTTCACCACTGATCTAACCGAACTCGACATCATCACGGGGCAGAGCGAGCGGAAGCTGTTCCACGCGCTGCGCCAGATCAAGGAAGCGTATGCGCCGCCAGCGATCTTTGTTTATGCGACCTGCGTAACCGAACTCATCGGTGACGACATCCAGGCCGTCTGCAAGCGCGCGGCGGAAAAATTCGGCTTACCGGTGGTGCCGATCAATGCGCCGGGTTTCGTCGGTTCAAAGAACCTCGGCAACAAGCTCGCCGGCGAGGCATTGCTCGATCACGTCATCGGCACCATGGAGCCTGATGATGTCGGTCCTTACGACATCAATATCCTTGGAGAGTTCAATCTGTCTGGCGAGTTCTGGTTGATAAGGCCACTCTTGGACCGGCTTGGCATCCGTGTTCGCGCCTGCATTCCTGGTGACGCGCGCTACCGAGATGTTGCCTGCTCGCACCGCGCACGCGCAGCCATGTTGGTGTGCTCGACGGCACTCATCAACCTTGCTCGGAAAATGGAAGAGCGTTGGCAAATCCCCTTCTTTGAGGGGTCCTTCTACGGCATCACCGCCACCTCGGAAGCTCTCCGACGGATTGCGGAGCTGCTCGTAAAGAGAGGTGCCGATGCACAGATCCTCGCTCGCACCGATACACTCATTGCAGAGGAGGAGGCGATTGCGTGGAAAAGACTTGAGGTATATCGCCCCCGGCTCCAAGGCAAGCGGGTGCTTATCAACAGCGGCGGCGTGAAGTCCTGGTCGCTTGTACATGCATTGATGGAGATCGGCATGGAGATCGTCGGCACCTCGGTCAAGAAATCGACGGCTGGAGATAAGGAGCGCATCAAGCAGGTGCTGAAGGACGAGCACCACATGTTCGAGTCGATGGCGCCTCGAGAGCTCTACACCATGCTCTCAGAGCACAAGGCCGACATCATGCTGTCAGGCGGGCGCACCCAGTTCATTGCGTTGAAGGCAAAGACACCTTGGCTTGATATCAACCAGGAGCGCCACCATCCCTATGCCGGCTATGACGGCATGGTGGAGCTCGTGCGCCAGATCGACTTGGCTATTCACAACCCTATCTGGTCCGAAGTACGGGAGCCCGCACCGTGGGAAATCGATTCTCATGCGGAGGAACAACCAAGCGCGCACACGCTCAGCGAAGCTGCGGGTGTCGCGCCCTCAAAAACTCGCCGGCACGACGTCGGTGACTTTGCTGAGTGTTGAGGAAAAGTAAATGGTTCACGTCTATCCCCAAACCAAATCAGCAACAGTCAATCCGCTCAAGTCGTCCCAGCCGCTGGGTGCCGCGTTAGCCTTTCTCGGCGTGGAGGGTGCGGTTCCGCTGTTCCACGGCAGCCAAGGCTGCACCAGCTTCGCGTTGGTTCTATGTGTACGCCATTTCAAGGAAACGGTCCCTCTGCAGACTACGGCAATGGACGAATTGGCAGTAGTCGTGGGCGGGGCAGGCCATCTGAAAGAAGCAATTCTCAACTTGAAGGAGCGCGCGAACCCGCGGCTGATCGGGATCTGCACGACGGCTCTATCGGAAACCCGTTCTGAAGATTTCGCAAGGCAAATCGCCAACATCAAAATGATGCGCGCGGATGAACCTGGCACGGAGATAGTGCTGGCAAACACGCCGGATTTCGATGGCGCCCTCGAGGAGGGATGGTCCAAGGCCGTCACCGCAATGATCGAACGGATTACCCGGCGGGGCCAGCAGGCGCGTCGCGCGAAAAAGGCACCAGTGATCGAGAGGATTAGAGAGCCTGGCGAGCAGCCGTTGAAACGGAAGAAACTCGCGATCTTGCCCGGCTGGCATCTCACGGTCGCTGACATAGAGCATTTGCGCGAGGTCGTGGAAAGTTTCGGGCTCAAGCCGGCGATCCTTCCGGACGTTTCCGGCTCGCTTGACGGAACGGTGCCCGACCGCTGGATGCCTGTCACCTATGGCGGCACCAGCGTTGAGGATATCCAGGAGTTGGGCACGGCGGTGCAATGCATCGGAGTCGGAGAACATATGCGGCGGCCGGCTGAACTGCTGCAGAAGCTGACGGGTGTGCCATACACCTTATTCCAGTCGCTGACGGGATTGAGGAACGTCGACCGGTTCGTCTCGCTTCTTTCCGAGATTTCCGGCGTGCCGGCACCGGCAAAGATCCACCGTTGCCGCTCACAGCTGCAGGACGCGTTGCTCGACGGACAGTTCCATTTCGCCGGCAAGAAGATCGCGATCGCCGCCGAACCGGACCAGCTTTACCAGTTCGCCACCTTCTTCACCGGGCTTGGCGCCAAGATAGTGGCGGCTGTTACCACTACCGGTGCATCAGGAATTCTCGAGAAAGTGACTGCCGAATCGATCCAGATCGGCGATCTTGGCGATTTCGAAAATCTGGCCGGCGGCGCTGATCTTCTCGTTACCCACTCGCACGGCCGCCAGGCGGCGGAGCGCCTAGGCATTCCTCTCCTGCGCGTCGGCTTCCCGGCATTTGATCGTCTCGGCAGCCAGCACAAGCTCACAATTCTCTATCGGGGCACGCGCGACATGATCTTCGAGGCGGCAAACATCTTCCAGGCCAACCAGCACACGCCATCGCCCGAGATGGTCGATGCACTGCGGAAGCGGAGTAATGCCGAATGAATTCGGTTCGTCGCCTGTCGCTCGTCGCTGACGAGATTCACCCGCGGCATCACGGCGCATTGCGCATCGCGATTGCGACGCAGGATATGAAAGCGCTTAATGCCCATTTCGGATCGGCCAAGCACTTTGCAGTCTACGACGTGACGCGCGACGGCTGGGATTTCGTGGAAGCGGTGAGCTTCGATGACGTCTCCGACGAGACCGGGAAGCATCGGATCGAGGGCGATGACCGGATCACACCGAAGGTCAACGCGTTGAGCGGCTGTCACCTCCTCTTTTGTGTGGCTATCGGCGGACCTTCCGCAGCCAAGGTGGTATCGGCGAAAATCCACCCGATAAGCGTGGGGCACCCTGAACCCATTCAAGACGTGCTTTCGCGAACCCAGAAAATGCTTAGAACGGCTCCTCCGCCGTGGCTGCGCAAGGCTCTGGCGCAAGCAGGTGTCGCCGAAAAGAAACCGTTCGAGGACGAGGACTGATGTCATGAAAAAAATGTCGGCCACTGCGGGCACGCCCGCCGTCAACGAGCACGAGGCGGCCCTTGCCACCCCTTTCGTCAGATGCCTCACGCGGCTGATCCGCGCGCAGAATGTTTATGGATGGCAGGACGGCGCATCGGACGTGGAGCTGTTGGCCAAATTCATCGTCACCGAAGAGCAGCGCCGTCAAATCCCGATCATCGGCGATCCCGATCCGGATGTCATGTTGAGGCTCAACCTCTTTTACACCGCCGTCGGGCTTACAATCGAAGCGCGCACCGGTCTGGTGGCGTCGCCGACTATGATGATCAGCCATGAGGGCTTTGGGCGAGTGCTTCTCACGACGGGGCGGCTGGTCGTATTTTCGAAAACAGTGCGCGACGTCCACCGGTTTGGCTTCGCGGCGCTTCGGAAGCTCGCTGAGGCCGGTGCAAAACTCGTCGACGATGCGATCGCTGTCATCGAAGCCTATCCCGAAGTGGCGCGAGCCTGACGGTCGAACCGTCAATAATTTAATCACCGGCCCTCTTTGCGCTTGAGGACCGACGTGGGCAGCGGCGAGCTTTGCTGTCGGCACCGCCTGCCCCGAGGAGCAATGTGTAGCGATCCAAACGGTGGCGTCGACATTTGTCGGTTTAGCGACACAGGCTCGTTTACCAAACTTTTCTTTGCCTCTGAATAAAGGACTGAAAAGCAACAACAAACTCCTTTCTTAGTTCCAGCAGCCAACTGGCACAAGTCTTGAAGACATTCCATTGAGAGGCGCCGAAAGCTGCCGATCGGTAGAGATCAACGAGGGAAGGTAACATGACAGGTCTGTGTCAGATCGCATGCTGCTGCAAAGAGCGCATGGGCACGTACGCCGCCACGCGGAAGTATGCTCGCCTCCCTTATCGATCTCGAACCAACATGCATATCGTCAGCGGCGACAGGAGGATCGATTTCAGCCGCCTTATCCTGAACTTGAAGGCGCGGGACTGCGCGGCAACGCCCATACGTTTCCGATTGTCGTCGGTTCCGATCCTTTCCACATCGCCGTCGCGCTTGCGACGCGCGCACCGGCCGGTGGCTCCCGGACTATGACGAGGGGTCAACGAGGGCTTCGGGATGCCCGGACCTGGTCGTATTCACCGACGTCGCGCCGGTTGGGCTTCGAGACGCTTGGGAAGCTCGCCGGCCGCCAGTGCGAAACTGGTCGGCAATGCGATCACTGCGATCCATGGGTATCCCGAAGTGGCAGGGGTGATGGTCGACCTTGGCGATGACAAACCTCGGCCCTCCGTTGGGGGGCCGACGTCAGGCAGCGGGGCCACTCCCTCCCCATGCCCCACTGGTCCCGCTGCCGCGACCGTCTCAAAGGACGAGGCTCGAAAAAGCCTCGGCACCTTTTTTGCAATGGCGGACCGATGATCAGCAGACCGCCCCCGATAGGCTGAATAAAAATACCGGGATGCGGCGGACGAGACGGTTGTGACGGATGAGTTCGTGTCCGACTTGGAAGACATTCCACGTTCGGCCGCTGCCGAGAGAGCCTGCGTTGGAGAACGTACGATGACCAATCATTTCTTTACCCGCGATGGCTCGACATGGATTCCGCAATATCTGACGGCGATTGATGCCGTGACCTGCATTGGCTGCGGCCGCTGCGTCAAAGTCTGCTCGCGCGAGGTTATGCACCTGTACGGCGTCGACGAATCGGGTGAAATCCTAGGCGCCTGCGACGGCGAGGACGAGGACTTCGATGGCGAGCTCAGTCGTACGATCATGGTTATCGACCAGGCCGGCCGCTGCATCGGCTGCGGAGCCTGCGCCCGCGTCTGCCCGAAGAAGTGCCAAACCCATGTCGCGGCTGACAAAATTATTGGCTGATCTGACGGAGAACCAGGAGAACCGGCGTTGCCTTTCAAGTCCCTCTGTCGCGTCCTGCAATTGGTCCTGTGCGCCGACCTTCTAGCCGTCTACTTCGTCTCGCATTCGATACGCAAAGTAATCATTACAGCACTGGGTATTTCGGTGCTTCTTCAAGTTGCCTATTTCGGAAGCGTTCTTTTTTTCGTTTGGCGGGCTAAGTCCACTCGGAGAGCTGTCGAAAGGGCCGGGCAAGAAAGGTCCTACTCTGACCATTCCTAATGCGCATGGCTGCAAATGCATTTTGCATGGTGGGGAGCGGCTATCTCGCACTAGCATCGGACGGTGCCCGAAGAGCGCATGGATAGAAGACTAAAGGTAGCATGAAGGATGAGGACTAAACGATGGCAACATTACCGAATCCCGCTGTTATCCCGGTTCTCGACCACGACAAGGTCGTTACCGCTCCTTTTATCAAGTGCCTTGTGCGATTGATCCGCGCGCAGGATGCCTACGGATCGTGGAAGGAAAAGTGCGACTTTGATGTGCTCGACCACTTTACCGTCCCGGAAGAAAGGCGCTGTGCGCTTCCACTCATGGGCGATCCCGATCCGGACGTACTGTGGAGGCTCGACATGTTTTACCAGGCCGTCGGGGTCGCTATCGAGGAGCGCTCCGGCCTTTTGGTATCGCGGACCATGGAAATCAGCAATGAGGGCTTCGGGCGCGTGCTTTTTACAACCAGACGGCTCGTCCTTCTGTCGAAAACCCTGCGCGATGTTCACCGATTCGGCTTCAGTTCTCTTCGCAAACTCGCCAAGACCGGCGCTAAGCTGGTCAACGATGCGGACCGAGTCATCGAAGCTTATCCGGACGTGGCACGGGCGTAGCGCCGTTGGTTTAGAGGAAAAGATCACGCCACAACCTCAAACATCAAGACTACAATCCGATGCTGCAGTGGCGAACTGCAACCGCAAAGATGATATCGCACGAACTTTTTTCCAGGCTTTCTCCAGCGGCCGGAGCAATGTCAGTTAGCAGAAGAGACCAGGGAGATCGCAATGCCCTTCAGAACCTTTCCTTGCATCTTTTGCTTGCTCCTGTGCTTCATTGCTCTCGCGGTCTCGCATCCTGTTCGCAGCTTATTGGTCGTGACACTCGCTTATTCGCTGCTTCTGCAGATGGCTTATATCGGAAGCGTCTTCCTACTGGTCTGCCTAACTGCGCTGCCCAAAGGACTGACCAATTTCCGTCTTGTTATCGGCGCGCAATCCAGAACGTCCGCGGAAAAGGGAAGGTCTGGCAGATTGTCACTCCTCCAGCCCAGCCGGCAGGGGCAAGGTCGAAGGAGAACGGCTTGAAAGGGCATCACGCGCTTGGATGCATCAGGGAGTCCCAGGACTGTAATGAATGCCATCCGGCCACTGAGTAACGCTGCCGACCCAGGCCAGCGGCGAGTTGGAGCCATCTCATTTAGTCACGGCGCATAGACAGTCGGACGTCCCGAGATAACTCGACGTCGGCCAACCGGCCCTCCCCATCGCAAATTACTGTTGGAACGTGAATGGTTGATTTGAGGAATGCAAGACGGATAGGAATCATCGGCGGGGGTATTGTGGGCTGGCTAGCGGCGACCGCGTTGTCCCGTGTTTTTGACCCCAATGTGGATGTGACGGTCATAGAGGCTCCAGCGGAATTTCCACTTGGTCTCGGGGAAGGGGGGCTCGCTCAACCTGATTGATACCTTGTGTCGCAATGGTCTCGACTTGGACGTCTTTACCGGTGAAGCCGGTGCCACATACAAGCATGGTGTGCTCTATGAGAATTGGACTGGTGGAGGAGTTCCGGATCGCTACTACCACCTGTTCGGCGGGGTAGGTATTGCGGAGATCGTATATCACGTCGATGGCTTCTTTCCTCTGCTGTCCGCGAGGATCGCGGCGGGGGGAGTGCCTTCACACGTGCATTCCGGGGTTTGACGCGATTGCCAGGAATGTATCGCAGCAGGAGATCGACGAGTTGTTGGCGACCGGCGAGTCCGGTCTCTACCCGTCCTACCATGCCTGCTTCGAGCGGTACTTGAAGCGGGTTGGCCTGGCACATGGGATCACCTCCCGGGACAGCGCTGTATGTTAGATGATGCTTGATAACCGGGGCCATGTGTGCGCCTTGCAGCTCCAAGGAGAGCAACTCGAGGTCGACTTCGCCGTCGACGCCTCAGGGCTGGCCCGGATGGGTCTCGGCAGTGCCTTTAGGCCCCGGTTGGCGTACATTCGGAAGTGTATTGCCAACGGACCGCGCAATAGCCTTTGATCTTCAGACGGCAGGGTCTTCGCTTCGATCCCTGACCCGTTCTACCGCCATGACGGCCGGATGGATCTAGGAGATTCCATTGAATCGCACCACCAGGGCCGGCTATGTGTTCAGCAGCAGACATGCCGACGATGCGATGATGATGGCGGAGGTCCAGCACCGCTTTGGATACCATGTCCAGCCAAGGCGCGAGCTTTCGTTCGATCAAGGCTATTTTGAAACTGCCTGGGTCAACAATGTGGTGGCGCTCGGAACGGCTTCCGGATTCGTCGAGCCCCTGGGGGCTGCGCTTGCCGCCTATACCTTCGAGCAGTTGAGGAATTTGGAGCGTATTCTCGCCAGCGGAGGCGAATCGTGCTCGCTCATGCGATCGAAGCCTTCAACAGCGCAAACGTACGATCCTGGACGGGCGTCCGCGATTACCTCCGGCTGCACTATTATGGTGGCAGAAATGATACGCCGTTCTGGCGAGAACTAACTTCGGCCGAGTTGCCGAAGAGTTATGCCCAGTTAAGGGCCTGCTTTCAAAAACGCACACCGCGCCATATCGATATCGAACCGCATGTCGGAAGCGGGTGGCAAAGCCTATTCCGTCAGATCGATTGGCTCTCGGTGGCGGCCCCTCTTGGGGTAGTGCCGCCGGCGGCGGCGCGCGCCGAGCTCGGCAGCTCTTGTTCGAATTATAGCGCGACGATCAGGATGAGACGAGTCTCACCTTGATTGTCGCCGCGCACGAATGGCAAGGCGAGGACCAGCCAGACCTGCTAGAAGGAGCCATGTCGACGGTCAGACCACGCAAATGGATGGCTGCATTAAGTGCAAGGGCGAGAAGGGCCTCCGTGCAGCGGCGACACCTAGCACACCATGAGAACTGTCAAAGTCTGATGAAATGCATTTCTCAAACGCCCCCGGGCCCAGGACGTCCGTTGGCGTTAGTCGGGGCAGCCATGCGGCCGGCCTCCTGTAGCAGAATCTCCTGCATCCATATGCTTGCCTGATCCCTGTTGTGAAGGTCGGGCCACTGGACAGCCATAGTAAATGCTGGAAGTGCCAGCGGGAGCTCGACGATCCGCAAGGGAATTATCTTTGCGAAATGACAGGCGAGCCGCAAGGGTATGGTCGCTATACGCTCGGTCCCTGACAGCAGCGGCGGGATCAAGCTGAAGCCGGGCGCGACGACCTCAATGCGCCTCTTTAGACCGTGCTCGACCAATAACCATTCTTCGATGGAGGGCTTCACCGCAGGCCCGAACTTGGCTACAACATGCCCCATCGACAGGTATTTTTCAAGGGAAAGCTGCTGTGAAAGTTGTTTGTTCATGGCGCAGCCCACGCAGACGAGTGTCTCGTCGAACAGTCTCGCTTGGGGATGCGCGTTCGACATGAACTGCTCAGGAAGGATTAGGAAATCGATTTCACCGCGCCCGAGTAGCTCATTGGGTTCATCGGCGGGAGCCAGCAATTCAAAGCCGACGGCTGGAGCCTCCCGCACCACACGCTCTACAACCTTTTCGAAGAAGACAAGTGTCACGAAATCGGACACAATGATTCTGAAACGTCGCTCGGACATGGCAGGATTGAACATGTCGCATGAAATGATGGAAAACTGAATATGAAGCAGAACATCGCGGACTGCGGGGGCAAGAGCTTTGGCACGCGGAGTTGGGAGGAATTTGCGGCCCTGCATTGTAAACAGCTCATCACCGAAATAGGTGCGTAGCCGGGCGAGAGCAGAACTCATGGCTGGCTGACTGAGATTAATGCTACGTGCAGCTGCGGTGACGCTTTGTTGTGACATCAGAGCATCGAGCGCAACTAGAAGATTGAGATCGAGGCCCTTAAAACGCATGCTTTGACGTGTCCACAGTGCGGATCATTGACATCCAAACAGTAACTCTATTGCCGATTCGACGCCGTCGGGGTAACGGCGCTCAGGGCCAGTCACGGGTCTCTATGAAACCGCGAAACAGGGATCAGGCGCTCAGTAGAACTCGACCTGGCGTGTCTTAGACACTTCACGCGAATGGGCGCATCGACCACAACGTGGCCGCGTCAATTTGACCGCAGCTAATCGTCATGATCATTTTAGCGGCGATGCAATTGCCATGAAGTGCGTGGCTGAACAGGCACCCGCGCGTCAAGATTCAGAATAGCTTTTGGTGTCGCGCAGCCTTGGTCCAGCGTATGGCCGCCTTGGTGCGTCAGCTCGCCGGCAGAGCACGCAGCCACCAATTTGTGCGTCCCACCGCCCACTGCTAAATCGCATCATCTTTGTTGGGCCTGGCTCCGGGCTGCAACGTCGTGGACACATCAATGGGATCTCTCTTCGATAAATGACTAGTAAGGACATCCTAGTGCTTTCCGGCGTTTCCTTGCCATGCAAACTGCAAATCCCAACATGCGCTGCGGAGATGACTGAGGAACTCTTTGCGAAGAAGCGTTAGCGAAACAGCGCTGGCATAGGGCTTATCAACACGGCCGGACAGGTCCGCTGGCGCGACACAGGTCCTGAGCGTTGGAGGTGAGGGCCTCTAGTTAGTACGAGCACATTGACCAAGAAGCTTGAATACGAACGTATCCATGGCGTGGATGACAGCCATGCGAAAACTCGATTTTTCCACTCTCGGGGAATTCGACTAGAAAGGCGTTTGCACTATCGCAGGCAAAAGTGGAAATCACGCCGAGAGGCATTGTTGCAAAGGGATCATAATTGGCAATCCGGGTGTCCAATAAACTGAGTTCAGGAAACGAATATAAGTCGGGCATATGTCGGGCATGCTGTTTTGGCGCGTTGAGCTAAACTCAAGTTAGGGAATGCCTGCACAATGTCCATACCGCGCCGGACGCTTGAGCGCATCGTCTTAGCCTAAGGCTTCCAACCGACCCGCCGTTCACGATCGTGAAAGGCGGAGGAAGGGTTTTCTTAATCCCCCGCAAACGGCCAAGGGTGTGGGGTGAGAACATCATTGTCCGAGGAGAGAAAATTATGGATCACTCCGTTTGGAAGGGCTCACATTCGTTCATCGTCGACAGTGACGCCGCACAGCAACGACAGATGCCGAGCTTGACATCGATCGACCTGAACCTGCTGGTGGAGCTCGAGGCGCTGTTGCAGTACCGGAACATCACGCATGCGGCCCAACACATCGGCCGAAGTCAACCGGCAATGAGCCGGGCGTTGTCAAGACTGCGTGGCATGTTCAATGACGATCTTTTGGTTCGCGGCTCGCGCGGCTTGGTGCCGACGCCGCGGGCCGAACGCTTGGGCAATATGCTGCCGTCTGTATTGAACGCGATCCGCGAACTGGTGAATCGCAGCTTAACCCCAAGAGACATGCCCTGGAAGGCAACTATCGCCATCCCCGACCACCAAGCGCTCATTTTGCTCCCGCGTCTATTGCCGCGTCTGCATGAGTGCACACCTCATCTCGACATTGTCACCAGCCCGCTCTTGGACTGTGCACTGCGGCGGCTTGAGCAGGGTGAGATCGATTTAGCCGTCGGGCAGATCGGTGCCGCACCGCTGGGCTTCTTGCGGCGTAAGCTTTACGCGGACCGCTTCACCTGTCTGCTACGCCACGACCACCCAGTGCTAGAGCGAGAGTGGAGCATAAGTACCTTCGCTGAGTTGCGTCACGCCTCCATCTTGACGGACGCCAATGACCGCTTCGGTCAGGTCTATGACGGGCTTTCCAAGCTGGGGCTATGGGACCGGTATCCGATCGCGGTCTCCAATGTGCTGACGGCGGCAGTTGTGATTGCGGCGACCGATCTTGTCCTCGTCGTGCCGCATCGCATCGCGACCCAGATCGCCACCATGCTGCCGCTCGCGGTTCTCGATCCTCCCGTGCAACTGATGCCATATGAAGTTGCGTTGATCTGGCACGAGCGTTCCCATCGCGACCCGGAACATCAGTGGCTCCGCCACGAAATCGCCGCGGCAGCGCGACCCGACCGGAACGCACCAAACAACAAATCAAATGGGGAGGAGACTAAATGATGCGCTTCTTGCTTTTTGGGCGCGGGCGCATCGCTCAGGAAGTCGGCCGCAGGTCGACACCCTCGGGCACCTCGCCTGCAGTGGCGAGACGCCAGAGCGCAATCAGCAACTTGCGGGCGAGCGCCGCGATCATTGTCTTGCGAATGGTTTTGCGGCCGTAGGCAGTGCTTTCTTCAAACCAGCGGGCAAGGCGCCGTCCTTCTGGAACTGGAGAAAGCGCCAAGCGAGCTGAATCATGCCGCGCCGCACGCGGGCACTGCCGGCGCGCTAGCCCCTTCTCGCGGCGGCGCTACCCAGCCTCAGGCCCGCCAGCGATGCTCGGCGTCGAGCTTCTGCGAAGGCTCGCGTTTAATCGCGGGAACAAGCGCGGCGACCAGCCATTGCACCTGGCTTATCTCGATCACGGCAGCGAGTGTGCCACCGTGGTCAAGAGCGACGAGGGAAAGGCCCGCGGCAAACGACTTTGCCATGAAAGCCGCCTGCATTCGTGTGCTTGAGTTGTCCGAGCGTACTGGGTCCGAGACTGAATATCTTGAGCGACTGAAGCACCCGGAACTGGTGCGACTGCCTCGCTATCGCTCTCCCCAAGGAGTCCCCATCCATCGCCTGCGCCAACCCGCGCAGACTAGTCTGGCTTTTCTAGCGCCGTCACACCAGACGTTTCTACGGAGCTCAAGGTCGACGCTCCATAAGCGCGATCGGTAGCCGACGCTCTTGTGCAATTGCAAGGCTTGTCACTGGCCTCGCGACATCGAACTTGGCACAAATCCGGACTTCACGAAGACCTCTTCGTCAAGGGCGATCAAGCTCTGCTATGATTACGCCAACCTGATGCATGCCTTGCCGCATTCACAGCACCAATGGTTGCCATGCAAACAAGCGATTTCTCGCATCTCGCCGCATGCTGCATAAACCTGCGACATCACCATAGATCGCATCAATGGGCACGCTGTTCCGTTTACCCGTTGGGTGAGACGGCTCGAGGAAGGTTGCTTCCTAAACAAAGGAGTAATGCCATGCCGGACCAGCCGCACGTGCACACCGACATAGTGATCCGCAATGGCGCAGACCCGGTGAACTCCGACGCCCTGAAATGTGCTTTGCGCAGGATGGGCGGTGGGGTTAGCGTCATCACCGCAGGGGAGGGTGAAGAGCGTGCAGGAGCAACTGTTACTTCCGCGACTGCCCTCTCGATCGAGCCACCATGCATGCTCGTTTCCCTCAATCGTTCCTCGTCGACGTGGCCTGCCGTTGCGCGGTTCGGGCATTTTTGCGTCAACATCCTGGGCCACGCCCACGAGATACTGGCGAACCAGTTCGCCGGTCGAGGCGGGCTGAAAGGCGCGGAACGCTATCGCGGTGCTGAGTGGACGCAATTCATCAGCGGCGCGCCTGTCCTTAAGGATGCCGTGGCGGCCGTGGACTGCAAGGTTGAGGAAGCCATAGAACGATACAGCCATGTAATTGTGCTCGGCCGCGTCGTCGGCATTTGCATCGGCAACGGCGGCTCATTGGTTTATCGTGGCGGCCGGTATTTTCCATTAGGCGAGCAGTGAGAGAGGCGAAGCTCACCGTGTTGAATCTTGGGGCCTAAATCGGGCCAGCGAAGTCCTTGCCCTGATGGAGTTCCTACGCATCAGCTTCGCATTCAGGAAAAGCGTACCATAGCCGCCGAGATTGCCCCGTGCACATTCACGATGGAGATGGCGGAAGCCTTAGGAGAAGCCAGCGCGAGCATTGCTTCGATCCTTTGTTCAAAACAGGTCAACCGGCTCTAGGACTGAGCAGCAGATCGGCGCTGCCGTGGAAAATCTGCGCCAACATGGAATGAAAGCAACGACCCGAGCTGAAGGAGGCTTGGATGGCAGGGATTGCAATCACACGGATGGACCTGACGGCGGCGCAAGTTCGGGCTGCGGCAGCGAAGATGCGGGATGCCCGGGGGGCGCGTCGGATGCTGGCGATTGCTGTGGTCTTGGAGGGCGTCGACCGTAAGACGGCGGCCGAGACCTGTGGCTTGGGATCGCCAGACGCTGCGCGACTGGGTCCATCGCTACAATGCGGACGGGCTGAGCGGGCTTTCCAACCGTAGGTCACCGGGGCGCCCGCCATGGCCGACGCCGGCGCAGAAGGCCGCGTTGGCGGCGCCGGTGGAACACGGCCCCGATCCCGAGCGCGACGGCGTAATGCGCTGGCGGCGCAAAGACTTGAAGCGACGGATCGAGGAGATGTTCGGGGCTGTCATGCAGGAGCGCACTGTGGCCGCGCAACTGGCCGAACTCGCGTTCGTGCGGCTGACGCTGCGTCCCCGTCACCCGAAGCCAGGCGAAGCGGCCCCCCGGGGGGCATGCAAAAAAATTTCCCCGCCGCAGTGGCAGAAATCGCCGGTGGCCTCGCCAAGGGTAAAGTGATCGAAATTGGTTCGAGTGTATGGTTCGCCTCCGGTTTGCAAGAAGAAACGACAGTCTCGTCAGATCCTGCTTCAGCGTATCCGGCTTATTTGGGCGAAATTGCCCGAGCCACAATGGGAGCCGCTGGAATGCCAGCAAACGTGCGCCGGAATAAGCCTCGAAGGCGATGTCGAAACGGTTCTGGGCATTTTGTTCGAAGAACGTGATCAGCCGTGATCTAGGGTCAGGACCCATAAATGGCTTTTCCTGAGCGCTGAGACATGATTCATTGCCGCGAGGAAAGGGCGATGAGATGTCTGATTTCTTTTGGTTTCCGATGCGCAGTGGGAACGGATTGAACCGCTGCTGCCAACGGATGTGCGGGGCAAGCCGCGCGTGGACGATCATCGCGTGTTGAGCGGAATCGTCCATGCGCCGCGATGCGGTGGCCGCTGGGCGGACTGCGCCGACGTCTATGGACCGAAGAAGACGCTCTGCAATCGCTTTGTTCGCTGGTCCGAGCGCGGCATCTGGGAAGGCATTTTCAGCGCACTTGCCGGAGCCGAGGATGCGCCGGACCGATTGTTCATCGATAGTAGCTGCATCAAGGTCCACCGCTGCGCAGGCGGCGGAAAAGGGGGGCCTTGGCTCATGGTATCGGCCGCACGAAAGGCGGACGGAACACCAAGCTCCATGTCGTCTGCGACGCGAAAGGCCGCCCCCACGTCCTGCTCCTGACCCCAGGCAATGTCCACGATTGCAAGGTGGCCAGGCTGTGCATCGATGCCCTGCCGCCCTCCGCGGAGCTCGTCGCGGACAAGGGTTATGACAGCCAGGCATTGCGCGAATGGCTTCACGAGCGCGGCACCGAGGCCGTGATCCCGCCACGTCGCAACCGCAAGGTCCAGTACGATTATAATCGCGCCATCTACAAACAGCGCAACGTCATCGAGCGTATGTTCTGCCGCCTCAAGGACTGGCGCCGCATCGCCACACGCTTCGATCGCAACATCAAGAACTTCATGGGGGCCGTCGCTCTCGCCGTAGCCGTCATCTGGTGGCTGCAGTGAGTCCGGACCCTAGTGAACTATCGACGAAAAACGATGTCGGCCTCAGTCCCGAGCCCCATCACGTGAAAGCTGTTCCTGCCGATGTCGGCTCCGATCTGCCTGATTTGCATGCGGTGCCTCCTTCTTTTTGGATGACGAAGCGTAGTCGCCCGGGAGGAGGCGACCTCATCCTAAAACATGAGGCAAATCGGCCAAAGGGAACATTGACCGGGTCTGGCCCCCACGTGGAACCCGTTCGCGCGGCCGCGGGACCGGCTACAAATGAGCCTACACCTTCGCCACCGTCTGCCCGGCGCGCCGCCTCCGCCCTAGCTTTCCGGTTTCGGCCCGGACTTCGTGCGGCTGGAGTCTCGAACCTGGCGCCCCAGCTCTAGATCAGGTCCTTCAACTTACTGTAGGAATTGAATTCGGCTCGATTACCGCGGGTTATCGGCCACATTGCGGATAAACCACTCGTAGGATTTAGCCAGTCCAACTTCGATTGAGGTTTTCGGGCGCCACCCCATCGAGAGTAGTTTTTTGCTGGACAAGAGTTTTCGTGGTGTTCCATCCGGCTTGGATGTATCGAGATCTATATCCCCTTTAAAGCCAACAACGTCGCAGACGAGGCGAGCAAGCTCGATAATGGTTATGTCGCTGCCGAAACCAATGTTAATGTGTTCCGCTTCGGAGTAATGCTTAAGAAGAAAAACCACTGCATCGGCGCAGTCTTCACTGTACAAGAACTCCCGACGAGGCGTTCCGCTGCCCCATATACGCAGCCGATCAAGATTTCTAATCTTTGCGTCATGTGCTTTGCGTATCAACGCGGGCACGACGTGACTGGTGACCAGATCGAAGTTATCGCGAGGCCCATAGAGGTTCGTCGGCATGACCGAGATAAAGTCCGCGCGGTATTGCTTGCGGTAGGCCTGGCACAACTTAACGCCGGCAATCTTTGCAACTGCGTACCACTCGTTGGTCGGTTCAAGCGAACCAGTCAGTAGCGCCTCTTCTCTGATGGGTTGTGAAGCGTACTTCGGATAAATGCAACTCGATCCAAGAAATAGAAGCTTCTCAACGCCATTTCGAAACGAGGCTTCGATCACGTTGGCCTCCATCACCAGGTTCTGATAGATGAAGTCGGCGGGCATCGTGTCATTTGCCAGTATACCGCCAACCTTGGCTGCGGCCATTACGACCGCATGCGGTTTTTCCTTTAGCAGAAATTGCTGAACATCTTCTTGCCGCGTCAGATCAAGCTTTTGCCTGTCGGCTACGATAATTTCGCAATCCTCCGAGGCAAGTGACCGGGTGATAGCGCTGCCGACCATTCCCCTATGTCCTGCGACCCAAACTCGCTTTCCGCTTAGCGAATACATCGTCCCCATGCCTCTTCCTGTGGCGAACCCCTCATGACCTTCAGATCTTCCCTAACCATTTCGCGGGCAAGCTCCCTCACACTCGTCTCGTGCCTCCAACCCAAGACTTGCTCCGCCTTGCTGGCATCGCCTAAAAGCAAATCTACTTCTGTAGGCCGGAAATAACGCGGATCTACCGCCACGATGCACTTGCTTGTGGCGGCATCGATGCCGCGTTCTTCGCTGCCTTCTCCGACCCATTCAATCTTTCTGCCGACTTCCTCGAATGCCCATTCTACAAACGTGCGAACTGATGTTGTCACGCCGGTGGCGAGAACATAATCATCTGGCCTGTCCTGCTGGCACATCATCCACATGCCGCGCACATACTCACGGGCATGACCCCAATCACGTTGAGCATTGAGATTTCCGAGATAAAGCATGTTCTGCTTACCGAGACTGATTGCTGCCGCGGCCCGGGTAATCTTGCGAGTCACGAATGTCTCACCTCGAAGCGGGCTTTCGTGATTGAAAAGAATACCGTTGGAAGCGTGCATGCCGTACGCCTCTCTGTAGTTCACGACAGTCCAGTACGCGTAGAGCTTGGCGGCAGCGTAAGGTGAACGCGGGTAGAACGGCGTCTTCTCATTTTGCGGGACTTCTTGAGCTAAACCGTATAACTCGGACGTTGAGGCCTGATAAAAGCGCGTCCGATTGGTCAGGCCAAGAATTCGAATAGCTTCCAGCATGCGCAGTGTACCGATCGCATCAGCGTTCGCGGTATATTCGGGCGTTTCGAAACTCACCTGAACATGGCTTTGCGCCGCAAGGTTGTAAATTTCATCCGGCTGAGTTTGCTGAACAATACGTAACAAATTGGTCGAATCTGTCATGTCTCCATAGTGGAGAAAAAATCTCGCTTCAGGATCGTGGGGATCCTGATAGATTCGCTCTATTCGTTGACTATTGAATGATGATGAACGTCGTTTTATGCCATGAACTATATAGCCTTTGTCCAGCAGCAGTTCGGCCAGATAAGCCCCGTCCTGGCCGGTTGCACCCGATATCAAAGCTACTTTCTTGGTCGCCACTTTTGAAAACTCCGATGGTTACCTAGGGCCGTAGGCGTTCGCTGTTCCTAGAGAGACTAATCGCGCTTCGGGGAAAGCACAGAACGCGCGCGCCGGCCTGGCTTCTTCATAGGAGAGGGCTGCTGATCCCGTTAAGCCCGGATGTCTTAGACGGCGAGGAGCGAATGTCCCGGAGCAGCTGCTTGAGCTGCATCACCTGGAAGCGGACGAATGTCTCGAAGCCAGTATGCTGGACGTGCGAACGGTGAGGCAACAGGCCCCATGAAGATCAGAAATCCTTTGACACTCCTCCAATCAAGATTAACCGACTCGGATCATTCACATCGAACTCAATTACCCGTGGCACAAAAAGGCGAGCATAGCGTGTAAAGGCGCTCGTCGGCGGGAAGCGAATTACGGTGTCGCATCGCCCTAGTAGATACATCTCAAGGATAGCTGAAATTCCGCCGTCAACCCCAAGCTCTGGAACGTGCAATGGGCCAGTCTGATGCGATCGGAAACGCTTAGGGACGGTGATAAGATCGGGGAACATGCCCGACAAGTGGGCCACCACCTGCGCGTTATCCGTAGACAAGAATATCCGCACAGGCTTTGGGTGGCCTAACGTTTTTGCCTTATCAATGGCAGTGCACACTTGGCGCATCGCCAGCTCCGGATCGGCCCAATAGGGTGCATGGTCCATAATGTCTTCGCCGTTGCCATGCCGAACATGAACACCAATGACACTGTGTCCCGCAAAGCTCTCCTGATAGATGGTCTCTATGCGGCTTTGAATCTCAGACCGAGGCTTGACACTCCGAAAAATCTGCCGTTCGGCCTCCTCATCGCAACGCCACATTAAGCACGCGTCGCACACCACAGTTTTAGCGCCCACATCACCTTCGGCCTGAAAAAGCTCGCTTAGTTCATCGCGTTCTCGGAAAACCTGCTCATCTGGTCGGTAAAGGCAATCGATTGACGGCTTATTCCACCAGTCTGGGAAGAATGGCCCCGGGAATGAGAATTCGTTGATCTGGTCGTCGCAAATAACCGACACGCCAGCGATGTCTTTGATGGGTTCGAAGAACACCGGAAATGCGTTCGCGAAGGGTTGGTCGAGATAGCACGATCCACGCCAGTCAATGGCGAGCATTCGCCCCGTGCGCTGTGCGTACTGCCAAGCGGCCGCCAACGACCACAGACAGTCACCAAAACCGGTACGCCTCCGAGAGACAACGAACCGATTCTCGATCAATTGATCATCAAGCATTCGCGGCGGCCCCGTTTCGGAATGCAAGGGGGCGATTTGGATCTGGCGCGGGCGCTCGGTCCATAATTGTTCGACCACGGCGCCGGCCAGTGTGGTGGCGGACCCTGCAGCACCGTGAGAACCTGATGTTTCCTCTTGAAGGCCCACTATTTTTTTGCGTCGCTTGCATTTGCCTGATGCACTCTCCTCCACTCAAATTCAGCGCTTTCTAATGTGGCCAGTGGCATCGGTAAAATTTATTGTTTGGATAGCACCCATCCATAAGAGCGATGCAATGCAGTCCCAAGGAGGACCTCGCTGGCGCTTCACGATCCGTCCGCCAATAATATCCGGCAAGCAAAGGCCCACCAGTCGCCGAGTTCAACGACACATCATGAGCTGCATATTGAGACCACGGACAACAACGCGCCGACAGTCCCCGCACTGGCGCGTCTGAAGGCGCAGACGAGCGCCCCCGAAGCCGAATCACTTGGCTCATTATGCCGAGGCGGCCCCACGCTCGAGCGCTTAAATCCGGTCGATCTTAGCGCATACTTCAGCCCAACTGTTAAGTACTGCCAATCCTTGAGCAAGCAGATGTTCGGCGGTACCTCGGTCCTCTGCCTCAACGTAGCAACGCAGTTCAGGCGCGTTTCCTGAAGGACGGATGTGCAGGATCCGGCCGCCGTGCAAGGTCAGACGCACCCCGTCCATGCAATCCATCGCCGTCACGCGCCCGACGCCCCCGAACAAATGCTCAACACTGGTATCGCACGCTTTCAAATGCGCTAGCAGGGCACAGCTCCTGTCGAACGAGTAATTCTCGATCCGGCTGGACAGAGCGACTGGAAGGTGATGCTGTGCGACGACAGCCGATAGTGGAATTTTGTCTTCTGCAGCTGCCCCGAGGGTGGCAAGGATGGGCAGTACGCTGTCGCGGGTAGGCAAGGCGGAAAGCGCGGCCCCCCCAACCGAGAAGTCCGACCCTAGCATGACCCCGCCGTTGGCCTCGAAACCGATCACCCGCTGTTTACCACACCCGACCGCCTCAATCATCGCACTAATGACGTAAGGCGAGCCAACCCGTGTGCGCACCACCTCCACGCCGCTCGCCGCCTCGATTCCGGAATTGCTCGTTACAGGCGTGGCGATAAACTTCGCGCCCAGGAACTTTGCCGAAATAAGGCCGAGCAGGTCACCACGCAATGGCGCACCAGTTTCGTCCGCTACAAAGGGACGATCTCCATCTCCGTCGGTCGAAACGATGGCGTCAAGTGCGTATTTCTTCACCCAAACAGCGAGCTTCTCGCTTGTCGCCTCCGATACAGCTTCCGTATCAATAGGGATGAAAGCCTCGGATCGGGCGATCGGCAAAATAGTTGCCCCCTGGCTCTCCAAAATCGTGATCAAAATGTCGCGGGCAACGCTGCTGTGCTGATAGACGCCGACATTCAGCCCCTTAAGCCCCGTTTCAGGAAGCAGGGCCTTGTAACGTTCGATAAAGTGGCGAGTTGCTTCGGCAGAGTGATCGGCGCCGTAGCCATGCTCAACTTTTATTAAGTCGGCGTCGGCTGCAAGCTGCTCCGCCAGTCTCGTGAGTGCCTGCTCGTCAGCCTTGTTGATCTCACCGTTTGGCCCATAGAACTTGATGCCATTTCGGTCGGCCGGAATATGCGAGCCTGTCACCATGAGCGATGCGGCACCGAGTTTAAGGCCGTATAATGCGAGTGCTGGTGTAGGTAGTGCTCCGCAGTCAACCGGCACCATTCCTGCCCGCGCTAGTGCTCCCATGCAGGTAGCGGCGATCTCAGGACTTGAAGGGCGAAAGTCGCGGCCGATCAATACGATTGCCCCTGGGGCGGCCTGCCCCCGTTCAAGAAGCATTTTCGCGAAAGCCGTAGCGTAAAGCGCCGCAACGCTGCCGACGAGTTCCATCGCAAGCCCGCGCAGACCACTTGTTCCGAATTTCGGCCCCACGGCTTTTCTCCTTCCAGTGGGCAGTGTGTTCAGGAGGCTCTCAGCGCAACCTTAACACGCGACAGGGACGAGGCGGAAAGTCAACTGATTGCCTCCCGCCTTCAATATCGCTATGAAGCGTCACAGCTGAACTACTCAAGAAGCAATTCCATGCCTCCGAACATTATTCCAGCTATCATGGCAGGCGGTAGGGGCACAAGGCTCTGGCCACTATCTCGCGCAACTGCGGCAAAGCAGTTTCTGAAGCTGGCGGGCGAAGAAACGCTGTTTCAAGCGACGCTTGAGCGCGTGTCCGATTCCACCATGTACGGAGCACCACTCGTCATCACCAATGAGGAATACCGCTTTTTGGTGGCCGAACAGGCTCGCGAGTTGGGAGCCGAGCTTTCCGGTATTGTCCTAGAGCCGGTGCCACGCAATACTGCAGCCGCAGTGGCCGTCGCCGCTCAAATCGTAGGCGAGCGGTTCGGTAAGGACGCGTTTTTATTCGTGCTGCCGTCAGACCACGCCATTTCCGTCGACGATGCTTACAACAGCTGTCTTCATTCAGCTTGCTTAGCTGCATCGGATGGAAAACTGGTAACGTTCGGTATTCAACCCAGTGGGCCAGCGACGGGCTACGGGTATATCGAGTGTGGCATCGACCTAGGCAATGGGGCGCACGCCGTCAAGCGCTTTGTTGAGAAACCCAGTCGCGAGAAGGCGAGCGCTCTTTTGGAGTGCGGCAATTACTATTGGAACTCTGGTATGTTCCTCTTCCAGGTGGGCCGGATGATTGCCGAACTCGAACAACATGCACCCGACGTGCTAACGGCGGCGCAAGCCGCTGTCGAAGGCTCAACGATCGATGCCGACTTCCTACGACTCTCGTTGGAGGATTTCAGCAAAGCGCCATCCATCTCCATCGACTATGCACTGATGGAAAAGACCGCGAATGCCGCGGTAGTGCCTTCACATTTTTCCTGGTCGGATCTCGGCAGTTGGGATGCTGTCTGGAAAATCGAGGAGCAGGATCTGGATGGTAACGTGATCAAAGGCAATGCGACAGCCCATAACACTAGGAATTCACTTGTGATGTCGCGTACCACTCACCTCGCTGTACAGGGACTCGATGGCGTGGCTGTCATCGCTAGCGAAGATGCTGTGTTCGTGGGGCGATTGGAAGAGGCTCATGAGATCGGAAATCTGGTGAAGCGCCTCGCTGCCGACGAAAATACGGCACATCTTACCGAATCGCACCCGACGTCCCTGCGGCCGTGGGGAGGCTACACCACGATGCTTAGTGGCGATCGCTTCCAAGTCAAGCGGTTGTTTGTACACCCCGGTAAGATGCTTTCGCTCCAGAAGCACTTTCACCGCTCGGAACACTGGGTCTGCGTGAAGGGGTCAGCGGAAGTGACAGTCGATGACAGCGTAACGATCCTGCACGAGAACCAATCGATCTATATTCCGCAGGGATCGGTGCATCGGCTCGGGAACCCGGGCAAGATCATGTTGGAAATAATTGAGATACAGACTGGCTCTTACTTGGGCGAGGACGACATCGTCCGTCTCGTCGACGAGTTTGGCAGAGCCTAGCGATGCCTTTGGTCGCTGAAGTAAGCTCTGGCCCATCGAGAGGGTCAGAAAATTAAGTGCAGCCATTTCACAGCCGAACAGATTGTCAGGTGTTGTCACGTTGTACCCCTGAGGGCGGGCGAAGTGTTTTCGCGTTGAATTCAGATAGCTGCGACGGTCACAGCCTACTGCGCCATTGCGCGGATGCGGGAATGTGGGTGGCCAGGGCTGAGCGTTTCTGATGTGGCGGTACGAAGAGATTTCTGACTGCTGAAAACACGGAGATAAATCGTTGTAGGCCGCCAGCGGATCGGAAGCCCTGCATCATCCGTTCTCGTTTTCGCAGGGGCAGATGAGAATTCTCTGCACGATTGTTGAGACCCTTGTGTGATCGATGTTCGACGGAGGGCATCACATTCCGTTTGGCAGCGCTTTACGACCGTAAGCGTCCGGTGATGGGCTTATGCCTTGTCGAAGACGTCGACTTGCTTTTGGTTGCAGTGCTACGATGACAATGTTGTCCTGGGAAAGGAGCGGCTTTGCTTCGGTCTATCTTATTTCGTCGCCAGGATCATGCCTGATCCGTCCCAATAAATGCAGCGAAGTCGATCGAGACGCTTGGCGCGGAACACGAACACGTCGCCACAATAGGGATCGGCCGCAAGCGCTGACGCCACCAAGGCTACAAGCCCATTCATGCCGCGCCGGAAGTCGACCGGTTGCGTCGCCACCATGATCTTCACGCCATTCGGCGAAAGTCCGATCACCGGCGTCCTCGCAACGCCGCCACCATCGCCTGCGCCAATTCGGGCGCCACCGAGCCGATCACGGTCATGCGCGCGCCAGCAATCTCGATCTCAATTCGACCCGCGGCGGAGTGGGCCACATCCGACGGCGAGCTCTCGGGAGAAGTTCTATCGCCAACCACCGTCACCGGCACGAACATCGCCTGCTGCGCGCAGGCTTTCGCGGATCGTTGAGAGGTCAGTCCGGCTTCGCGACGCCAGACGTTCAGCAGACCGCGGTTGACGCCCCAGCGCCGGGCAATCGCCGAGATGTTCACGTCGGGCTCTGCGCTTTCCGCAAGGATCCGCGCCTTCTCCTCGTCAGTCCAATTCCGCCGCTGGCGCCGACCGGTGATCACCTCGATCCGACGATACCTTCCCTCATGCCTGGCTTCATCCATGGCTTCATCCATGACTTCAAGCATGGCATCAGCGTGATCTCCAACCATTCCGTTCCGCTCCTGTCGATGAAGGAGCCTATCTCGCGGTCTCAATCACAAAAGGAAAGGTGGGATGTTCGTCGCGCTCACCTTCCACCGACCGGATCAGGGCCTTCAGCGTTTCCGGCGCAATCGAGGCATCGACCTTTAGGACGCGGCCACCTTTGCAGCCGATCTCAATGCGCGACGGCTTTGCCGACCGTTTCGCTGCGATCTTCTGTGCTGCCGCAGCTCGTTCCGTTTCGCTTTCCGCATCGGGCCCGATCAGAGCCACCGGCAACAACGTCACGCCTGATCCACCCGGTGGCTTGTTGTCCCGAGCCAGCTTCTTGCGCCAGGTGTAAATCTGCTGCGGGAGAATATCGTGCCGGCGGGCAATCTCGGCGACGCCAGAACCACTCGTCTCAACCTCTTCCAGAATCCGCAGCTTATCTTCGTCCGTCCAGACACGCCGGCGCTCGACGCCCGTCAGAATCTCAACCCGCCCCATACCTTCACCCTTGGCTACGTCGCTAACTACGGAATTAGCGACGTAACTTCAGTGCAATGGGAGAAATCTCAAAGGCTGCTTCACCGGACGCTTACTTACGACCGCAGTTTGTCGGTGACGATGCGCTTCGGCGCCAGGCCCTGCTTCTTCAACAGCCTGACCAGCAGCCGCTTGGCCGCCTTGAATCGCGGCGGCCTTGGACGATCTCGTCGAGAACATAGCCGTCCTGATCGACGGCACGCCAAAGCAATGCTTCCGGCCGCCAATGGAAATCACGACCTAATCCAAGTGCCACATATCCTGTCGGGACGGCATCTTTCGGCGCAATCGCTTTGCGTATGCCGCACCGAACTTGCGGCCCATCCGACGGATCGTTTCGTAAGACACGACGATACCACGCCCCAGAAGCATTTCCTCCACCAGCCGCAGGCTCAAAGGAAACCGGAAATACTGCCAAATCGCACAGGCGATGATCTGCGGGGGAAAGCGGTGGTTCTTGTAGCTGAGGGTCGGCGTGTTCATAGCGATCGATTAGCCATCAACCGTTAAGGCACCAACAACGTGACAACGCCATCAACGATTCTGTTTGCTTTGTCGCATCCCCGACAGAGACCTACTTGGCCGGCATCAAGCGTTCATTGTGGCGAGATCGGCGTCCGACCTCATGCCGACCCGCACAGCAGCTCGGCCAGGTTGCCTGCCCAGCGCGGTTTTTCGACCGGTCTCCATCGCGCGTGGCCGCCGGTAGGAAATCGGTTGACGAAAAGGTGGCAGGAAATTGCGCCAGATCAATGCGCGTTCAGAGAGCGTAGCTAAGAGTTGGCGCAAGGAGGCACGCCATGACACACCCACCGCATTGGAGGTCAGCGTTCGAAGCAGCTTTTGGTCGGGCGCTGAAACCTGCTGTTTCGCCCGGCGATCCGGCGAAGACGGCACCGCAAGCCACCGCGCTCGAAGGCGATCCACGTCCGGCCGAGAGTGAGCCGAGAGACCCCGATCTTTTGCTCATGCGGATCGAGGCGCTTCAGCTCGATCCCACCCGAGTCAAAGCCTTGATGCCAGCCGACTTTTGCGTGCTGGCCCACGTTTGTGACTATTGTCAAGTCAAGGTGAGGTGCGAACGTGATCTTCTCCACGAGGCAGCCGGTAAAGCTGTTAGCTGGGAGAATTATTGTCCGAATGTCTATCGGTTGGAAGCGATAAGTTTGCTTCAAACAGTTCGCCCGCAGTCGACGGGAGCAGCGTCGGCGCCCGCCAAGAGTGAGTCCGCCTGAGGATCTCTTGGGCCTGGTCCAGTACCGACGGGCCATCCTGAACTATGCAGATCGCCCGTTTGAAGTGCCATGCCCTGCAATCCCGCGCTTCATGGCGGCTAGCGTCGGTCCTGACCATAACCTGCACATGCAATCAGGCACGCGCGGACGAACCGGCCGAGGCCTGAGAGTTTCGGCGCACGCTGCATCATCAACTTGACGGTGTCGGGCTGTGCCGGCGTTAGAGGGTCCGCTCCAAGCGACCACGTAGTGTGCCGCCGACGGAAACTTTTCTGCTTGTGTTGCACCACCACAATCTGCCTTTCCGCTATTTTAAGTGAGAGGCTTGCCCGGCGTTTGGGGGAGTTGTTCCATATGGATTGCTTTATTGATGGTTCCGACCTCGGCAATCAGATTCGAAACGTAAACCTCCACTCGTTCAATCGCCAGCGTCTACACCACTTTCAACTTTGGGTCTCCGCCAACGACCTCGATCAAATGGGAACGTAACGTAATCGCGCGGTGAGCGGCTCGGGCTGGTCTCGGAGGCCAACTTCCGGCCACTCATTCTTACTTGGCCAGTATGCCGGTCGGAAAACAGTGTCCCAGATGGCTGGAAAAAACTTTTCCCGGACGGGAAAATTAACGCGGCTGGAGCCGCAAGCCATGGTAAGCAGTTCCTCGTCACGGTTAAAGATGGAGCGGATCAAGGTGCGATCTGCTGCATGGCTGAGTCTTATGGCGATGTGAACCGAATAATGTGGGCTGTCGCCTTCGGTATCGCTTGAGGCCGCCGCTTGAGGACTTCGGCTTAGTGCGAGATAACGGTGACGTCTCCGAAGCCGCGATACCCCTCGGCGCAGCGCGCGTCAGCGTCCGGAAGTTACGGGATTGCAGCGTCACGCGCTGCGAACCGACGCACAGGCTTACGCTGCCTCGCTCAGATGCCGGTTGATGGCCTCGGCGCGTGGCATGCCGCCGGTAATGGAACTGATCAGCAGCGGCGCGCGCACGGTCTTGCCCCGGCAGCTAGTCACAGGTCGGGATCGGGCGCCGTAGCGTCGGATTGGACCGACGGCAGCGTGCGCACGCCGCCGCCTCCCGCGCGTTCAGGCCGGCGCACGCTGGCCTCCCCCCGCAGCGTCGTTGCAGTAGCGGCTGGTCGAGGCCTCGTAGTACTGCGCGCTCATGGCGGCCATGGCCTCGATCAACGGTCCCCACGGCGCGGGAAATCGTTCTTCCGCCATCACCCGGTGCAGCATGCGCGCATGGCCGGCCAGCTCCTCGTTGAGGAACTCCACCACAGGCATAGCCGGATAGCGCTGCAGCAGCAGGATCGCCGCGTTGTCGGCCTCGCCGGCCGACCTGTCCTTGTCGCGGCCATGCAGATCGTTCTGCAGGCGCCCTATCGCGGAGATGAGCTGCAGGACCTGGCGAAAGGCCGGACGCGCGCGCAAGGTTGCCATGTCCAGCCCCCACAGCAACGACAGGCAACAGAATACGTTCGCGTAGGCGATCGAATCGATGCCGTTGTGCAGATACTCGGCGTAGGACCAGCGTTCCGCCCCTGCCGCCTGCGCGTGTCCGGCGCGCAGCGCCGCGCAGTAGCACCGGGTATCGTCGAGAAGCTGAGCATAGTCGCGACGATCGTAGGCGAGCGCGGCCAGCGAAGCGCGCAGCACAGCGCAGCCCTCGAATTCGGGGAGCGCGCACGGCACGCCCTGCCCCAGCGCCTGCTCCACCGCGGCGAGCTGCTCCGGCGCGATCAGGCCAAGATCGTTGCAATCGTCGAGCCAGAACAGCAGCGCCAGTTCGCGATAGAACGCCACGATCAGCGTTTCGTCCTGCGGATCGCGGGCGGTGCGGGTGCTGGTGTCGCGCAGGCTCGGGTGGATGCGCTGCAGGATGTACTGGCCGCCCCTGACCGCTTCCACGGCATGCTCGTCGGCGAACCCGATCAGGGAATGCCCCCACTCCAGCACCTGCTGCAGCGCGCGTTCGGTCTGGATCATGGCGCCGCTCCTGCTCCCTCGGCCAAAACGCGTCGCCCCCAGCGAAGCGCCAGCCACAACCCGGCGAGTTCGGCCACGCGCACGACCAGTGTGGGGCAATACAATTCCTTGCCGATCCAGAGCGGCATCTGCGGCAATGCATGCGCCGCATGGCGGGCGTGCATCCACTCCAGTGCACGCGCCACCGCCTGCGCAATGCGCCGGCGCTCTGTCGGCTCTTCGCTCCCGTCCAACACGTGCAACGCGAGCAGCGCATAGGCGGTTTCCTCGAATGTGGACGCGCGACCGGCGCCCCAGCCGCCGTCGTCGCGCTGCGCCTGCAGCAGCGCCGCCAGCGCGCGCTCGTCCCGCCCTGATGCTTGCCTTGTGCCAGCGCAGCGACTGCATGCGCAGTGGGATACAGCCACGAAACGTGCCATTTTTCGTTGTCCCATAGAAATGGTCCAGCCCGATTTGGCGATAGCCGGCGGAGACCAGCGTATCGGCCACGGCCTGTTCAGCGCGGGCAGCCATGTCTAGTACTACAGTTGTAACTGACGGCAAATCATGATTCTCTTCAAGGGCTTTCTTGAAGGGGATGTGGCATGTCTGTTTCGGAATGGTCGGGTTCGGGGATTTCCTGGGAAGGGGAACTTTCGGCGCTGAAGGCGCGTCTCGGCATGGTGTTCCGCCGTTCCGAGGCGCGGGAGGGCTGCGGGGCATTTATCGACGGGCTCTTGTCGGGGATTGAGCGCAAAACCGGCTGGCTTCTTGCCGAGCAAGCCGGCTTTGGGCGCCCGTGGCGGATCCAGGCACTGCTGGGGCGGTCGCAATGGGATGCGGACCGGTTGCGCGACATCGTTTGCGATTACGCCATTGAGGCGCTCGGCGATCGATCGGGCGTGCTGGTGGTGGACGAAACCGGTTTTTTGAAGAAGGGCACCCATTCGGTGGGGGTGGCGCGGCAGTATTCGGGCACCGCCGGCCGCATCGAGAACTGCCAGATCGGCGTGTTCGTCGCCTATGCCAGCCGCTTTGGCCAGACACTGATCGACCGACGGCTCTACCTGCCGGAAGCCTGGGCGAAAGACCAGGCGCGGCGCAAGGCGGCCGGCATTCCCCAGGAGACGGAATTCTTGACCAAGCCGGCGATGGCACGCGCCATGTTGGCTGAAGCGCTTGATCGTGGTGTGCCATGCGCCTGGGTTCTGGCTGATGCGGTCTATGGCGGCGATTACCAGACGCGCCGGATGCTCGAGGAGCGTCGGCAGCCTTATGTGCTTGCGGTGCGCTCCAACCATACCTTACGGATGCTGACCGATCAGGGGCTGCTGCAGACGGATCCGAAAGAGATGGCCGGGGAACTGCCCGCCGAGGCCTGGGCCGCCTGTCCAGCCGGTGAAGGCGCCAAGGGATTGCGTCTCTATGACTGGGCACGCATAGCTCTGCCCTATGCCGTTGAGGAAGGCTATGCCCGCTATGTCCTCATCCGCAAAAGCCGCACGGATCCGCACGCCCTCAGCTATTATCTGGTCTTTGCGCCCGCCGAGGCGACGCTTGCGGAACTGGCCGGCGCGGCAGGATTGCGCTGGACGATCGAGGAATGCTTCCAGCGCGCCAAGGATGATCTCGGCCTTGACCATTGCGAAGCCCGCTCCTGGCACGGCTGGCATCGCCACATGACGCTCGTCATGGCGGCCGCCGCCTTCCTCGCCAAGCTCGGCGCCGATCTACGCCGCGCGACCTGCGGCAAACCGAACGAAACGAGTCCAAATCCGCCAATCGCTGCCTGACGCGTAAGCTCAGACTCATTCCCACCGTTGCCGAAATCCGCACCCTCATCGCTCGGCTGATCATGCGAAAGCCCGCAAAACGGGCTTTCATTCTCGCCTGGTCTCTCTGGCGACGAACCCATCAGGCGCAGGCCATGCTCGCCCATTACAGAAAACGAGATCATTTACAACTGTAGTACTAGGGTCGAAACCCATTGATCATGTTGATTTGCTGCGGCAAATCAGATTCAAGATTCCCAATCAATGGATTGGAGGCTTGAATGGGTCGCTTGTTTTGGCTGTCGGACGAGCAATGGGCGGTCATTGAGCCCCTGTTGCCGATGAACAAGGGTGGGGCTCGCCGGGTCGACGATCGTCGAGTGATCTCCGGCATCATCCACGTTCTCAAGGTCGGCTGCCGGTGGTGCGATTGTCCGGGCGACTATGGCCCTTCGACCACGGTCTACAACCGTTTCAACCGTTGGTCTCGCAAACGGTTCTGGACTGAATTGGTCGAGGCGCTCGCGACGTCTGGCGCGGTCACCAAAAGCACCTCCATCGACAGCACCTACGTCAAGGCGCACCGCTCGGCCCATGGCGGCAAAGGGGGGCGAAAAATCAGGCTATCGGACCTTCGCGCGGCGGGCAAACCACCAAAATCCACGTCCTCACCGACGTGATCGGTCGCCCTTTTGCATTCATGCTGACCGGTGGCAATGCGGCAGACAGCCCGGTCGCGCCACACTTGCTGGCTGGTCTGAAGGGTGCGCGATATCTCCTTGCGGACAAGGGATATGACGCCAACAGTCTGCGAAAGCGACTGCGCCAGTCCGCAATCGTCCCCGTGATACCTGGCCGTTCAAATCGCACAAGGCCGATCCGATACGACGCCAACGCTACAAGAGCCGCCACCTCATCGAGAACGCCTTCTGCCGGCTGAAAGACTTCCGACGCGTCGCAACGCGTTACGACAAGCTTGCCAGAAACTTCCTCTCCGCAGTCGCCTTGGCCACCCTCGTCGCGTTCTGGCTATGATTGAGTCTGAACCCTAGTACTACAGTTGTAAATGATCTCGTTTTCTGTAATGGGCGAGCATGGCCTGCGCCTGATGGGTTCGTCGCCAGAGAGACCAGGCGAGAATGAAAGCCCGTTTTGCGGGCTTTCGCATGATCAGCCGAGCGATGAGGGTGCGGATTTCGGCAACGGTGGGAATGAGTCTGAGCTTACGCGTCAGGCAGCGATTGGCGGATTTGGACTCGTTTCGTTCGGTTTGCCGCAGGTCGCGCGGCGTAGATCGGCGCCGAGCTTGGCGAGGAAGGCGGCGGCCGCCATGACGAGCGTCATGTGGCGATGCCAGCCGTGCCAGGAGCGGGCTTCGCAATGGTCAAGGCCGAGATCATCCTTGGCGCGCTGGAAGCATTCCTCGATTGTCCAGCGCAAACCTGCCGCCCCGGCCAGTTCCGCAAGCGTGGCCTCGGCGGGCGCAAAGACCAGATAATAGCTGAGGGCGTGCGGATCCGTGCGGCTTTTGCGGATGAGGACATAGCGGGCATAGCCTTCCTCAACGGCATAAGGCAGAGCTATGCGTGCCCAGTGATAGAGACGCAATCCCTTGGCGCCTTCACCGGCCGGACAGGCGGCCCAGGCCGCAGCGGGCAGTTCCCCGGCCATCTCTTTCGGATCCGTCTGCAGCAGCCCCTGATCGGTCAGCATCCGTAAGGTATGGTTGGAGCGCACCGCAAGCACATAAGGCTGCCGACGCTCCTCGAGCATCCGGCGCGTCTGGTAATCGCCGCCATAGACCGCATCAGCCAGAACCCAGGCGCATGGCACACCACGATCAAGCGCTTCAGCCAACATGGCGCGCGCCATCGCCGGCTTGGTCAAGAATTCCGTCTCCTGGGGAATACCGGCCGCCTTGCGCCGCGCCTGGTCTTTCGCCCAGGCTTCCGGCAGGTAGAGCCGTCGGTCGATCAGTGTCTGGCCAAAGCGGCTGGCATAGGCGACGAACACGCCGATCTGGCAGTTCTCGATGCGGCCGGCGGTGCCCGAATACTGCCGCGCCACCCCCACCGAATGGGTGCCCTTCTTCAAAAAACCGGTTTCGTCCACCACCAGCACGCCCGATCGATCGCCGAGCGCCTCAATGGCGTAATCGCAAACGATGTCGCGCAACCGGTCCGCATCCCATTGCGACCGCCCCAGCAGTGCCTGGATCCGCCACGGGCGCCCAAAGCCGGCTTGCTCGGCAAGAAGCCAGCCGGTTTTGCGCTCAATCCCCGACAAGAGCCCGTCGATAAATGCCCCGCAGCCCTCCCGCGCCTCGGAACGGCGGAACACCATGCCGAGACGCGCCTTCAGCGCCGACAGTTCCCCTTCCCAGGAAATCCCCGAACCCGACCATTCCGAAACAGACATGCCAAATCCCCTTCAAGAAACCCCTTGAAGAGAATCATGATTTGCCTTCATTTACAACTGTAGTACTAGCAGTGCCGTCTCCTCGATCAAGCGCTGATTTTTTCTATAAGATGGAACGTGCGCGTAGCTGAAGACGGCAAGCCGGTCGGGGCGTATCGCGACTGCTGTCGCGGCGCTCTGGACACAAGACTGCACCGTTTGATGCGGAAGACCACACATGAGGTCGAAATTGATGCGGAGTACTCCATGCCGACGCAGGGTTTCGGCGGCAGCCGCCACCTGCGTCTCACTCTGGACCCGGTTGATCGCTTGTTGGACAATGGGATCGAAGGTCTGCACGCCAAGGCTCGCCCGGTTTACGCCGGCTGCTTCTAAGGCTTCGGCCATCTCCGTTGTGAACGTGCGCGGGTCGATCTCGACAGCGACCGTAGCCGCCTTCTTAAACGCGAAGTAGCTGCGCAGGATTTCCATTAGAGCCAGGAACTCCGCCGGCGGCATGAGGGTTGGCGTTCCGCCGCCGAAATGTAGGTCGCTCACGGGCAATCCCTGCGGCGTGTGCTCCGAGACCAAACGTATCTCCTCACGCAGCACTGCCAAATAGTTGAGGACCGATGCATCCCGACGAGTGATGCTGACAGGAAAGCCGCAATACCAACACATCGACCGGCAGAATGGGATGTGGAGATAGAGCGATACAGCATCCTCAGCTGGAATGTCCCTCAGCCATTCCCCCACGTGTTGGCTCCGACCGCCGGGGAAAACTGCGATACCGTTGGATAGATAGTGTACCAAGGCAGGTGGGCCTCACAATACTTCGTCGGTATGGCCGTCTGCGGCGCCATGCCGAATGACTGTCGTCTCCCGTCGGCCCGATGGCGTGCCCGGATCGCACGCGCCATGCCCTTCCCGATCGCTTGCGGGCCCGCGCTCGCATCAAGCGTGCATTTTTCGCCGTTAGCCATCATTGCCCCCGCCATCTCTATCCCAGTCGACAGTTCCCGCCGCCCTTCGATAACCAGGTTCAAAACTCATGCCGATACCGGTAATGCCATCGGAATTTGAGTATCGCTAGTGTTCTCGATCTATTCACTTGGGATTGAAATAAGGGCTTGTAAAACAATCCCCTGTTGCGCATCCGACAATTACGACAGATTCGGTTCGCAATTGCTTCAACTCACGACACCTGTTCGACGAAGGCGACAATAGACGCACCGCTGCCACTGCGTTACCCGTCGCGTCGACGACGATCTCTTCTGCGCGTTGTAAGTCACGGCCGAATTCTTCCAATCGAGAGCGAGTCATGCTGAGCCGCCCGTGGCGGCAAAGGCTCCGTCTTTCCACCACATCAGCAAAGGTGCGGCGAACATCCTGTCCAGTCACATTTCTCATCGGTTCTCTGGAGGGCATTCCTGATCTCGTTCGCACTATTGATTCGGCGAGACCAGTCTGCCCGCGCATGACGCAGATGGTAACGACCGTGCCCAAGACTGCCCGCCTTGTGGTCGGCCGCAGGGCTCAAGCCCCTGCCTACGTGCTCACGATTAACACGCCCGAGGAAGAGCCCGAACCAGAGGAGATACTCTAGGCTCTCACTGCCGTGATAATCCTCAAGAACGCAGTATGCGTCCGAAGTCGCGGCGCCTCGTTAATGGCGTCTTCTTCAGTCAAGTCTCGGCAGGACATCATTTGGCTTTCTCAGTTCCCGGCGTTGTGTTCACTTGCGACGGCTTGTTCTCGGGCCGAGAGCTTCAGGCCTGTCTTCTCGAGAACACGAGGAGGGGCTTTTGCGGGCGCTAACACTGCTTTCTTGCCTAAGCCGGCCGCCTGGGGGATTTTGGAGCGCTGTCGGGCATAATTTGGAGCTGTCATCGGATAATCAGCTGGAAGCTTCCATTTCTCCCGATTCTGCTCCGGCGTATGAGTGTACTTAGCCATCAGGTGCCGTGTCAGAGATTGAACTTCCCGCCGTCCTCTAGGCAGGATGATGAGGTCCACTGTCACCGATTTCTTGATCGGAACCGCGGGGCGCTGCTTTTCGACCGCCTTGGGGATTGCGATCCACAATCGTGACCTGCCGCACCGAATTCCGGCATTACCGATGGCAGCGAGGCGGATGATGACCTCGCTTCCGTCGGCATAGCGGGCGAAGCGATCTCGGCGCGACTTGCCGTCTTCCAGCCATGGCTGGGACGGCAATTGCGTCTCGGCCGTTCGGGAGGGTCTTTGCCAGGCGGGCGCTGACGGAAGACAGTGCACCCGATACCTGCGTCCCGGGCACGTCTGGTGAAAGGCTCATCGGCATCGGTACGCAGATCCTTCAGTTACTTAGCAGCAGCATTTCCTTCGAAGTTGGGGGCGGCATTGGACCCATTAACCGTAGTTTGCTGGTTTACCGCGACGGCCGGCATTTTGCGCCGAGTGCCTGGTTCAGCCTAATCACATTCTGCATAGTTTATGCCGCATATGTAGCCGAATGCCCTCGCTATTGTGAACTTTTCCTTCAGTCTTTTGATTTCTGACGTGGGCAAGTTCAGACCCGAGTATTCGGGTTGCGCATACAGTTCAGCTATCGACAGGCGGGGAAAACGCTGATCCGCCCCAAAAGAGCGACGAAGAGTGTTCTGGGAATGTATCCGGTTCTGTCTTCTCCCACCAGTTTCCTAGGTTTCACCCTCAGAGCGCTTCTGGCCCTTGTGCGATGACACCATCGGTCAAAAGGGATGCGCGCGTCCGGCTTGGCCGGTAATAGTGAAGGATATGTGAGAGATGGGCTCCTTTACAAATCGTCATGGCAGTCTCAGGCCAGTGCCGCTTCGAGTAGCGTCCGACGAAGATGTCTTGGCGGCCGCTGCCGAGATTGTCGCGCTCGGCGCCGATGCTCCAGTTGGGCTTCCGGCCGAAGCGTTGGAGCAGTCCGGCCTGCTTGCCATTCCCATACCGAACGATTTCGACGGCGCTGACGTTTCTAACGGGCTGATCGCACACGTAGTCTCACCGATTGCTGAGGCGCACCCCGCTGCCGCCCGTGCGCTCGCCAGTCATTTCCGCGCTCTCGAATTGGTCCGTAACGCCGGGAGCGAGGAGCAGCGACGGAGCATCTACCTGCGTGTAGTATCGGGTGAAAGGCTGTCGTCGGCTGCGGTCGGAGTTCACAGAGCGAGTCAGCGCTACGTCATCGACGGTGTCGGCTTCAAAGTCAGCGGTGCTTGCCTTGAGCGAAGCCGAAGTGTTGAGTCTATTGCTCGTGCAGCGCGGCAGCTCCGAAGCCCGTCTCGTCCATAGCGGTGAGCCCGCACTATACAGCCTCGACCAGGTTCATGTGCCGGCCGACTCGGTGCTCGCTCTCAACAGCGACGCACTGCCGCTTTCGCAGTCGCTAGGCAGCATTGTTCATGCTTCGACTATCCTCGGCGAGAAACGCCGGAATCTTGCTGCGGAATTGCGGCACGGCGATGGCTCCTCGAGCGGCCGGTTGCGGGATGAGCGGATCGGACGATTTCGGTCGGACATTGAGATCCTAGTGGCACTGATTGATCGGGCAGCTACCGCGCTTGACCTCGCGCAGGTTAATGCGACTCCGATCGACGTGGCGGAGGCAAGCAGAATTGCCACGGTGCTTGAAATCGCTGCGCTGCCCGATGGCGCGGGGGAGACGACTCGGTTGCTGGCACAACTCCGGCAGACACTCACCAGTTAAGCTGGAGTGACGGTCCAGATGGTCGGCCTCACTCCCCTGCGGCACGTGTACTGACATCCACGTCGGGATCGGCGGCGCTTTCATGCTTGCCGGCAAATTCCGCAAGTGTGATGTTGTGAAAAATGGTCGCGATAGCATCCGCGCATCGCAAACTCGGTCATCGATAGTTGTATCCGACAGCTGACCGGATCGTTACAGTCGTTGCACGCTTCAAAGGCGGTTCTGCTCGCACTCGGATGGGAGCGAGCGGTCCGTCATGGTCAAGTCCTGCGACGGAACCCACGCGCGCGGCTATGGAAGTAGCGAAAGTACTGGTGAACTGAACTCTTCTGCTGTCATCAACGTGGATGCTCGCGTGGCAGCACTCGAAACCCCGCCCCGCATCCGTGAATTGGAACAGCTATCCAATGCGCAGCCGTTGCGCGCTTTCCTTGAAGTGGCGTCTCATTCCCCGAACCCCTCGCTGCGCCTCAACCATCGCAGCGACGAGATCATTGAAATCGGCTCTATCGTCCCTTCATGTGCGTCGCCCGACCGCTTCGTGTTGATGCTGAGCCGAGATTAATTATGCGAAAAGAAGGCGTTTGACGCGTCCGTTGACTCTGTGGTTCACTCGGCAGAAAACAGATTGTGGCTAACGAGGGGATTTACCGATGGCTGACCAAAATAAAACCGAAACGGCTGCTGCGGACGTTGAGACGCCTGCCGAAGTGAAACCATCAACGGCTAAGAAGCAGAGGTCACCGCGGCCGCGGAAGGCGGCCGCCGTTGAAGCTAAACCCGAAGCGAGCGCTGCAGGGGTGTCGGTCACGAAGCCGAGGAAGTATGGCGAACAAGAAAAAGCTGAGAAGCTCAAACTGATCGAGACGCAAGTCGCCGAAGGTAAAAGCAAACTCAAGGACGCCATCAAGAGCGCCGGCATATCGGAGCAAACCTATTATCAGTGGAAAAGGGCCGCAAAGCTCGATGATAAACGGGAGTCCCTCACCACTGACGATGAGTTGGCAGACCTCGTTCGACTCGAAAATGAGAATCAGAGGCTCCGCAAGCTCTTGGCAGAAAAGTTGCGCGCGGAAAATGCAGAGCTGCGCAAGAGGCTTGGGCTGGACGAATAGAAAATTGGGATTCCGTAGGCCCACGATTTCATCGGCCGCCTAGGGCATTCATGTCAGCGATCGATCGATCGATACTGCATCTTGTTGCACCTCTGAGTGGCGTTTGCGGGCGCGCCAGGCGGCTTCAAAATTCGCGAACGGGTTTACGCAGTGTTGGCTCCCGGAATAGGTGATGGGATCGTCCGGCCCGCGCCGCCAGGCGTAGTCGGTCAGAAGATGGAAATCGGCCAACAAGCGTTCGAACCGCTCCAGCCGGTGCGCGGGACCGTCGGACAGGAGCGGGCGCGCCACGTCTCCGATATGTAACCTTTCGAAAAGCATCGTCGCGCTGCCAGATTATCCGTCGGAAAATCCCACCGGTTGCGTCTCCGGAACTCCAGCACGAAGACGCGCAGGTGATCATCCGAGATATATCTCGAGCGTCGCGCGCACCATTCTCATTCTTCCCTCCTTCACGAGATGCGAGTGGCGGCTCTCAAAAAGCGCCGCCATCAGGCTCCGGTTGGCGCAGGAGCAACTGAGGTGCTCGTGCCGGCGATCGCGGAATTCGTAATGGATCAGATCCCGGTCGACGACGGAGTCGCTTCGATCCTTGCCCCTGCGAAGCGTACCCTGGACATGCGATTCCGTACCGCGAATGCCGCGGTCCATGAGCTTCTCCACCCGCAGCGGCCGAGAATTTCGGGCTAGTCGGAGTTGTCGCCAAGCCAATTCGCGATCGGTTCGGGCAGCGGCTGCGCCTTATCTTTCTGCAGTCCGGTGGCGATCGAGACGAATACCAGCGGACCGGAATAGCCCGGGACACTGATCGCTTCGGCCAGGTTCGTCCCCTCCTGCTCGAAGAGCGGGTTACCCTCGAGATAAACCGTGCAATCGAAGCCCAGTTGCGTCAGCAGGTTCTCGGGTAGCTTAGTCACCTGATTGTGCCTGGCGTTGAGCGTCTTGAGCACGGTCGGGATAGTGTCAGGCAGGTGCTTCAGCCGGTTGTTGCTCGCGATGAGCGTCTTGAGCCCGGCGGGGAGTTGATCGGGTAGGCAGGTCAGACGGTTGTCCCCGGCACCAAGCGTCCTGAGCCCGGCCGGGAGGTTGGCGGGCAACTTGGCCAGCCGGTTGCTGCCGACGCCGAGCGTCTTAAGCCCGTCCGGTAGTGTGTCGGGCAAGCTGGTCAGCTGATTGCCGCTCACATCCAGTACCTCGATCGCGCGCGGAAGGGTTCCGGGCAGTCTGGTTAACCTGTTGTCGCTCGCGATGAGCGACTGGACCCCTGGGGAAAGGTTGTCTGGTAGGCTGGTCAGCTGGTTGTAGCTCGCCTCGAGTATTTTTAGTCCGGCCGGTAAGGTATTGGGCAGGCAGGCCAGTTGATTGCCGTCGACGATGAGCACTTGGAGTCCGGGGGGAAGGCCGTCGGGCAGGGTGCTCAGCCGGTTGTATTTGGCGATGAAATCTCGGAGTTCGGGAGGAAGGCTAGCGGGCAGCTTGGTCAACTGGTTGCCGACCACATTGAGCGCTTGGAGCCCTGCAGGGAGGTTGTCGGGCAGACTGGTTAGCTGGTTGTACGCGGCCCCGAGGGTCTGGAGCCCAACCGGCAGTGCCCCGGGCAAACTGTTTAACCGGTTGTAGCTGGCTTGGAGCGTCTGGAGCCCCGGGGGAAGTTTGTAGGGCAAGCAGACTAGCTGGTTAAAGCTCGCCTCAAGCGTCTCAAGTGCGGCCGGAAGTATGTTCGGGAGGCAGTTCAGCCGATTGCCTTCGACGTTGAGCCTCTGGAGTCCAGCCGGAAGTGCGTCGCTTAGGCGGGCCAGCCGGTTTCGCCCGGCGTTGAGCCATCGAAGTCCGACCGGGAGCGCATCGGGCAGGCTGGTCAGGCGGAGGGATGATAGATTCAGCTCCGCATTTACATCGCCAGTCTCCATCCAGGCGTATATGCGTCTCACCGCCTCTTTTCGACCCTCGCAATCACCCTGTCCCTCTTTGCTCCAGACATCCAGTCTCTCGTGCGGCGACACCTCCCTGAGTGCCAATTGCCGGCGTGTAATTTCGTGAGAATTGTGTGCGCCAGTTTGGGCCCGACCTGTATTCACCACTTCGCATCACTCCTTTATCCTGATCATGAGGGCGCCCGTGTCAGTGACCGCCGAGGACTCTTCATCACGCAAACTCATACCGGCTATCTCCCTAGGAAATTTCAGAAATCCTTCTGAACCATCGGTGCACGCATTTCCCTTTGACGTGGAGCATTGATCCCAGCCGCTCCATTTGAGGAACACTTTGGCGGATGTTCTTCCGCGAGCAGGATACGGGGGCCACGGAAACAAGGCCCTGCTGTTCCGCCTCTGTAGCAAGCCACGCGGCGGCCAGCTGAGGTTTGCTGCTCATTCACTTCTTGCCTCGATTGCTGAAGCTGTTTCGACTGTCGGTGATTACCTCCGCGGTTGTTCTTGTGCGTGTTGTGTTCCCGCAGCCGCGGCGATTTCACGACGCAGCCAGGCATGTTCGGGGTCGCGACGGCAACGCTCGTCCCAAATCAGCGCGACCTCGAAGGGCTTCAGCTCCATGGGCGGATCGACAATCGCAAGCGACAGAATGTCGGCGATCCGTGTCGCGACGCGGTGCAGTACAATCACCACCGCGGCGGTCAGCACGCTGGAAACCAGCACCGGGTGGTCGTAACGCAGCAGGCAGACGAAAGGGTCGGTGTAAAGGCTGCGCCGCAGATAACCGGGGGGGGGGAGACGTGCCAATCTGCCCGACCGCAAGATCCATTTCGCCCCGCTCAAGTCGGCGCAGCGCGCCAGCGAGAAACGGATCGGTGACGATATCGAGTTGAGGGGCGCGCTCGCGCAACTGCGGCAGGAGGCGCGGCAGCAGGAGTAGCGCTTGGTGATCAGGCATCGCCAATACCGCCTTCGAACGCCATTCCTCTCGGGCCAAGCTCTGACTTGCCACGATTTCACGGATCGCGTCCAACACCGGTCCCAGCACACGGGCGAAGCGCTCGCCCCGCGGCGAGGGGACCAGGCCGGTCGAGGAGCGAACCAAAGGATCATCATTGAACGCGGCGCGCAGCTTTGACAACGCCCGGCTCATCTTCGGTTGGCTCTGTCCGATGTGCTGGGCGGCACGCGTGACGTTACGGTGCTCCATCAATGCGTCGAGCGCCACCAACAGGTTCAGATCCATCGATGCCAGGTTCGGTTTTCAATATGGCCGTGCTTCGCGGCTGTGAGCGGCGATCTCACGACTGATCGCTACAGCCCGTGACCTGCAGCGTCCTGCTGGTGTCGGAGCGGAACGGGCGCCGCTCGCGCTTCCGGCCAGGTGCGGCAGACGCAGGCCGTTCAGGGGTGGCTCGGTCTTCGCGCCAATCGTTCTCCGCATTGGCCCGAAGCGGCTCAATCGTCCTGCGGCTGCGGCCTTGAGGCGGCAGGGAGGTCAAGGCACAAGAGTCGCTTGAGCAAGCACGCTCTATCGATATTCTCTTGATTGCGACCGACAGAAAACTCTTGAAGAGGCCGGTCGGTGGCGCACCAAAGCTATGGTTAACGATTCCGGTCATTAGCTTCAGGACGCCTAGATCGTAGTTTGGGCTTGGCGCAGCCTTTTTGACAGTGTCGTCGACATCCATCTTGCTCCGCATCACCGGCTGCCTCCGGTTCAAGGTGAGCATGGTGGTCACCTCGGTTTAAGTCTCCACGGACCGTTCCGAAAAAGGACATGGACATGTGGCCCCGCTGTGCAGATCGCACCGTCCGTTTGTTCGAGTGGCCGTTGTAATGCAACATCCCATCGAATTGGCAAAATCCATTATTTTAATGGAATAAATCCGCGTCATGGATAGGCGGGTATTTCAAGCTTGTGATTTCATGCCAAACATCGGGTTCGGCCGATTCAGGAGACGTCTGCAGGCATTCGTTGTGGCAACTTCCTTGGCTTGTGCCAATGTCGTCGACATAGCGCTGGCCCTGTCACCCTGCGTTTGACGCAAGGCAGCACGCGCTGCGTGTCATCTATCCCGACGATGCCCGGCGAGATGATGGTTCGGTGGAGGAGCTGTCGTATTTGTCGTCTCCACGACACCTTGCGTTGGACGGGTGTCCCTCCACACCCTCTCTAAGCCTTTGAATTTACACTGGAAGGCTGCCGGCACGACTCTTGCAGCGCCCTCGTCGAGACGCAGGACTGCCATCGGTATGACTCCGGGCGGCGTAACGGTAGGAAGAATGCACATGTTAGATCGACCTCAGATCCGCATTCTGTGGGAAACGGGGCTCTCCCGCGGAGTGCGAATTTCTTATCAATCCGGCCGGAGACGACACTCACGACCAGGCATGGCTAGGCAATGGCTGCGGATGGACGCGGAGATGGATTTCGACCAGTATGTGACTGCCTGTGTCCTTTCGCGTGCGCTCGAGGAGATCGACGTTGGCCAGGCGACGGCGACGGAGGCGACCGGCCTTTCGCGAGCCGAGTTGCAGGATATCCTCACTCACAGTTTTCCCGTTGGCCTTATCGACGCCTTCTCCTTGGAAGGGATAAGCGATGCCGAGCCTGGCGTGGAGGAAGAACTTGTGCGAGGTATGTTGCTTTCGCATGCCCGGCCGGGCGACCCCGCGAGCGCCCGCTTCGCCAAGATCGTTGCCCGGCGCGCCTTGCGCCATGACCATCTCTGGCAGGATCTTGGCCTTTATGACCGGTCCGAGCTCAGCCGCTTGCTTGCGACCCATTTTCCCACCCTGGCAGCTGGCAACACCGATAACATGAGATGGAAGAGGTATCTTTACCGTAAGCTCTGCAAGGCTGAAGGCTTGTCGCTGTGTCTCGCGCCCACTTGCCGAGATTGCATAGATTTCAAAAGCTGCTTCGCTTCAGAGGAAAGCTAAGTCGTAACCGGCGTTTCGCTCCCACCTGGATACATCTCCATCAGGTGAATGCCGATAGAGGGGGTAATAAGCCATGGCTCGCAATACCTTGGAGAACATAACGCCATGGCCGATCCCGCCTTTAAGGACCGTTCCAGCAATCGGTCAGCCGCGTTCGTCGGCGGGGCTGCTATCGGCGCCCTCGGTGGCCTGATTGGACTTGGCGGTGCGGAATTCCGTCTGCCCCTTCTACTCGGTCCGTTCGGATTTGCCGCATTGGAAGCGGTGATCCTCAACAAGGCCATGAGCCTAGTCGTCGTAGCGTTCGCCCTGCCATCTCGGGCGGCGACTGTTCCTTTCGATCAGATCGCGGGGCATTGGCCGATCATCGTCAATCTCCTGGCCGGAAGTCTCCCGGGTGCCTGGCTCGGCGCGGGCTGGGCGACGCGGCTAAGGTCCGAGACGCTCTACAAGGTGATTGCCATCTTGCTATTCATCATTGCGGGCGTGCTCGGGTTTGGTTACGACATCTCCGCCGGGGCGGCCCTTGTTGCGGGGGCGACGCAGATTGTTGCGGGCGTGGTCGCGGGCCTCGTGATCGGGATCGTGGCATCCCTGCTCGGGGTCGCAGGCGGCGAGCTTCTGATTCCGGCCCTCATCCTTCTCTTCGGCGCAGACATCAAACTCGCGGGCAGCCTCTCCCTGGCGGTCAGCCTGCCGACGATGATCGTCGGGTTTACCCGCTACAGTCGTGACCAGAACTTTGCCGTCATCAAAAGCAACCGTATTTTCCTGCTCGTCATGGCCCTCGGATCGATCCTTGGCGCGTTTATCGGAGGACAACTCCTCGGCATCGTCCCGAGTGTCGTGATGATGCCTGCTCTTGCTTTGATACTGATGATTTCCGCGATCAAGATATGGCGGCACACGTGATCCGCTGCCCCAAATTTCCTACCCGCCAGTGCACGATCTCAACGGTAGTGCGAAGCGAACCGCCAAGGTAGCAACTCATCGATCCGGCTCTGCTTGTGGCCGTTGACGATGGCGGTGAGCGTGGCGGTCAGGTAGGCAAGCGGATCGATAGAATTGAGTTTGCGGTTTATACTGACGGTCGAATTATTCCGAGCACCTCTTCCAACATATTGCAGAGCGTTTTTAGCTTGGCGCGGTATTCGACGTTGCGGAGCGCGCCACAGCGACGGTCATTTAAAAACGTGTTGGGCTAAGCTGGAGTTGCCCCCAAAAGACCGGACATGCTCAGGTTTGAGATTTCGAGCTGATGAACTCGCGTGGAGATTGATACCCTAAGGCGCTGTGCGGGTGAAGATTATTGTAATGCTCGAACCAGAACGGCAGTTGCGCCATGACGGTTTCGGCATCCGGGGTGGGGTTCACCGCGACGTAATCGCGCTTGAAGGTTTTCACGAATGCCTCGGCCATGCCGTTCGATTGCTGGCTGCGCACCGGCGTCGTGCACGGTTCCATGCCGATGTCGCGGAGCAAGGACGCGGTGTCCCTGGCGATGAAGCAGGAGCCGTTGTCGGTGAGCCATTCGATGGGCTCGGACAGCATGTTGATGCGGCCGAAGCGGTTCTCCACTGCGGTGATCACGAGATCCTGCACGTCCTGGCTCTTGATGCCCTCGGTGGTGGCGACATGGGCGATTGCCTTTCGGTCGCAGCAGTCGAGAGCGAAGGCGACCCGGACCTTCTCCTTGTTGTCGCAGCCGATCTCGAAGCCGTCGGAGCACCATCTGATGTTCGAACGTTCGACAGCGACCTGACCGTCGTGGAGGCGATCATCGGCCGCTCCGGTGTGGCGCGCCAGCAGCAGATTGTGCAGCTTCATGACCCGGTAAACGCGCTTGGCATTGGGACACGAACGCCCGTCTTTCCGGGCATTGCGGCGCAGGATGGCATGGACACGCCGATAGCCGTAGGTGGGCATGTCGGCGATGATGGCCTTGATATCCTCCACCAGTTCCCGATCCGGGAGTGGTAGGCGTCCTCTGGCTCTGAAAGGGGGTTTGCGGCACGCGCAGCGATATTCGACCGGGCGACACCTAGAGTTTCTCAGACGGCGTTCATTCCAAAATTCCCCTCGGAAGAGAGATCGAGCGCAACATCCGTTTTTTTGGGCCTCCGGCGATTTCGAGGGCTTCCTTGAGGATTTCGCTCTCCATCGTCTTCTTGCCCAACAGGCGCTAGCTCCAGTCGAGCCCGATGTCCAGGCATGGTGCACTGTGCGTCAGCCTACCAACCGACAGCAGATCAACGCCGCTCGCCGCGATCTTCGCGGCGGTTGCCGGCGTAATGCCGCCGGACGCTTCGGTGATGGCACGGCCGGCGACGAAGGAAACCGCGTCCCGCAGCAGCTCCGGCGTCATGTTGTCGAGCAGGACGGCGTCGACGCCCACGTCCATGGCCTCGCGCAATTGATCCAGCGTGTCCACCTCGACCTCGATCTTCACCATGTGCCCGACACCGGCCTTGGCGCGGCGGATCGCTTCACTGATGCTGCCTGCAACGGCAATGTGATTGTCCTTGATCAGCACCGCGTCGTTGAGCGCGAAGCGGTGGTTCATGCCGCCACCGGCGCGTACGGCGTATTTCTCCAGGGCTCTCAGCCCCGGCGTCGTCTTGCGGGTGCAGACGACGGACGCCGTCGTCCCGGCAATGGCCTCGACGATCCCGGCCGTCACGGTGGCGATGCCGGATAGGTGGCCGAGGAAGTTCAGTGCAGTGCGTTCTCCGGTCAGCAGCCCGCGCGAGGGCCCCTCGACGAGAGCGATCACATCGCCGGCGCCAACCTTTGCGCCGTCCTCAACGTTTCGGGTCAGGCTGATGGCGGGATCGACGAGCGCAAAGGCAAGCTCCGCGACGTCAAGGCCGGCAATCACGCCCGGTTTGCGCGCCGCCAGTGCGAAGCGCGACCGATGGTCGGACGGAATGACGGCCGCCGATGTGATGTCGCCGGCAAGGCCGAGATCCTCGGCAAGCGCCGTGCGAACGGCAGGCTCGAAGACAAGCCGGGGAAGGGGAGCGAGGTTCATGATGTCTTGGTTCCTCAGGCTGTGCGGGCAAGCGGTCGGGTGGCGAAATGCCGCGACGCCTCAATGACCTGGTCGAAGGTCATCTGACGGCGGACCGGTTCGGGATTTGTCTGACGGAAGTCGCTGCGCGCATGGGCACCGCGCGATTCCTCACGGAGCCGACCGAAGATCGCGACAGCCAAGGCCACAAGAGCGGGATCAGCTGAAGGGCCGCCACTCTGCACAAGCGGCAGAAGCGCCCCGATGGCTCGTTCTAGAGCGGTTCCGGTTTTGACGGAATCGGAGGGGGATTCCGTTTTAGTCCGTTTTGTGATTCAAGATGCTGGCTGGAGAGGAGGCCAGCATCGGATGACGCGACCTCTATCCAATGATCTTCGTGAACGAGTTGTTGGCGCCATTTCAGCGGGCGAAAGCTGCCGATCGGTGGCGGCTCGTTTCGGCATTGCCGTATCGTCGGCGGTGAAGTGGTCTCAGCGCTACCGTTCGAGCGGGTCCGTGGTGCCCGGCAAGATGGGCGGTCACCGCAAGCATGTGCTGGAGCCGCACCGTGCGTTCATCGCGGAGCGGATCAACCAGACGCCGCATTTGTCGCTGCATAGGCTTAAGGAAGAGCTGGCGGCACGTGGGGTGAAGGTGTCGCACGATACGGTCTGGCGGTTCCTGCGCCGCGAGGGGCTGCGGTTTAAAAAAAACCCTGTTCGCCCTTGAGCAGGCCCGTGCCGATATTGCCCGCCGGCGGCAACGCTGGCGCTCCTGGCAGGCCGGACTCGATCCGAGACGGCTGGTGTTCATTGACGAAACCTGGATCAAGACCAACATGGCGCCGCTCTATGGCTGGGGGCCACGCGGCAGGCGCCTGCGCGGCTTTGCCCCGCACGGCCACTGGCGCACGCTGACCTTTGTCGGCGCTTTGCGCCACGACCGGTTGGCAGCGCCTTGCGTCTTCGACGGACCGATCAATGGTCGGTGTTTCCGCGCCTATGTCGAACAGCAGCTCGTGCCCGTGCTCGAACCAGGCGACATCGTCATCATGGACAATCTCGGCTCGCACAAGTCGGCGGCCATCCGGCAGATGATCCGAGCCGCCGGCGCAAGGCTCTGGTATCTGCCGCCATACTCGCCCGATCTCAATCCGATCGAGCAGGCCTTCGCCAAAATCAAACACTGGATGCGGGCGGCTCAGAAGCGAACCGTCGAGGAGACATGGCAATACCTCGGCAGCCTTGTCCCCTCACTCCAGCCCGACGAATGCAGCAACTACTTCGCCAACGCCGGATATGCTTCCGTCAAAACCTGAAACGCTCTAGACCGGCCGCGTCGCGAACCACCGAAAGGTCGCGCGTAGCAATCTCGCGCACGGCGGAAAGCTCTGCTTCTGGCGGCATATTGTGAACGCTCGCGGTGGCGATCGGGCCAGCAGAAATACCGGCGATATCGTTTGCTGCGCGCATACCCATGACCGTGGCTTCAAGCAGGGAATTGCTCGCCAGCCGGTTGGCGCCGTGAAGTCCTGTGCAGGCCGCCTCGCCGGCGACCCAAAGGCCCTCGACGGAGCTGCGCCCCTTGAGGTCGGTCGCGACACCGCCCATGTGGTAATGCACGGCCGGGCGAACCGGGATCAGATCGTGGGCTGGGTCGATGCCTGCCTCCTGGCAGAGTGCGGCGATCAGGGGAAACCGTGCAGCAAACCGCTCTCCGAGCGCCTTGCGCGCATCGACGAAGACGCGTCCACCGCGCGCAATCTCCGCGCCGATGGCACGCGCGACGACGTCGCGCGGCGCAAGCTCTGCGCCGGGCGTCGCCGAGAGAAATCGCTCGCGCCGCTCGTTCAGGAGGATCGCGCCCTCGCCACGCACGGCTTCGCTCACCAGCGCGAGCGGACGTCGCGGGCTGTCGAGTGCGGTCGGGTGAAACTGCACGAATTCCATGTCGGACAGGATGGCGCCGGCCCGCGCCGCAAGCATGATGCCCTGGCCGTGATTGCCGGAGGGATTGGTCGTGGCGGCGTAGAGGCCGCCGAGACCACCGGTTGCCAGGATGACGCGGTTGGTCGGCAGGATGAGAGTACCTGCCGGGCCGGCGCAGGCAAGTCCGCGCAGCCGATTGTTCGACACGAGGAGGCGGCGGGCCTCCAGCCGTTCGAGCACTTCGATCGACGGTGTCTTGCGAACCCTTTCGACGAGCGCTCGCATGATCGCGGCACCCGAGCCATCGCCTTCGACGTGAAGGATGCGCCGCCGCGAATGCGCTGCTTCGAGGCCGAAGGCGAAGGCGCCATCCGGCCCGCGGTCGAAGCGAACGCCGAAGCGTTCGAGCGCGGCGATCGCCGTCTTCGCGTCGCCCAGAATGGCAGCGACCGCGTCCGGGTCGCAAAGTCCGTCGCCGGCGGCGAGTGTATCGGCAACGTGGAGCGCCGTGCTGTCGCCTTCGCCAATGCCGGCTGCAATTCCGCCCTGGGCCCAGCCGCTTGAGCTCTCGGCGCCCAGGCCTGCCCGCGTCACAAGGACGACGGGTTCGGGTGCAAGCGTCAAGGCGGCGGCAAGGCCAGCGAGCCCGCTTCCCACGATGACGACGCGCCCGCTCAGGTGGTGAAGGAGGCCCCGTGTCATACCGCAAGCATCCGTTCGACAGCTCGGCGGGCAGCGTCGGCGATGGCGGGGTCGACGGTCACCTCGTAGCGGTTTTCCTCAAGCGCCGTGCGGATATTGCCGAGCGTGATGCGCTTCATGTGCGGGCAGAGATTGCACGGCCGGATGAACTCGACGGAGGGGTGATCGACGGCCACGTTGTCGCTCATCGAGCATTCTGTGAGCAGCACGACGCGCGCGGGCTTCTTCTGTGCCACGAAGTCGGACATGACGGCGGTCGAGCCGGAGAAGTCCGCCTCGTCGACCACCTCCGGCGGGCATTCGGGGTGGACCAGAACCGTGACGCCCGGATGGGCCTCACGCAGATCGCGGACATCTTTTGCCGTGAAGAGTTCATGCACTTCGCAATGGCCATGCCAGGCGAGGATCTCGACATTCGTCTCGCGCGCAACGTTGCGAGCGAGATATTCGTCCGGGATCATCAGCACTTTCGGAACGCCGAGCGATTCAACGACGCGCTTGGCATTGCCCGAGGTGCAGCAGATGTCGGAGGCGGCCTTCACGGCGGCCGAGGTGTTGACATAGGTGATGATCGGCACGCCGGGATGGGCGGCCCTGAGCAGCGCGACGCCCTCCGGCGTGATGGAATCCGCCAGTGAACAGCCGGCGCCCATGTCGGGGATCAGCACCGTCTTCTCCGGGTTCAGCAGTTTCGCCGTCTCGGCCATGAAGTGGACGCCGGCGAGCACGATGACATCGGCGTCGACCTCGGCCGCCTTGTGCGCCAGCGCCAGACTGTCGCCGACGATATCGGCGACGCCATGAAAAATCTCCGGCGTCTGGTAGTTGTGTGCCAGGATCACCGCATTGCGCGTCCGCTTCAGCTCCAGGATCGCCGCGACATCCGCCTCGTGTGAAAGCCATTCGGCCTTCGGCATGACGCGGCTCACACGTTCGTAGAGCCCTGAAATCGAAACGGTCGTGTTCATACGCCCCTTTTACTCAGTTTGAGTATATCGAGAGCGAATGGATATTCTCGATCCGAGAATATGTCAACTGCGCGACAGCGGCAGCCTGGAAACGGAAAGCGCGTGTTCGTCGAGGATGGCGCGACGATAGCGGAAGAGCTTTGCCGGACGTCCGCCGGTTTCGCTCGACATCTCGCCGGTCTCCTCGATCAGTTCCTGCTGGTCGATCAGGCGCCGGAAATTAGGCTTGTGCAAGGTAAGCCCGGCCAGCGCCTCAACCGTGCGCTGGAGCTGCGAGAGGGTAAAATTTTGCGGCATGAGTTCAAACACCACGGGGCGGTATTTGATCTTGGCGCGCAGCCGCGCGATCGCCGTTGCCAGGATCCGGCGATGATCCGCAAACATCGCACGGCCGCTTCCCGCCGATGGCATGGCACCGGCTTCCCCGACGAGACCGGCCTCAAACATCAGTTCGTAGCGCTGCAGAGCAAGTTCCTCGTTCCACGCCGCCTCCCCAAGGCCGAAGGTGAACTCCATCCGCTTGCGGCGGTGGTCTCGCCTGGATCGGTCGGATGCGATCCAGTTCTCGAAGCCGTCTATGATCTCCGTCAGCTGATCCGGCCGTCCGGCGCGGCGGTCCTCCCAGGGGAAATACTCGTACCACCCGTGCCAGCCGGGTGCGCCGGCGCCAGGTGGCGCCTGTTCGCGCACCAGGCCGAGATAACTGATCGAGATTGTCCGCCTTGCATTGTCGCCCGGCGCACGGTCGCGGTCGGCGAAGGTGTAGAGCTGTTCGAGATAGCCGACAGGGTGCCCGGTTTGCTCGCCCACCCATTCGCGCAAGCCCGACTGCAGACTGCGGTGCTCCACCTCGAGCGGTCCGGAGGGAAGTGCTTCTCCCTTGCGAACGGTCATGACGCGCGGCGCCTCGTTGGTGACGGCGGTCAGCACGGCGATCAGTTCGGTATGGGCAAGCGCGGTTTTCAAGGGCTTCTCGTTCGTTTAGTGAATAATTTGCGCCATCCTGTGACAGGTTCTCCGGGAAGGACAGGCGTTGCCGGCAAAGAGCGGCCCGGGTGGTCCGAGGCTAGGCTCGAAGAGGACCGCTTGTGAGCTAGATATTAGCGCTAACGCGCCAGTACGTTGCCATGCTCAATCACCATCGGGTGCGCCAAGCTTCTCGAAGAGTGTCTTCGATATCTCGAACTGCCGCGCAATGCCGCGCCCCATCGAGTTTTTAATGATCGTCTCCGTCAGAAGCCCCCTTTTGACGAGAAGATTGACGGTTTCCTTCGCGCCGCTGCGTGTCAGCTGCAAAAGCTCGGAAATATTGGTCAATGTCAGCGGCTGATGGGCCTGGCTCATCGAGTACAGTACCGACATCATGCCGATCTCCTTGAGTCGTGCGGTCGGCGTTTCATCCTCCAGCGGATGATCCAGGATCTCCTGCAGGACGAGTCCGTTGAACAAGGCATTGTGCCAATGTGTCTTGATTGCCCTTGTCATGTTCTTCTTAGTGGTTTAAACGCGTCATTATAATTTTCGCTGCATCGGGCACGATTCGCTTTTTCGGCGATCGTGGCCTGTCGTCCTGGAAGGGCCTGTGCATGAAAAATCCTGTGCTCAATTTGCTGTTCCCCATTTGCTGCATAGTATCACTCTATCTTGCTTCCGCTAGTCATGCGCGGGCCGACGATTGGGGATGCCAGGTAATTTTATGCCTTTCCAATCCGGGCGGCCCCACGGAATTCGCCGAGTGCCGCCCGCCGGTCGAAAAGCTTTGGCGGCATCTCGCCCGGGGCCATTCCTTCCCGACCTGCAGCGGCGTCGGCTTCCACAGCTCAAAGCCCGGCTATGAACCCTATTACTGCGACGACGGCTACAAGCTCGTCGGCCGCTATGAGCCGCGCGGCCAGGAAGCGACCTGCATCTCGACGTCGCTCACCGAAGTGAGCCGGACGCTATGCAGTTTCGATTCGGATCGTGACGGAAGCTCTGGCGGCTCGGTTGTCTTTCCGCGATGGGAGCGCGTGAACGGTCATTCCAGGTGCATGGCCTATTCCATCACGCGCCCGAATATTCGATCGCAGCCGCATTATGTCGATGTCACCATCGACGGCTCCGGCACCCATCGGGTCTGGTACTGACCATGGGCGCATTCGTCGACCTGGCCCAGACCTGCGCGCCGGTCGTGCAGGTTGAAACGCTCGCAGGCGTCGTCAGCCTCGAGAGCCGGTTTCAGCCCTACCATATCCGCCTCAGGAACGGTGACCCGCTGCCCGCGCAGCCGAGGTCGAAAGCCGAGGCGATCGAACTTGCGACGTCCCTGATTGCTGAGCACCAGCCGATTCAGCTCGGGCTTGGCGGCATCTCGGCCGCGGAACTCCAGAAGCTCGGCCTCTCCGTGTCGGACGCCTTCGACCCTTGCCTCAACCTCAAGGCCACAGGCGCTCTGCTCGACGGCTACTACCGGCTTGCCGCCGGCGCCGGGGCTGAACCGGCAAGGGCTGAGTCAGTGATGCTGCAGTCCTATTATGGCCGCGGCGATCCCTCGACTGACGCCATGGCCGGATATGATGCGCGGGTGCGCGAGGAAGCCGGGCGCCTGTTGCCGGAGCTGGCCTCACTGACCGTTTCGAGTGCACCCGAACCAGCGGATCTCGACAATCAGCGCGACGTCGAGGACGCGCAGCAACAATTCGTACAATCGTCTCGAACCGCCGAAGCAATGCCGTGGGATGTGTTCAGCACCCGGCGGCAGTCTTCGGTTCTCGTCTTTCAAAATCCCCGACCGGAGCCAGCCGAATGATTTCCAGACACACTCTTCGCCCCTTCGTCGCGTCGACCCTGATGGCCGCAGCCCTCGTCGCGTTGCTAGTCGAGCCGGCCTTCGCGCAATCGGCCGGCATCGAGAGCGTGCTCCAGAACATTGTCGACATGCTCACCGGCAATATTGCCAAGCTGCTCGCCGTCATCGCCGTGATCATCATCTGCATCGCCTGGATGTTCGGCTACATGGATCTGAGGCGGGCCGGCTTCTGGATCATCGGTATCGGCGGCATTTTTGGTGCCACCGAACTCGTCAACACAATCGTTGGAAGCTGATCTGTGGCGAGCGCCCCGACATTGGAAGAAGACACGCTGTTTTTAGCCTGCACCCGGCCGGCCATGATTGCCGGCGTGACCATGGAGGCGATGGGGTTCAACATCATGCTGACGACCATCCTCTACATCACCGCGGGATCGATCGCCTATGCGCTGGTCGGCGTCGTCTTTCATTTCATATTCCGGGCGCTGGTCAAACACGACCACAACATGTTCCGGCTGCTTGTCGCCTGGCTCGAAACCCGCGGCCGCTCGCGCAATGCCGCCTATTGGGGCGGCGCAAGCCTCTCTCCGTTGAGACTTCGCAGACGCTATGACGAGAGGGACCTGAGCCTTGCCTAATCTTGTGACGCTTCGCGCCCGCGAACTCGCGCCGGAAACCTTCATTCCCTATGTCCGCCATGTGGACGAGACGACCATCGCGCTCTCCTCGAGAGCGATGATGGTGATGCTGGTGCTCGAGGGTGTGTCCTTCGAAACGGCCGACATTCTCGATCTCAACGGGCTGCACCGCGATCTCAATACGCTTTACCGCAACATTGCCGACGAGCGGCTGGTGCTCTGGACGCATGTCATCCGCCGGCGCGACAACGCCTATCCCGATGGTGAATTCACAAATCCGTTTTCCGCGGAGCTCAACGCGAAATACCGCGAGCGCATGGTCCGGGAGGATCTGTTTCGCAATGACCTCTATGTCAGCCTGATCTGGCATCCCGATCGCGATCCGGCTGAAAAAGCCGCAAGCTTCGTCAAGCGATTGCGCAGCGCCCGCCGCAGGGGCGGGGAGGTGGACGAGACCGCGCTCAAACACCTTCGCGACAAGGTGACGGATGTGATCGCCGGCCTCAAGCGCTTTGAGCCGCGATCCCTTGGCCTCTATGAGAAAGACGGCATCGTGTTTTCCGAACCGAGCGAAGTGCTGCACCAGCTTGTCGGCGGACGACGCGAACCTGTCCCGCTGACCGAGGGCCAGATATCATCGGCGATCTACTCCGACCGCGTGATCTTCGGTCGCGAAACCGCCGAGATCCGCCACGAGGCGATGAGCCGCTATGCCGGCATGTTCGGCTTCAAGGAATATCCCGCTTCGACGCGTTCCGGCATGCTCGACGGCATCCTGACCGCGCCCTTCGAGCTCATCTTGACGCAGTCCTTCGCCTTTGCCTCGAAAGCCGACGCGCGCACGATCATGGGGCGTAAGCAAAACCAGATGGTCAGCGCCGGCGACAAGGCCGCCTCGCAAATCGGCGAGCTCAGCGAAGCGATGGACGATCTGGAATCGAACCGCTTCGTTCTTGGCGAGCACCATCTGACGCTGTCGGTCTTCGCGCCCTCGGTCAGGGAGCTGACCGACAATATGGCCAAGGCCCGCGCCCACCTGACCAATGGCGGCGCGGTGGTCGCCCGTGAGGATCTCGGACTGGAGGCGGCCTGGTGGGCGCAGCTGCCGGGCAATACTCGCTTTCGGGCGCGCTCCGGCGCCATTACCTCGAAGAACTTCGCAGCTCTCTCGCCCTATCACTCCTACCCGACGGGACAGAAGGACGGCAATGAATGGGGTTCTGCCGTCGCCATGCTGAAGACCGCGTCTGGCTCGCCGTTTTACTTCAACTTCCATCATGGCGATCTCGGCAACACCTTCGTCTGCGGCCCATCGGGCGCCGGCAAGACCGTGCTTCTGAATTTCATGCTCTCGCAACTCGAAAAGCACGAGCCGCATATGGTGTTTTTTGACAAGGATCGTGGCGCCGATCTTTTTGTTCGCGCCGCCGGCGGCAATTACCTGCCGCTCAGGAACGGTGTTCCTACCGGCTGCGCGCCTTTGAAGGCGCTCGACCTTAACGCGGCCAACAAGGTGTTCCTTGCGCAATGGGTGGGCAAGCTTGCCGGGTCCTCGACGCGGGAACTGACCGTCTCAGAACTGCGCGACATCGCCTCGGCCGTGGATGGTCTCGCCGACCTTCCCGTTGAGCGCCGCTCGATCGGCGCGCTTCGGACATTTCTCAACAATACCGATCCCGAAGGTATCGCGTCGCGGCTCAGGCGCTGGGAGAGGGGAGGGCCGCTCGGCTGGGTGTTCGACAATGAGCTCGACGACATTGGCATTGGCGCGAAGTTCATCGGCTACGACATGACCGATTTCCTCGACAACGAGGAGATCCGCACGCCTCTTATGGCCTATCTCTTCTACCGCATCGAGCAACTGATAGACGGTCGCCGCATCATCATCGTCATCGACGAGTTCTGGAAGGCGCTAAAGGACGAGGGTTTTCGCGAACTCGCCCAGAACAAGCTCAAAACCATCCGCAAGCAGAACGGACTGATGCTGTTTGCCACTCAAAGTCCGCGCGATGCGATCGCCTCGCCGATCGCGCATACGATCATTGAGCAGTGCCCGACACAGATTTTCCTACCCAATCCGCGCGGCGACCAAGGCGACTATGTCGACGGTTTCAAGCTGACCGGACGGGAATTCGAACTGGTCGCACGCGAACTCTCTGTCGAAAGCCGGCGCTTCATCGTCAAGCAGGGCCATAACAGCGTGGTTGCAGAGCTGAACCTCAATGGCTTTGACGACGAACTTGCGATCCTGTCGGGGCGAACCGCCAACGTGGAGCTTGCCGACGCCGTCCGGGCAGAGCTTGGCGACGACCACGGCGAATGGCTCGCCGTATTCCAGCAAAGAAGGAGACTGCTCTGATGGTTATGCGCCAAACCGCCGCGATTGCCACGATTCTGGCTTTGATCCTCCCGGTCAATCACCTCTCGGCCCAAGGCATACCGGTGATCGACCAGACGGCGATCGCCAAACAGATCGAAAGCATCGCCCAGCTGAAATCCCAGCTCGATGCGCTCAATCAGCAGATCGAGCAAGCCCAGCAACTCTATGGCTCGCTCAACAAGATCACCGACATGGCCGATGTCGCGAGCCTATTGAACGACCCCGCGATCAGAAGGGCGTTGCCCCCTGACTTCAAGACAGTCGAGAGCCTGTTTAACGGCCAAGGCACCGGCGTCTTCGACAGTTCGGCCACGAAATTCCTCGACAGTAACTCCACATACCGGACCGACGCTGAAGATTTTTATGCCCAGGAACTGAGCCGCGTACAAAATCAGAACGCCGGGCAGATGAGCCTCGGCGAACAAATCTATGATGCCGCGACCAAGCGCATCGACGGCATCGACCAGCTTCGCGAGAAGATCTCCAATGCAGCCGATGCCAAGGACATTGCCGACCTGCAGGCGCGCTTGCAGGCGGAGTCGGCGTACTTGCAGACCGACGTTCTTCGTATGCAGGGGCTCCAGATGATCCAGAGCGCGCAAGGTGAGGTCAACGACCAGCGCAAAGCGGAGGATTGGCGACAGCGCATGGACACCATGGGAGCGGCCCTGCCATGAAGCGCGTTCTCCCACTCATTATGCTGGGCGTGCTCGCTTCATGCTCCGGTGAAACACAAAAGGTCCACACCGTCGATGAACTTCTCGCCGACGAGCCCCTTCTGGCGAAGGTCCTCGGCGAATGCCGCAACAATCCCGGTGAACGCGGCAGCACGCCCAATTGCCAAAATGCCGAAAGCGCCGACGGCAAGCTGCGTCTGGAGCGGATGCGCCAATCGCTTGGAGGCTGATGCATGTACCAGGTCTTCAGCTTCGTCGATGCGCAATTCAAGGCGCCGCTCGAAAACTTCATTTCTTCCGGCACGTCGAATATTGCCAACTGGGTCAGCGGACCGCTGACGGCGGCACTCACGCTCTACGTCGTACTTTACGGCTATCTGGTGCTACGTGGCTCGGTGCAGGAACCCGTTCTCGAATTTGCTTTCCGCGCTATCAAGCTTGCCATCATCGTCATGCTGATCAGGAATGCCAGCGAGTACCAGACCTACGTCACCAATATCTTCTTTGAGACGCTTCCGAAAGAAATCTCCCAGGCGCTGAACAGCGGCACGGCGCCAAGCGCCTCGACCTTCGACAGCCTGCTCGACAAGGGCCAACGCTGCGCCTACGAGATCTGGTCCCGCGCGTCCTGGCCGGTCGATATCGTTACCGGGGTCGGCGGCATGATGGTGATCGGCGCAAGTTTCATCGTCGCGGCGATCGGCTATATCGTCTCGCTTTACGCGCGGCTGGCGCTCGCCATCGTACTGGCGATCGGACCGATCTTCATTGCGCTCGCCATGTTCCAGGCAACACGCCGCTTCACCGAATCTTGGATCGGCCAGCTCGCCAATTTTGTCATCCTTCAGGTCCTTGTCGTCGCGATCGGCTCGTTACTGATCACCTGCATCGACACAACCTTTACTGCTATCGAAGGCTATAGCGACGTGTTGATGCGACCGATCGCGCTTTGCGCCATCTGCCTCGCCGCGCTTTACGTCTTTTATCAATTGCCCGGCATCGCCTCGGCGCTTGCCGCCGGCGGCGCTTCGCTCACCTACGGATACGGGGCGGCACGCGATGCGCACGAAAGCACGCTTGCCTGGGCCGCCTCCCGGGCCGCCGGCGCGGTCGGGCGCGGCGCGCGGTCGCTCAGCCGACGCACGACAGAACGCGCGGCCGAATGACGGCCGCCCGGTAAACGCCTCAAGGTAATTCCACATGATCCGCACAATCTTATCGTTCCTTCTTCTTACCGGTTTGGCGAGCTGCGCCTCGATCTCCTACCCGCTTCCAAAATGCGACGGCTATGCCCGCCGCCCGCTGAACCGCGCAATGTGGCAGTGGGAGGACAAGAGCCCCACCAGGCAGCCGACCTCCGCTGCAACGCCCTATGCCGAAATACAGAACCAGGCCGCGCCTGCCGCCTTCGAACAGTTCGACATCGCCGGCTCCTACCGAAACTGCGGGAAGGAATGACATGGTGACCACGGACAGTCTCAAGAGCTATTTTGATAAGGCCCGCCGCTTCGATCAGGACCGCCTCCTTCAGGTCGAGCGATCTGCGCGCATCGCCTGGTCTGTGGCGATCGCCGCCGGCGTCCTCGCCGCCGCATCCGTCTTCGCGATCGCAGCACTTACGCCGCTCAAAACCGTCGAACCCTTCGTCGTTCGGGTCGACAATTCAACCGGCATTGTTGATGTCGTCTCGGCACTCACAGCGACCGCCGGCACCTATGATGAGGCAGTAACCAAGTATTTTGCGGCCAAATATGTGCGGGCTCGCGAAGGTTATGTCTGGAGCGAGGCGGAAGAGAACTTCCGCAACGTGGCACTCCTGTCGACCCAGGCCGAGCAGACCCGATTTGCCGCACTCTATCGCGGCAGCAACCCGGATTCGCCCCAGAACGTCTATGGCCGCGGCGCGACCGCACGCATCAATATCGTGTCGATTTCGCTGATCAACGCCAACGTCGTCTCGGTCCGCTACATGCGCACAGTCACGCGCGGCGAGGAGGTGAAGACCACCCATTGGGTGGCAACGCTCACCTTCTCCTATGCCAATGCCCCGATGTCGGCCACCGACCGACTGGTCAATCCTTTGGGGTTCGTCGTCAGTGACTATCGCGCCGATCCGGAGACCATCAATTGAGACCGCATTACCTCATTTCCCTTCTGCTGGCCGGAAGTCTCGTATCCTCAGCCCTCGCACTCGAGGTTCCGCGTGGCGCGACCCAGGACAATCGTATCCGCTTCGTCAACTACCAGCCCTACAACATCACGAAGATCGTCGGCACGCTGAGATCCTCGGTACAGATCGAGTTCGCCGCCGACGAGGAAATCGCGCATGTCGCACTCGGCAACTCCGTCGCCTGGGAAGTGGCACCGGCCGGAAACATTCTTTTCCTGAAACCCCGGGAGAACCAGCCGGTCACCAACATCTCGGTCGTGACCACGCGTCGCGACGGGTCGACCCGCAGCTACCAGATGGAACTCACCGTGCGCGACGGCTCGGTCGCCGCCGGCCAGAACACATACTTTTATGTGAAATATCGCTACCCGGCCGATGAAGCGGAGAGACGGCGGCTGGAGGCGGAAGCCCGGGCTCGGGCCGCGCAGTCGGCGCAGGCCGATCGGGTGCTTGGCCTTCACGAAGCCTACGGTCCGCGCAACTGGCGTTATTCGGCGGAAGGATCGCAAGCACTCGAGCCGCAAGCAGTCTATGACAACGGCAAGGTCACCACCTTCGCTTTCGTCGGAAACCAGGAAATGCCGGCGATTTACATCGAAAATTCCGACGGCACAGAAAGCCTCGTATCGAAATCGGTCTCGGGCAACCTTGTGCTCGTCCATGCGATCAGCCGCAAGTTCATCCTGCGCCGGGGAGGGGACGTGCTCTGCGTCTTCAACGAAGCCTACGACCGCGTCGGTATCAATCCCGAGACCAACACGACATCGCCGTCCGTTGAACGTGTGATGAAGACGCCGACGGGCGAATAAGGATAGGGAGGTCCAATGGCCGAGGAAGAACCGAACCGGATCCCGGGCGAGCGCGCCGAAACGACCACCGGCCGCAGGCTCGACAACAATCCGGTGCTCAGACGCGGCGCGGTCGCGCTTGCGATCATCGTCTTCGTCACCTTCGCCCTCTGGTCGATGCGCGGAGAAAACAAGGATGGTGACGGCGCACAGCCCGAGCGCGTCGTCATCCGCCAGACATCGGACTTCGAGCCGGCGAAGGAAAGAGCCGAACCGGTCGTCACGCCGACCGAAGTCAAACTGCCGACGCCGGTCGTCACCGAGGCGGCCCCGTCGGTGGACGATAAGCTGCTCGACGCCGCACGTCGCGCACCGGTGATCGCCTTCGGAGGCAAATCGCCGTCGACGCAACGCGAGACAGACGAGAAGTCGGCCGACGCCACGTCCAACTATCTGCCGCTCGGCGTCACTCCGGCCGGCATCAACACGCAAACCGAAAACGAAGACCAACGCTTCAACCGCCTGATGACGCCCACTCAATTGCAGGGGTCGCGCGCCGGCACGCTCGGTAACCGGGACTTCATCGTTGCCATGGGAACCTCGATCCCTTGCGTGCTCGAAACCGCGCTCGCCTCCGACCAGCCGGGCTTCACCAGTTGCGTCATCAACCGGGATGTCCTCTCCGATAATGGCCGCGTCGTGTTGATGGAAAAGGGCACGCAGGTGGTCGGCGAATATCGCGGCGGGCTGCAGCGCGGACAAAAACGCCTGTTTGTCCTTTGGAACCGCGCTAAGACCCCGAAAGGCGTGATCGTCACGCTCGCGTCGCCGGCAACCGATGCGCTCGGGCGCGCCGGTATGGACGGCTATGTCGACACCCATTGGTGGGAAAGGTTCGGCAGCGCCATTCTGCTCTCCATCGTCGGCGACGCGACCTCCTATGCCAACAGCCGGTTGCAGGACAGCGATGTCGATGCGCGGAACACCACAAATGCAGGAAACCAGGCCGCGGCCATCGCGGTCGAGCAGTCGATCAACATTCCGCCGACGCTCATGAAACATCAGGGCGAACTGGTGTCGATCTTCGTGGCGCGCGACCTCGACTTCTCGAGCGTCTATCGCCTGCGCGTCACCGAACCTCGCAATCGCATCTATGACCGCGCCGTACTTGGGGATTTCCTCCCGGATTCGAAGCTCGTGACCAAATAGGCCCTCTCATGACTGAAGGCCCAGACGCCGGTGTCGTGCGGGAGCTGCTTGTTCCCTTTGAAGACTTCTTGGCTGACGAGACTCTCTATGAAGTGATAGTCAATCGGCCCGGGCAAGTCCTGACGGAAGGTGTTGGTGGGTGGCGGACCCATGACCTGCCGGCCCTTTCGTTCCAAAAGTTGATGCGCCTTGCCCGGGCCGTGGCCAGCTTCTCCCATCAATCGATTGACGAAACCCGGCCGATCCTGTCGGCTACGTTGCCCGATGACGAACGCATCCAGATCGTCATTCCGCCAGCAACCGCCAAGGAGACCGTCAGCATCACGATCCGCAAGCCGTCTTCCGTGTCGCTCAGCCTGCAGGATCTTGAGAACGGCGGGCTATTCGCCGACGTCGCCCCGGCAAGCCGCGACGCAGCGCCCTCCGACCACCGACTCTTGGAACTCCACCGAACCGGCGCCCATAGGGCCTTCCTTCAGGAGGCCGTGCTTGCACGAAAGAACATCATAATCTCCGGCGCCACGGGCTCGGGCAAGACGACGCTTTCAAAGGCACTGATCTGGCATATTCCGGATCACGAGCGCATCATCTCGATTGAGGACACGCCTGAGCTCGTCATCCCGCAGCCCAACAACGTGCGTCTGTTCTATTCCAAGGGTGGGCAGGGTCTTGCAAAGATTTCGGCGAAGGACCTGCTTGAATCCTGCCTGCGCATGCGACCCGACCGCATTCTCCTTCAGGAATTGCGGGACGGAACGGCCTTCTACTACATCCGCAATGTCAATTCCGGCCACCCCGGCTCGATCACCACGGTTCATGCGGATTCGGCGGAACTAGCCTTCGAGCAGTTGACGCTGCTCGTGAAGGAATCGGACGGCGGCAAGGATCTCGAGCGCCACGATATCCGCGAGATGCTCAAAATCGCCATCGATGTCGTTGTGCAATGCAGGCGCGTCGACGGGAAGTTTCGAGTGACGGAAATCTATTTTCGGCCCGCTCATCCTGACGCAAACGCCATCAGCAGTCGCTAGCGCGAATAGCGGGGCGGGGTAAACGCTTCACTCCCGGCTGGCGGCTCCCGCTCCTATCAAGTGATGCGGGTCAGATGATAAGGTCGTCGGCATAGACCGAAAGGACCCATCCCGGCAGATAGGGAGCTGCCTGCAGCAGGCGGCCCCTCTCAAAAACCAGAATCTGCCGAGGTGGTTCGTTGAGCTTCGAATTGTCAAAGACCATGCCACGGTCGGCACGAAGGACGGCTTGCCGGATCAACGGCTGCCCACGATCGTAGCGTGCTCGGATCTTTTTTTCCGGGACATCATGGCCCCCTTCGTCGGCGCGGCACTTGACCCGCGCCACCGAGAGATCGGGACTGTCGACACCGACATGCATGACAATGACGATGTAGCCATGCGTCCGTGCGGTTTCGATAATTTCCAGTTTCGATGAGTGAGAGAAGACGGTCTCGGTCACAAAACTCTTGCCTGCCTCAAGCATTTCCGCCCGGCGGTCGCGCGCAATCTCGGCAGCTTTATAGGCCGCTTCCATCGAGCTGTCCTTGAGCTCCTCGCGCTGGATGATGTCGGCATTGATAAAAGGACCCGCGAAGCCTGGAGCAACGCGGGTCTGGTAGAGTGTCGACTTGCCGGCGCCATTTGGTCCGGCAAGCAGGACAAGGCTGGGTCTCATGCGGCTGCGTCATCCTTTGCATAGATGAGGTTGCCACCTGCATCGAGACCAACGCCGCGCCCCAACATTCTGCGTTGAGCAAAGAATTCTTGTTCAGCCGTCGTCGGTTCAGCCATCTTGGTCGTGAACGCATCGAGCCAGGCGGCTTCTTCATCCTCTTGGAGTTCGGTCGTATCGAGCCGGCCCTCGAGTGCCAGCTTGATCCGGCCATAATCGAAGGTCCCGGAATGCTCGATTGCTCGCCCGATTTTTACCCAATGCGTTATCTGACCGGCAACAGACCTACTCTGAATATCGGCTTCCCGACGGATGAGTGCCATTATGTCGTCTGCAAGTTTGACCGATTGAGCCATGTTCATCTCCTGCATGATCATATAGGTAGCAAAATGCTACCTGAAAATCAAGGTCAGACCGAATGGGCCCAATCTTCGGCAGATGGCATCGACAGCGCATGATTGGTAGGCTCAAGACTGTGAATTCGATCGTCTCTAACCTCGGTGCCCGCCAGTCCGGGCGTTTCCGCTTCTGCTCAAAAGATTGGATAGTAGGCTTACCAGTCTTCAGGCCTCGCCCCCAAGAATCTGAGGCAAGTGGTCTCCAAGTCGATCGATATTCAAAGAACCTAACGAGTCGACGCCGCGCTTTGCAGGCATTGGACCAATAAGTGGATCCAGATGATCTGATAAAGCACTGGAGCGAACCCCTGCCCGCCCCATAAGGCGTTGGTCTGATGCGGTGGCGCTCGGCGGCTCATCTGGCTGTTGCCGTCAGCAGTGCAGCCACAGGAACGCTCACTGCGCTGACGATCAAGACCACTACCGTAGCAATCCTGATCATTCGGGTGCGACGCGCCCGGAGCGGGTCCCACTCATAGGACATGCAAATCTACCCGGCATTGGTCCGAAGCCCCGCAACGGGGACCGCTGCTACTGCCAAGGAGCCGCTGCCGCTTGTTGCGTCGCTGCAGCGAGTTCTCCACCCTAATCATGATCGCAAGATAGCCTTGTTCGCCGCAGCAGTCCGTGAATCTATTTCCCCGGCCTCGTTTAGCCGGCCATTCAATTCGCGGCTCGTGCGGAAAAAGGGCACCCATTTTTCCTCGACAAAAACCGCCCCCCCCGTCCGCGGATTTCTCGCTGACCGTGACGGTCGATTACGCACGGAAAAGACGCCGAAGCCGCGCAGTTCCACACGACCGCCGTCGGCGAGCGTCGCGGCGATCTCTTCGAGGACGGCATCGACGATCTTCTCGGCGTCAGCGTGATAGAGATGGGCATTGCGAGCGGCAACCAGGGAAACGAGTTCGGATTTTATCACGGGCGACCTCATGAAGGATGCCGGGGAAGGGGCGGCTGATGTCGGCTCGGGTGACTGGGGGTGCCGTAGGCTTAGAACGAAGGCGCCTCGCGATCAACTTGTAATCGTGGCGGACCGGCCGCTTGGCACGCCGGCCGGAGTTGGCGGGGAGGAAGAGAGGGGGAGGGGGGAAGGGGGATTCGTGACGGGTTAAGGTGGTCGGAGAGAGGCTCCGGCCGGCCCGTCATGGAGAACCGACATGGCCCAGGCCATCCAGAAAATTACCCTTAGCGCGGCCCGCGATATTCCCTTCAACAAGCTGGTGCTCAGCCAGAACAACGTTCGCCGCATCAAGGCCGGCGTTTCGATCGAGGACCTTGCCGAAGACATCGCGCGCCGCGGCTTGCTCGCCAGCCTCAATGTCAGGGCGGAGCTCGACGCCGATGGCAACGAGACCGGCTTTTACCGGGTTCCGGCCGGCGGTCGCCGCTACCGGGCCCTCGAGCGACTCGTCTCCCAGAAACGGCTCGCGAAGACCGCCGGTGTCCCCTGCATCGTCAGCCAGGCGTCGACGCCGGAGGTCGAGGATTCCCTTGCCGAAAACGTGCATCGGGTCGACCTTCATCCGCTCGACCAGTTCCGAGCCTTCCGGACTTTGAAGGAACAGGGTCAGGATGAAGACGACATCGCCGCCCGTTTTTTCGTATCCGTCGCGACGGTGCGGCAAAGGTTGCGGCTCGCAGCGGTCTCACCGCGCCTTCTCGATCTCTACGCCAGCGACGAGATGACCCTGCAGCAGGTCATGGCGTTCTCGATCACCAATGATCATGTCCGGCAGGAACAGGTTTGGGACACGATTTCGCGCCAGCATGTCCGCGAGCCCTATTACATCCGCCGGCTTCTGACCGAGACGGCAATCCGGGCGAGCGACCGCCGTGCCGTCTATATCGGTATCGAAGCCTATGAGGGTGCCGGCGGGGTGGTCATGCGCGATCTCTTCGACGAGGACAATGGCGGCTGGCTGCAGGACCCGGCTCTGGTCGAGCAGCTCGTCATTGAGAAGCTCAATTCCGACGCCGAGGCGATCAGGTCTGCTGAAGGCTGGAAGTGGATCGAGGCTGCCTTCGATTTCCCCTACGGCCACACCTCGGGGTTTCGCCGCTTCTACGGCGAGCAGCCGGAGATGAGCGCGGATGAGCTGGAGCGCTACGATGCCGTCAAAGCCGAGTACGACGCGCTCGACGCGGCTTATGCCGAGGCCGAAGACTATAGTGAGGACACCGAGCGGAAACTGGAGGAACTTGGCGGCGAACTCGACCGGCTGAACGACCGGCCTTACGTGTTTGACGGCGACGACGTCGCGCGCGGCGGCGCATTCATCTCGCTTGGTGCAAACGGCGAGCTCAAGATTGAGCGAGGTTTCGTCCGCCCAGAGGACGAGCCGAAGATGGACGTTGATGGCGGCGACGCGTCGGAAGGTGATAACGATGTCGCGGGCGGCCGTCCGACCGTTTCTGCCGACGGTAACGCGGCGCATGGTGGCGGCTCCGTGGATGCCGAAAGCGAAGAGGAGGACGGTTCGCTTCGGCCGCTCTCCGAACGCCTGGTGCTGGATTTGACGGCAACCCGCACCGTAGCGCTGCGCAACGCGCTCGCCAATGATCCGGTCATTGCATTCATCGCTGTGCTGCACGCCTTCGTGCTGAAGACCTTCTATCTCTACGGGTCCGATACATGCCTGGAGGTGACGCTGCAGAGCGCCCGATTCTCGCAGACGCCGGGGCTTGGTGATACCGTATGGGCCAAGGAGATCGACCAGCGGCAGGAAGCATGGGGTCAGGATCTCCCCAAGGATCCCGACGCGCTTTGGGGCTTCCTGATCGGGCTCGACGACGCTAGCCGGCAGGCGCTCTTTGCCCATTGCGCCTCGCTGTCGTTGAATGCGGTTATCGAACCCTGGAACAAGCGCAGCCGCGCGATCGCGCATGCCGACCAGGTCGCACGATCGATTGGTTTCGACATGGTCGAAGCCGGTTGGACGCCGACGGCCGAGAACTACCTGGGTCGGGTCACCAAGGCCCATATTCTCCAGGCCGTGCAGGAAGCGAAGGGCGAGCAGTCGGCACAGCTGATCGGCCATCTGAAGAAGAGCGATATGGCGCGCGAGGCTGAACGGCTCATCGCCGGATGCGGATGGCTGCCGCAGCCGCTCCGCGCTGCCGAAGACGTCACCAGCGATGATTCCTCCTCGAAGGTTGAGAACACCGGTGCCACTCCTGACGCCGAGGCCGGCGCCGCGCTTCCCGCCTTCCTGACGGAAGACTTCGATCCCTGCGATCGGGACGACGACGCGGACCGAGACGGCGGCTACGGCCATCTCGACGCCGCTGAGTAGAGCGATCTCCCCATCTCATCCAAGGCCCGGTCCCGAACCCGGGCCTTTCTCTTTTTCGACAGGGAGCATTTCGATGCCCGACTATACGATTGAGACCACCTATCGTCTGCCGGTCTTCCGCCACCGGACCTATCGCTCCGAAACTTGCGATGCCGCATGCCGCGCGGCAATCGAGGACAACGACTGGGATGATGCCCGGCATGACTACGAGACCGCAGGCGAGACTCATGTGACCGGCATCTGGCAAGGCGCCGATGCCGCCTATCGCGCTCCGGCGATCCCAATTCGCCCTGAATTCAAGGAAACGGTTCAGCGCAAGGCGGTGCATTTCGAAATCCTGCTCGGGGTCCTGAAGATCATCCTCGCCGACATCCGGTCGGACAGGCCAAGCGCCTCCGAGTGGGTCGCAAGAGCGTCGTGGGCGGTCGCCCGGGCGGAGGCGATCCTTGCCGGCGCACCCGATCCCGAAACCGTGTCCGGGACAATTATAGGAGGCGAGAGCGATGGCTGAGATCATCGAGACTGTCGTCTACCGGTTGCATGAGCTGTCGGATGCGGCGAAGGACAGCGCTCGCGCCTGGTACCGCGAAGGCGGCTTTGACTACGACTGGTTCGATTTTTTCTATGAGGATTTCGAGCGCATCTGCGAAATCCTTGGCCTCCGCCTTAAGACACGCACAGTCCGTCTCCGGGGCGGAGGCTCCCGCAAAGACCCTTGTATCTGGTTCAGTGGGTTCTGGAGCCAAGGAGATGATGCATGCTTCGAAGCCTTGTATTCCCACGGCAAGCAGGCGCCACGCCGGATCAGGGAGTACGCGCCGCAGGATGCCGAGCTGCATCGGATCGCCGACATGCTTCAGGCAATTCAGCGGCGCAATTTCTATCAACTCCGCGCCGATGCCACCCATCGTGGCCACTACTACCATGCCTACTGCATGGCGATCTCGGTTGAGCGGGACAGTCCGTCGTACCAGGCAATGACGGTCAACGCGGAGGAAGCCGTCATCGAGAGCCTCCGCGATCTTGCTCGCTGGCTCTACCGGCAACTCGAGCGCGAATACCAGTACTTGACGTCGGACCAGGCCGTCGACGAAGCGATTTCGGCCAACGGCTACACCTTTACTGCATCCGGCCAGCGCTTCGGCTGATCCGCGCCGGTGCGGCCAATCTCAGAGGAAGAGGGCCGTCAGGCGGGGGCGGTCAAGATGCGGCGGAGGAAGAGAAGAAGTCTCGCCCGTCAAGGGTGAGGAATCCTGCCGTCGCGAACTCACACCTGACCAGATCATCGGCTGCCACCGCCTCCGGTAGTCACCATCCCCAACAGCCCGGCCCAGTGCCGGGCGTTCTCGTTTCAGGAGAGTCCTATGAACACGATGATTTCCAGCGTTCAACCGGCATCAGCCGGCTTCAAGGTCAATATTTCACGCGGCGAACGGATCGGACGGGTTTCGTCCGAATGGTTCTCGCGCCCGGATGACGAGCGATATCTGTCGCTTTCTGAACTCCACCACTCGGTCAAGTCAAGGGCCGAGCGAGCGCGTGTCCGGACAGTGGAAACTTCGGCGATCCGCGTCGAGGCGACGCGCAGCAATGCCGAACGATTGGAACTCGTCGTTCCCGGCGGGCGGCAGCCGATCGCGCCGACCCATTGGAGCTACGGGCAGCTCTGCAGCCTGGTCGGCGCTCCCGCGAGCTACATGCGCCAGCTTCCCGCGCCGCTTGCCGCGATCAACCTGCAGCACGGCCTTCTCGACGGCCGCGCCGAGCTCGTGAAGACGCTGGAGATGGACGACGGCCGCACCGAGCTCAGGGCTGTTACGGGTCCCGAATACGGCAGGATCTGGGACCACGCGCTCGTGTCGGCGATCATGAACATCGCCGGTAATGGGACCGGAGATACCATGTGGAAAATTCCAGGGGTCCTCGATTGGTCTTCCATGACCCACAACCCCTTCGTCGACATCACCAAAGATACGACGACACTCTATGCCTCCGACCGCGATGTCTTCGTATTTTTGGTCGATGACACCCACCCGATCGAGGCGGGGCGGTTGCCGAACGGCGAGCCCGATTTGTATTTCCGCGGCTTTTATGCCTGGAACAGCGAGGTCGGCTCGAAAGCTCTTGGAATCGCAAGCTTTTACCTGCGTGCCGTTTGTGCCAACAGGAATTTGTGGGGTACCGAAAATTTCCAGGAAATCACCATCCGGCACTCGAAGTTCGCGGCACAGCGCTTTGCCCATGAGGCAGCACCGGCGCTGAGGAATTTCGCCAATTCCTCGCCCGCCGCCTTTGTGGCCGGCATCCGCGCGGCACGCGAGCGGGTCGTTGCGCGAAACGACGAGGAGCGCACGGATTTCCTGCGCAAGCGCGGCTTCTCCAAGGCCGAATCCGGCAAGATCATCGAGACGGCGCTTTGCGAAGAAGGTCGCCCGCCCGAGTCGATTTTCGACTTCGTACAGGGAATCACGGCGCTCGCGCGGGGCAAAGCCCATCAGGACACCCGCCTCGAGCTGGAAGGCAAGGCAAAGAAGCTGCTCGAACAAGCTTCCTGATCGCCTCAGCAAACCTTTCAACCAACCCCGGATCGCCCGGCGTCGCGCCGGGCCTTCCCCTTGCTGCGGCTAAGAAGCCGAGACTGGGCTGATTACGCCTGATCCGATCCGACCTTAGGGGTTGAGCAGCAACCTTTCCCTTTGCTGAATTATGGAGAAATCTCATGAAGGGCACCAAAGCGTATCTGGTAGAGCCGCTACTCGCGACGATCCGCATCGTGGCGATCCCCCAAGAAAATCGGCTTGCCGTCATTCGAAACCTGATCGGCTGCGATCTCATCGACATGGTCCGGATCGACGACCGCCTCGCCCTCATCGTCGACGACAATGGTCTGCAGGAGACCCTGCCTTGCGTGACGCAGCTTCACGACTATCCATCACCGCTCGCCGGCAATCTCCTGATCATCGGTACAGATGTGTATGGCGAAACCATCGATGTCGCGGCCGCAATCGAAGACATCGCCAGCCGGCTCACGATCGTCAGGCCGGTTTTGCATCCGGTCTTCGAGACGCTGAACGGCCCCCGCATCTTCGGCACGCGGCTGAGCGCCATGGAAGTGCGTGTCGAACAGCGCCCGCCCGCCGTCGTCGAGGACAATTTCTACTGATCGTTGGGGGGCCGGCGATCTGCCTTCGCCAGCGCGCACCGATGTCCGGCCTCTTCGCCAAATCGAGGGATCGCAAACACATTCGCCGTGGCGCCCTTGGAAAAAGTGCAACGCTCATCTACATTGCATTTGAGATTTATCTACATGGAGATGGTCATGCCCATCAACGTCAACAATCCGGAAGCGGATGCTCTTACACGCAGGTTCGCGCAGATGGCCGGCGTCGGCATTACGGATGCAATCGTCATCGCGATGCGCGAAGCGATTGAGCGGCGGCGCCATGCCGAAACTCCGCTCGAAACCGCGGCGCGGCTACGGCGGAAGCATGGCGTGTCGATGAACGACGAGACACGAAAGCCGCTCTCTCGTGATGTCTTTGACGCCATGTGGAGCGAAGGCTGATGTTCGTCGATGCCTGCGCGATCGTAGCGCTTTTGTCGGACGAACCGGAAGCGGCCCGCGTGTCCGATGCCATCGCGTCAGCCAAAGTTTCTTTCACGTCGCCCGTCGCCATCCTTGAAACTGTTCTCGGTCTGGCGCGGCCCGACAAGTTCAATCTTCCAATCCCGGCCGTGGAAAACCTTGTGCAGGAGTTCCTGGACGAGCGGGGAATTGAGGTCCGCGACCTTCCGCCGGCGGCTGAGACAGCGCGGCTTGCCCTTGTTGCCGCACATCGTTATCGCAGCGGACGCCATGGCCTTAAGCTGGGCGACTGCTTGCACTACGCGTGCGCTAGGTTTCACGGCGTCGCGATCCTTGCCACGGCGGACGAATTCCGGTCGACAGACCTGGAAACCATTCTCTGATTCCGCTGCTACGGCAGTCTCGGCATATCGCCCTCGGCGACGCGCCAGACCCATGGGATCATTTCCGGCCGCGATTCCTTCAGATCCGCAAGCGCTGTCTCATAATCGTTGCTCGCCCCAGCCGGCACGATATACATCGCGACCGGCCCCGACCGTTCTTGGGGCAGCGTGATAGATGCGATCGGTTGATCTGCGGCTAGATTGAAGCGCAAGCCCTTGACGCTCTTGCGCCGCCGTCCGGACAACTTTTCCAAAAGGCGGTGTTCCTCGACGCTCTCGAACGGGATCCAGTTCTCATTGACCACCATCAGCGCGATTTCGTCCACCGTGGCTATCCCCGCCCCCGAAATTCCGAAGGTCGCGATCATGAGGAGATGGAACTCTTTGCTCGAGCGCCAGAGCTCGAGCTCTGTTTCAAACCTGGCGTTCAGGCGTCTCCAGGTGCCGCCTTCGATCATGAAGGGGAAGGGTAGGTGGCGCACCAGGATTTTCTGGCCGTCTCTTGCAGCGTCGAAGTCCTTCACCTCCGCCACCGCCAGCATGAGTTTACGCGGCCCCGAACCGGACGCTTTCGCGCCGGCAAGTGCCGCCGCACGGCGAGCAGCGATCCCTTCCTTATCCTCCTGGTGGAAAGCCTCGGGGACAAACAAGATGTCGCTTAGCGGCGCACCGCGAACGTTCATTTGGCTAGCCGCATTGACAAGGCTTGCGCGAACACGCGCCCAGCCGCGCTTTCCGCTCCAGAGCGCGGTCCACTCTGTCAGTTCGCCCGTATCCCAAAGATAGTGCAGCAGCGCGCGCAGCGACAGTTTCTTCGCTTCGTTGCGCACGCTCTCGGCCGGTGGCGATGGCTGAGCAGCGCTTGCGCGGCTGCCGCGTTTCGACAGCGAGAAGTCAAGCTTCAGCAGCGACGATCCGGATGCTGCGTCGATCTGGATCGCGTTCCCAATCAGTGGGCCGAGACCGGAGAGCTCGTAGGGCGGCTCAAAGGATGAGCAGCCGGTTTCATGATCCCGCCCGGTCAGCGGCATCCGCTTGACGAGGTATTGGCCGTCAACCTGGGCGATATACATCGGGACCGGCGGGTCCTTACACTGGCACTGCGGCCGGAGCTTCTGTTCATAGGCTTGCGGGAGGACACCCTGCAATTCCTGAGAACCCTCTTCGAATGACCTGCCGCCGATTAGGAACCGCCGCACATTGTCCCTCCTGACCTGTCATTCCAGTCCCACGTGATCGTGCCGACTGCGATGTAACACGAAGCCGGTCTACTTTACTAGCGCGAAGACACCACTATGGGTCATTGCTTCGGCCCGGCTGGGAACCAACACAGCGGAATTGGATGGGAACAACGGTGTGGGCCTGAGCTCGCACCGGTCGCAGCCCGTGTTGTGCCGGGTGCTGAGGATGGGAGAGGGAGAGAGGGGCCGAAATGGGTTGGCCTGGCGGGACTTGGAGAGCGTCCGGGCGGGCCGGTCCTTTCTCGCTCTCGAACAGGGTATCCCATGAACGTGATCTCTTCCCCGGCAGCCGATGCGGCCGCCATGCGGATTGGCGCCTCCAACGAACGCTTCCGCGCCAGTAAAATCCGCAAAGCCGGCGAGGCGCTTCTGCACCTTCTTGAACGTGGACAGCCAATCGCCGCCGCCGATCTCCGCACCAACCTGACCGACGCTTTCGGCGGCTCGGATGCCGCGGGCCTCTGGGCATGGAAAGACGCCTATGAGGCAAGCGAGGTCGCGCAGGTACTTTTCCTGCGCAAGTTCGGTGCGGCGATCGCCGCCGGCTCAAATGCGCCGCAGACAGCACTTGCGATGTTGACGAAGATCGCGAGCCTGATCCCGAGCCATACGCGCCGCTCCGAGGAAACCCAACGGTTCCAGCAATTCTCGACACCGATTCCGCTGGGTTATGTCGCAGCCCGCGCTGCCGGCCTCGTGACGGACGACATCGTGCTTGAACCCTCCGCCGGGACGGGACTGATGGCGATCTTTGCCGAGCTTGCCCATGCACGCTTGGCACTCAACGAATATGCGCCCGTCCGGCATGCGCTTCTCGAGCAACTCTTTGCGGCCTCGACGGTCACGCAGCATGACGCCGCCCACATCGACGACTACCTCGACCGCTCGGTGAGCCCGACCGTCGTGCTGATGAACCCGCCGTTTTCCGCCGGCGTTCACGTCGAGGGCCGCATGGCCGACGCCGCATGGCGTCATCTGATCTCGGCCTTCGCGCGGCTTGCCCCGGGTGGGCGGCTCGTGGCGATCACCGGTGGCAGCCTTTCTCCCGACAACCCGAACTGGCGCGACGCCTTCGTTCGCTTGCAGGAGCGCGGCTCGGTCCTGTTCAGCGCCGCCATCGGCGGCGGCGTTTATGCCCGGCACGGCACGACAATGGAGACGCGCCTGACGGTGATCGACAAAATCGCCCCCACCGATCCCGCGAACTTCGTTGCCTCGCACGGTGTCGCTCGCGATCCGGAAGCATTACTCGCCTGGATTTCCGACCTTCCGCCGCGTTCCCAGTGCCTCCTACCCATCGGCATCCTTTCCGACTGCACAACAATGGCTGCACGCCAACGTGACGACACGCTGCCCCCTGTGGCGGCCAGCGCGTCTACGGTGCGCTCTTCGCCTGCTGTCCGTGCCCCTCGTTCCGGGTTCTCGCCTGTGCGCCCTACCGACGATCAGTTCGTCGAACTCTCCTACGAGCTGCGCGATACTTCTCCCAAAATCCGGGTTGATGTCGCCGACGGCATTTACGAGCCCTATCAGCTGCAGGCCATCCAAATCCCGGACGCAAAGCCCCATCCGGACAGGCTGGTCGAGTCCGTCGCAATGGCGTCGGTCGCGCCACCCAAACCGACCTACCGCCCGCATCTGCCAAAGCGTGCCGTCACCAACGGCGATCTTTCCGACGCCCAGCTCGAAAGCGTGATCTATGCCGGCGAAGCCCATTCCGGCTATCTCGCCGGCCACTGGTCCGTCGATGCGAGCTTTGACAATCTCAGGGCCGTGACTCCAAACGCCGAGGGCGCGGTCCGCTATCGGCGCGGCTGGTTCCTGGGAGACGGCACAGGCGCCGGCAAGGGCCGTCAAGCGGCCGGGATTATTTTGGACAACTGGCTTAAAGGACGCCGCCGCCATCTGTGGATCTCGAAATCCGAGACCCTGATCGAGGATGCACAGCGCGACTGGAGCGCGCTCGGCCAGGAGAAGCTGCAGGTCACGCCGCTTTCACGGTTCCGCCAGGGCGCGCCGATCAAGCTCCACGAAGGCATCCTCTTCGTCACTTTCGCCACACTGCGAAGTGACGAACGCGAGGGAAAGCGGTCGCGCGTCCAGCAGATCGTTGACTGGTTGGGAGGCGATTTTGACGGAGTTGTGATCTTCGACGAAGGTCATGCGATGGCAAACGCTGCGGGCGGCAGGTCCGAGCGCGGGAAAAAGGCTGCTTCGCAACAGGGCCGCGCCGGTCTGCGTCTGCAGCGAGCCCTTCCCGATGCCCGCGTCGTCTATGTCTCCGCGACCGGTGCATCCGAAGTCGAGTCGCTTGCCTATGCCGAACGGCTGGGCCTCTGGGGCGGCGCCGACTTTCCGTTCTCGACACGATCCGAGTTCATCGCGGCGATCGAGGACGGTGGGGTGGCGACCATGGAAGTGCTTGCCCGCGATCTCAAGGCGATGGGCCTCTACGCCTCGCGGTCGCTCTCCTTCGAAGGAGTCGAATACGATATCCTCGAACATGCGCTCACCGACGAACAGGTACGCATCTACGATTCCTACGCCGAGGCCTTCCAGGTCATTCATAATCATCTCGACGCGGCGCTCGAGGCCTCCGGCATTTGTAGCAGCACGGGCACACTCAACAGAAGCGCCAAGGCCGCGGCGCGTTCGGCCTTCGAAAGCTCGAAGCAGCGTTTCTTCAATCATCTTCTGACCTCGATGAAGACACCGGCGCTGATCCGTGCGATCAACAAGGATCTGGAGCAAGGCCACGCGACCATCATTCAGATCATCTCCACCGGCCAGTCGCTCACCGAACGCCGGCTGGCAGAAATCCCGACTGAGGAGTGGGGCGATATCCAGGTCGACGTTACACCGCGCGAGATCGTCGCGGAATATCTCAATCATTCCTTCCCGATCCAGCTTTTCGAGGAATACTCTGACGACCAGGGCAATCTGCTGTCGCGGCCGGTCCATGATGCCGAGGGCAATCCAGTCCTTTGCCGCGAAGCCGTCGCCCGCCGGGACGCTCTCCTCGAAAGGCTCGGCAGTCTTCCGGCCATTCCAACCGCGCTCGACCAGATCGTCCAGCACTTCGGCACGAACCGCGTTGCCGAGATCACCGGCCGCTCGCGCCGGATCGTGCGCCGCGACGGCAGTGGCGCGATTGCCCGCTTTGCCGTCGAGAACCGGCCGGGCAGCGCCAATCTCGACGAGACGGGCGCTTTCATGGATGACGAGAAGCCGATCCTGATCTTCTCCGAAGCCGGCGGCACGGGACGCTCCTACCATGCCGACCTCGGCGCCAGGAACCAGCGGCTGCGTCTCCACAATCTCCTCGAAGCCGGCTGGCGGGCGGACGTGGCGATCCAGGGGCTGGGACGCAGCCATCGCACCAACCAGGCGCAGCCGCCGCGCTTCCGAATGATCGCCACCAACGTCAAGGCCGAACGGCGGTTTCTCTCGACCATTGCCCGACGTCTCGACACGCTCGGAGCGATCACTCGCGGACAGCGGCAGACGGGCGGGCAGGGGATGTTCCGCTCCGAAGATAATCTCGAATCCCAATATGCCCGCGATGCGCTGCGGCAGTTCTATAGGCTCATCCATGGCGGCGGGATCCAAGGCTGCTCGCTCGAAACGTTCGAGACGATCACCGGCCTTTCATTGACGGCAGAGGAAGGTGGTCTCAAGGACGAACTGCCGCCGATTCACACCTTCCTCAACCGGATGCTGGCGCTGACGGTTCGCATGCAGAACTTGCTGTTCGATGCCTTCGAACAATTGCTCGCCGCCCGGATCGAGGGCGCGATTGCGGCCGGCGTTTACGACAAGGGGCTGGAGACGCTGGTTGCGGACCGCATGACGGTGAAGGATCGGCGGCTGGTCTATACCCATCCGGTCACCGGCGCGCAGTCGCATCTCTTGACCATCGAACGCATGGATCGCAACAGGCCGATAGTTCTTTCCGACGCATTGGAACTCGCCGCGCACGATCGCCAAGCGAAGCTTGTGATCAACGGGAAGTCCGGCCGCCCGGCCGTCCAGGTTCCGGCTCGCTCAGTCATGCTCGATGACGGATCGATTGAGCCGCGCGTGGCGCTCATCCGGCCGATGGACGAGATCCGTTTCGAACTGCGTCAGCTCGATGAGACGAATTGGGAGGAAACGGACAAGCAAACCTTCTCCGCCGCCTGGGAGGCCGAGGTCGCCAATCTCCCCGAATTTTCGCTGTCGACCATGCACGTCGTCTCCGGCCTGCTCTTACCGATCTGGAAACTGCTGCCGCAGGACTATTGCCGAGTCTACCGGCTGGAAACCGACGAGGGCGAGCGCATCGTCGGCCGTCTGATAACTCCTGAAGGGCTCTCTCGGCTGTGCCGGAATTTCGGGCTCGACCAGACCGAAGTCGTCAGCGCCGATCACGTCTGGCAATCGCTGCTTGCTGGATCCTCGGTTGTCGCCCTTGCCGGCGGCATGACGCTGCGGCGTGTCCGGGTGATGAACAACTACCGCATCGAGCTCACCGGCTTCACCGACGGCATGCGCGACAGGCTCCGCGCAATCGGCCTGTTCTCGGAAATGATCGCCTGGAAATTGCGGTACTTCATTCCAACGTCGAAGGAAGGGCCGGGGATCCTGTCGCGTCTGATCGGACGGCATCACGTTGTCGACGTCGACGGCCGGGGGTGATCCTGATGTTATCCGCCTCCCAACTGGCGGATCGTCTCGCGCGCGACGCGGAGGCTGTCTGCCGCTATTATCTCTCCGCCGGCCACCGGGCCGGCAATTACTGGATCGTCGGCGATGTCGCCAACACCAAGGGCCGTTCGCTCTATGTTCGGCTTAAAGGTGATCGTGCGGGTCGCTGGACAGATGCCGCCTCCGGCCAGTATGGCGATTTGCTCGATCTCGTACGAGAGGCCTGTGGGCTTGTCGACTTTCGTGACGTCGCCGATGAAGCGCGGCGTTTCCTGAACGAGCCCCGTGATCCAGCCCGTGCTGAACCGGGATTGTCGCGCAGCGGTGACGCTCGAACCGCGTCGACCGACCGACCGTCTGGCGAACGGGCGCGACGGCTGTTTCGGATGACCCAGCCGCTTGCCGCCACGCTCGCCGACGGCTACCTGCGCCAGCGCGGCATCCTGCGGGCGGCCTTGCATCCGGCGCTGCGGTTTCACCCATCCTGCTACTACCGCGATCTCGCAAGCGGCAGGACCAGCCGCTATCCGGCCTTGATCGCTGCCGTGACCAATCGATCCGGTGCGATTACGGGCGTCCATCGCACGTACCTTGCGTGCTCCGGATCCGAGCCGGGCTGCATCGGCAAGGCTCCGGTCGACACACCCCGCCGTGCGCTGGGTACGCTGCTCGGCAATGCAGTGCGGTTCGGCTTTCCCGCAAAGGACCTTGTGCCGGTCATGATCGCGGGTGAAGGACTCGAAAGCATATTGTCGCTGTCTCATGTGATGCCCGCCATGCCGATGGTTTCGGCGCTGACGGCCAATCACCTCGCCGCCTTCCGGCCGCCGGCAGGGTGTCTGCGCCTCTACCTCGCCGCTGACGCCGATGCCGCCGGCCGGCACGGCATCGAAGGGTTGAGCCGCCGGGCGCAGGCGCTCGGCATCCTGCCGCTGGTGCTTAACCCCGAACTCGGCGACTTCAACGAGGACCTGCGACGTCTTGGGCCCGACCGGCTCTTGGCAAATCTCCGCGACCAGCTCGCACCGGAGGATGCGCATACGCTTCTGTCCGTATGACGCGGCAGCCGGGGAGGCACATGGCGAGCGCGGTGTTGCGGCGTGATGAACAGTGCCGGTCCGGAAAGGCCGCCATCCGGGTTTGCGCGCCTGCGGGCCTGGCGAGAGGCGACCCTTATCATGCCGCGTCCAGGCCTTCAGCGGGTCGGTCAGGTTTCTTCCCCGCGCCGGCGCATCTTTCGCGCATCGGCTGATCCGGAAGGCGGTCACGCTTCCGGGCCGATGCCGGGCCGGCGCTCCTCGCGGGCCAAGAAACCTTCCCTCCGCCGCCCGGCACTTCGCTGGGCCGCTCGCGTTGCTCGCGGTTCCAGCCCGTCCGCTGCATGAACAGGGATCGCCGTCAGGCCGCGAGAGGCGCGGCCGAAACCGACGGAGACCATCATGAACCGCACGCTTCCTATTGACGACGCATTCGAGCCGCGCCACGCATCCTCCCCGACCGACCGCTTCATCTACGAGATGCAGATCCATGGCTATCGCCCCTTCCAGGACGAGCCAGATCCACGGCCTCTACCGGAGGAACCGGTCCTCCGCTCCGCGCTGACCGTAATCTTCGACGCGCTCACAGAGATGCTCGGCGACACGCGGCTGGAACCCGATCTCGAAGATCTTTACTGGTCGACCGTCAATCTTTTCCACCGCGCCGGCGAGCGCATCCAGCGCGAACTGCAGCGCAACGAAGATGCGCAACGAACCGGGCAGAGCGAACAGGACGGCTCGGAGGTGAAAAGCGTCGAGCTCGAGCGGCATATCGCCGAAGGCATCACGCTCCTCGAGCGTCGCAACGCATTCGAGTTCATGCGCGACTATGCGGCTGACCTGTTCGAAGCCGAGACGGGTTCGGCCTGGCGGCCGCGCACTGGCTCCAAGGTCAGCCACGCCAACATGACGGCGGCCATGATCGACTCGAAAGACTTCCTCTCGGCCCGCCGTCGCGCCGAGACCGAGGTGCTGATCCCGGCCGGTACCAAGATCGCCTTTTCCGGCGGCATGGACTACAACGATCATGAGCGGATCTGGGGTAAACTTGACCTTGCCCATGCCAAGCATCCCGACATGGTTCTCCTGCACGGCGGCTCTCCGAAAGGCGCCGAGCGCATCGCCGCCTGCTGGGCCGAAAGCCGCAAAGTGACGCAGATCGCCTTCAAGCCGAACTGGGCAAAGCACGCCAAGGCAGCTCCTTTTCGTCGAAACGACGAGATGTTGTCGGTGATCCCCGCGGGCGTCATCATCTTCCCGGGCTCCGGGATTACCGGCAATCTCGCCGACAAGGCCCGCCGCCTCGGTATCCCCGTCTGGCAGGCGAACGGCGAGAGCGTTTGAGCGACCTTGGAGAACTGCCATGCGGGATGACCGCATGGCATTATTCGTGATTGAGCCTCAAGCCCTGCCTTGACCGCTCCCGCTCTCTCTTGTTCATTCAGGCCATGGTCACGACCTTCAATGCCGTCCAGATTCGCGTTTGCCTCGACGAGATCGAGCCGGATGTGTGGCGTCGTCTCGTCCTGCCGAGCCAATGGAACCTCGAGCATTTGCACCTTGCCATCCAGGCGGCATTCAACTGGTGGAATTATCATTTCCACGAGTTCCGTATCGGCGGACTGCGCTATGGTGACGTCGCGCTCCTGACGGAAGATGCGCTTGACGACGATCCGCGCGTCTTTGATTTTCGGGAGGTGCGCCTTTGCGATTTCGAAGAAGGCGCCAGCTTCGCCTATATCTACGATTTCGGCGACAACTGGCGCCATCGGGTTGTGGTGGAAGCGTTTCTTGCACTGGACAAGCCCCCGAAATATGGCGCCTGCATCGAAGGCGCGTGGGCGCGGCCGCCCGAAGATGTCGGTGGCGTGAGCGGATACGAACGCTTCCTCGAAATCATGGCCGACCTGTCCGATCCCGAACACGCGGAAACCAAACGCTGGTGCGGTGGGCATTTCGATCCGGCATGGTTCGATCTGAAGCTCGTTGACAAGGACGTCCGCAATGCGCTTCGAGCAGGCGTCAAGCGGCGACTTTATCAACCGAAGCCATCGACGCGTCGCGACGGATCGGAATCGTGACATGTCGTCTTTATCGTCTTGTCGAAGGGGCATGGCCACACCGGTCGGACTGCCGTGGCGATTGGTTGCGCAGAGGCGAAGGACGCGCCACCGCCATGACGAACGCCGCCGCGCGGACGTTGCTCCGCCGATTGAAATGCGGCGTCCTTGTCATTCCATTCTTGGCTCGACTCGCTCCGAAAACCGACTTCAGTTCGCCGGCGGATGCAATCTCGTATCGAGCGCGAACGGTTCTTGGAGCTTAAGAGCATATTCACCGGATGCGACGCTCGCCACGAAGATCAGGTTCCAACTATATCGCGACACCGCGCTCGGTATGGCGACGAAACGATGTCTCTTCAGCAGGTCGTCGCCGAAGGCCTGCTGGCCCGCCCCTGGTATGCCAGGGTGCAGCCAGTTCGGATTGGGAACGGTCGACGGGTCAACGACATGTATGGCGGCAATGTCGTGGATGACCGCCGCGGTTAATTTATGAGGAACCGTGTCAAGGGCGCTAAAGCCTTTGTGAACGGCAACTTCGAGAATTGCGGTAGCGGGGTCCAGTGAACAATAGACTGCTCTGACACCTTTGCTGTTCCAGCGGCCGCCGACCCGATAGGCACCTTCGCCGCGGTCCCAGGTGGAGGCATGGACGGCCTGGTCGAGACGCCATGCTATTAGCTCGGTTCCTCCGAGCGCAATCGGCAGGGGCGTCATGCATAGACGCCATATTCAAGCCGCTCAAGGTGATCTTCGACCAACTCGATACCTGCAGGCGTTCCCAGAAGATCAATCGGACGCCGATTGTCCAATCCAATCGCCGGACGCTCCAGCCATTGCTCGGCTTCCTCTTGCGTGCCCAGCACGTCGGTTGCCTTGGTCAGAATCTCCGCGAATTTCCATGTTCTTCCGCTCTGCTCTTGGCTCAATGGCTTGGCCAGCGCATCTTTGCGCCTTTGCCAGGTTCTAAGACTCATGCCGATCGCTTTTTCAAGCGACTCCGTCTTGTCGATAAACACCAGTTGACCGACCAGATGATTGAGCGCGGAGGCTGGCAATCCGCTCAGGATCAGTTCGTGGGCATCAAGCGTGCTGGTCAGCCGACGCGCCAAAATCCGCGATCCGCCAAGCAGGGCCTCCACTTTCTGTAGACCGCCGCTGGTTGGTTCTTCCATAACCTTGTTCACGGTAGCTGTCATAGCTGCCTCCTTCGCGTCACTTGTCACTTTCAATATGACAGTTGACGCGAAGAATTTCAAGGCGGAGGGAGCGACGGTTGGAGGCTTATGGCCTGTCTATCGCCGCCAATGGATCACTTCCTGAATGCGAAGGCGTGCCGGTGTTGCTATTTATTCAATGCATCCTTCAGCGCCTTGGCGGGCGTGAACGCGAGTTTTCTTGCCGCGGCAACCTTGATTGTGGCGCCGGTCGCGGGATTGCGTGCTTCGCGCTCAGGCGTGTCTTTTGGCTTAAACTTGCCGAAGCCCGGGATCGACGTTTCAGCGCCTGTGGTCGCGGCCGTGGTGATCTCCCGGAATACGGCTTCGACGATCGCCTTGCTCTGCGCTTTGGTCAACTGATGGTCGGCGGCAATCTTGTCGGCGATTTCATTGGTTGTGGTCATGATCAGTCCCTCTCTAAATGCATGACCATGTCACCGAAGGACGGTCGATGTCACCTTTCCGGCCGGTCGCCCTGTCCGGTTCAAGTGGCATTTCCACAGTTTCCGACGGGAATGTAGCCCTTCTGGCGTTTCCGCCGCGCCAATTCCAGGAAATGGCGTGCCGCGTCCCCCTCCGTCGGAAAGACCTCGCATTTGATGCCGCCGCGTTTGCCGATCCGCCCCCAGGACCGCACGACAGCCGTCTCGCCGAACAACGTCGTCTCGATCGCCAGCATATAATAGCGCGCCATGTTGCGTGTGGCGTCGATGCGCTGACAGTAGAGTTTGAACGGGTAGAGAGCCATGTCTCGAAGAATCGTGGCATACGCCCGTCCTGTCCAACGACTGTTTTGAATCGATCAACCCGAACCGATTCACGGCGTTGATAGAAGGATCGGATCGAGCGGCCGGAGCGTGAAGGGTCAATTGCCGCAAGATGCCAGATCGTGCCCCCGGTTGTCGGCGACGGGGCCGACTGACTTGCTGCCGGGTGTGGCGCGACGGCGATCTCGACTTTTCTTGGGAAGGCTTTGAAGCCAGCGCTCGGTTTGCTTATCAGCTGCGGTGCGGGCGAGGGGGCAGGGTGATCCTGATGTTGCCGTATTCGTTCACGCCGTCAGACCTGGCCCGGCGCAATCGGATGGCCATTGCTGCATCAACCTTCGTTCGCGCTCCGGGGCCATTCCCCTTCTCTATGTCGCCTTTCTAAGGGACCGGCCGCAACCAGCGTCAACCCCGCAAGGGGGTTCCCCTGCGCTCCGCTCCGGTGACGCCTGCGGCGCGGCCCCTTCTTCGGGCGCCATCGGGAATGGTCCCGAGCAACCGAAGGAGTAACTACCATGGCCACCACGATCGCAACCCTCACTCAGAAGACCGACGGCAGCCTCGAAGGGATCTTCGCAACCATCCGGGTCAACGCCCCGATCGCCATCGTCCCGAACACCCACAAGGCAAGCGAGGAAGCCCCCGACTACCGCATCATCCACCGCAAGACCGGTTTCGAGATCGGCGCCGGGTGGAACCGCATCGCCCGCCAGACCGGCGAGGAATACCTCTCGGTCAAGCTGGAGGCCCCTGAGATCGGCGTCATCTTCGGAAATCTCGCCCCCGCGCCCGGCGGCGAACCGAACCGCAAGGTCATCCTCTGGAACAACCCGGCCTGAAGGCCGGTGACCGGCCCCTTAAGGGGCCGGTCCCATCCCGGACACGACACCGCTCCGAAAAGGACCTTCCCATGAGCCGCTACACCATCACCGTCGCTCAGCTTGCCAGCCAAGCAACCGATCCGGATGCTATTATCGGCTACGATCGTCCACTGCAGACCTTCTTCCTGCAGGCATTCCCCGACTCGGAAGGCGAGGATCTCGCCCTCTGGCTCGGAACCGATTTCCGAGCCTACGAAACGCTTTCCGCTCTGCGCACCGCGGCACTGGCTCAGGGCTACGACTTCCTCCCGATGGCCGCCGATACGGTCAGGTCTCTCGCCGACGATCTCGCCCGCGAAGGATGGCGCTCTCATGCCGACCCTCTCCTTGAAGCGCTGTTGAGCGGCAAGACCACCCCGACCTGATCTCGCGGTAACGTCTGAGCCCGCAGTTATCCGATGACGGCAGCGGGCGATATCTGATCCAGAATTACGTCGGCGCCATTTCGCCGAGCGTGCCTTCCGGGGCTGCTCTCAGAGGCGGCAGCTTCGCTGCCGCTCGCTTTTTGGTGCCACACGAGAGGTTGGTTTTCTGCTCAGACTGTCCAAGTCTGTCATGAGGCAAGGAAGGCCTCAAGGCCCGAGCGGCCCCTCGCAATTTTTCCTCCGCTGCGTTGCACTCCGCTCCGGAAAAATCGGTTCCTCCGCTCGTCCGGCTCCGCCGGTCGCGTTCCGCGAGCCTTGACCCCTTCCTTGCCTCATGACGGCCGTCGGCATCTTTCACGTCAACAAGGATGACGACGATGACGAACAGCTACTATTTCACCCTTGAATGCACCATCGAGGAACTGCGGGCCGAGGCGAAAGAGGCGGCGTCCCTGGAAGAGCGCCGCATGATCGAGGCTGAGCTGGAGGCGCTCAAGGCTGAACTCGAAGAATATGCCCGGGAGCAGCTGCCGTGAGGCAGCTTCTTTCGCTCGGCTCTGGAGCGCGAGAGGCCGGATCGACCGGCCCCTCGCGCTGGCACCGTGTTCCAACAGTTGCGCTATGGCTTGATCGCGATTAGACTCGTGCAGAAACGCCAGTATATAGCAACAGCCGGATTTCCCGCCGTTGCCAGCAGATGCAAGTGAGAGCGCCCTCGTCGCACGCCGCAACCGGATGTCCTTTCATGACAAATGATCCTCATGCCACGACCGATCATTCCGATCCAATTCGGAAAGCTCCCTATTGGCGCTTGCTTGCTTTGCCTTTTGAATTTCTCAAGGCCGTCGGCCGCATCGTCCTCTATTGCATCTGGTATGTCGCCTTCTATCTCCTGTGCGCGTTTCGGCCGTTCACCGGGATGCTGGTTCTGGCGGCAATCGTCATGCTGCCGATGTCGATCGTCGTCCTTACCCATCCGCAGGCGGCGGCGGGCATGCCGTTTTGGCTGATCGGCCTTATAGCGATCGGGTTTGTCGCCTTTGCCCTTGGCTATACAATGTTCGTCGATTGGTTCACGCCGCCTGGTGCTGAAGATCCGTTCGAGCGATATCGGCGTCAACGGTAGAAACCCGCCGACTGGCGCTACCACGAATGCTGCGAGATTTCTTCAATCCATCGCTCGCCGTCATAGGCAAATTCGACGTCGATCGACATGACAGCTGGGTCGTCGGAAAATCGGGTGCGGACCATCGAAGCGGCAAACGCATTCGATGGCCCGCTCTTCGGCGAGCGAGTCATATCGACAATCTCGGGCGCTACGCAAATGTCTTGCAGGCGCCGACAAGCCAGAGCGTGATATCGTCATGGCCATCCGACGCTCGCCGATCGTCAGCCAGCATACCGTCCAGTAGCTCGGAATTCACCGACCAGCCGGGACCGTGGCAAAGCCGGGCTCTGCACTGCGTGTGATTGAGAACGGCTGCGGCGATACATGGCCCCATGCCGAACGAACCGATCCTGTTGGGCGCTTCAGCAACGCGGCTTTGCCCCTGTTCCACATCGACCAGTTCACCGTCCATTGTGTTGACCGTATGGTCCTCACTTGGTGTTATCGTCAGTTCTTCACGAAGCGGTTGCGCTTGGCTGCCGCGTGCATGTCCTTGCGCCTAAAGTAGATCGCCCGCCCGCAACGCAGCGGCGCTTGGCCCTGGACGATGATGATCTGCTCGTCCTTGCGCATCGATTGGGTGATCTCGTGCGGCATGATCAGCGGCCGGCGCTGGAAGTTGACACTCTCCGATTTGCGCGATGCGCTGTTCTTCGTGTCCCAGCCGATGTTGCGTGAACTTGCCTTCACCTCGACCGTCATCTCGCCGCACTGCGCCGAGACATTGCGCGCGGTGTCGAGCGCCTTGATCGCCGCGTAGGATGCAAAGGCGCAGCCGTCAATCCACGACGTCGCGCCGTCTTTTCCAAAGTGCCGTTCCAGTTGCCCGACAGACTGGTACATCAACATCATACTGATCCCGTACTTGCGGCCACGGTCGCGCGCTTCCTCGAGGACGCGCATATAGCCGAGGAGATCGACCTCATCGAGCATGAACAGCGCCCGGCGCTGGAACGCGCCATCGGCCTGCACCATGGCATTGATCAGTGAGCCAATGATAACCCGCCCAATTCCTGGATAGGAGCGCAGGATCGATGCCGGAATGTTCAGGAAAACGTCCTTCTTGCCCGAAACAATGTCGCTTGACCGGAAAGCGTTGCCACAAACGAGGGCGGCGTAACTGTCGAGCGACAGCCACTGCGTATCCTTCGATGCGGTCGAATAGACGCCGGAGAATGTCTGCTCGGTCATGTTGGTGAAGACGCCAAGCGTCTCACGGATAAAGGCGGAGGCGGAATGCTCCTGAATGTCGCGCAACATCGCCAGCACCGAGGGCTCCGGCTCGGAAACGATCTGTCTTAGACTGCGCAAGGTTCGCCGTCCCTCGTAGTCCGGAGAGAGCATCACGTGCGCCAGCAAGCCGGTCAGGAGATTGTGCGCCTGGTTCTGGAAATAGGACCCGGTCGAACTTTCAAAGCGCAGGCTCTCTGACAGCAGCATGTGCGCGATGCCGACGATATCCTCCTCCTTTTGCTTCGAGGTCTCGATCCCGTCCAGGACGTTGAAGCCCATGACCGGATTGGTCGGGTCGAGCACCATGACCTCTCGGCCAAGGCCGCTCGTCCGGTGCTCGACCACCATCGGTGCGACTTCGGTTGACGGATCGAGGCAGATCAGCGGCCCGGAATATCTGAGCGCCGTCGGCACCACATTGCTGGTTGTCTTGTATCCACCCGATCCGGCGAAGAAGAGCATATGGGTCGAATCGAAGTCTTGTTTGTAGGTGAGCAGCGGCGCCTTGCCGCCTTGACCCCAAGTTGCCGGATCGTTTGGATCGAAGGGCAGTTTGTGGACGATTTCCCTGTCGACGCGATAACGCTCACCGACGACGATTTCGCCGTCCGGCGGAAACACTCTTGCCGCCGCCGACATCGGGAGCCAGTCCGCGTCTCCGAAGGTCCCGTGCCTGGCACGCTTCACCGGCGCGGGGACGACCGTCGAAATACGCGCGGCGACCACGACTGCCATGAAGGCTGTGACCGTGCCGAGGACGGCGACCATGTCGAGAAAGGAAAGAGCCCGTTCCCAGGTGACCGCGCCGCTCTTGACGAACGGCGACAACCGGCCGAACTCGCGTAGCCCATAGAAGCCGGCAACCGTCAGAAAACACGCGAGGCTGGCAATGGCGATCGGCCGCCGGCGATGCATGGGCAGGGCCCATACAGTCAACAGCCCCGAGAGCGGCCCGAACAGCAATGCCGGTAAAGGTGCGGTCCGCAAAAACCAGTATTCGGCTTTTCCGGATAGTCCGGCGGTAAGCCCCTGCCACCGCCAGCCGGTGACATAGACGGCAAACGCAGTGACGGCGACCGGCACAAAAATGAGCAGCAGGCTCGGATGGAGTTTCCACTTCAACGCCATTCCAGCATCTCCTCAACGGGCGTGATCTCTTCCGATTGAGAGGAGGTTCTGAATGCCTTTTCGCCGATGTCGCGCAGCCGCCGGTATTCCGGCGAGCCTGCCTCCACCCTCGCCATTTCCATGAGTCCGCCGAGTAGAAAGGCCCGGTCGGACGTGGAAAGGCCCGCCCTGACGACGATGCCGCCTAGCAGGAATTTCTCGCGCGCCGCGCGCTTGCGATCAGCTGTCATGAGAAACCTCCGCCGCCGCTCCAGCCCCGCTATTTGCTGGTCGACGCGCTTGAGGAGAAGCGGCAGCAGTCGCCTTCTTTTCGCTTTGGCGAAATCGCGCCGCCACCTCTTCGAAGATGCGGTCAAGTTCGTCGTCGGGGATCTCCATTTCCGCCAAACCGGACTTCGTGGCGGCGCGAGCAAAACGCTCCGCCGATTTGACGACGAGCAGCTTCCTGCGCTCGCGCAGCTTTTCGATCTGGGCATCGAGATCAGTGATCGAAGTTTTGGCAGCCATTCCAGTTTCCTTCCCGTGTCGAGACAATCTGAACGATAACGGTTATACCGGCTAGAATGCGCGAGTAAAATAGGCTATTTTGCATTTACCCCGAAAACGTCGCAGCCGGAATTCCGGCAGATGGCCGTCTTCCGGAGAAGCGGCATCGGCCTTTGCAGGCCGATCGGTTTGAGGGCGCAATATACGTCGCTGGCGCGACGTGCTTGGAAGGTCAGGAGACGGCATTGGCGATCATGTTCGTCAGAGCGCAGGTGATCAGCAGAGGGGCGGGACGCAGTATCGTCTCCGCCGCCGCCTACCGCCATCGCGCCCGGATGATGGACGAACAGGCGGGCACGTCCTTCAGCTATCGCGGCGGAGCCGCCGAATTGATGCATGAAGAGCTCGCATTACCAGAGGACATTCCGGCCTGGCTGAAGGCGGCGCTCGACGGCCAATCGGTCGCCAAGGCGAGCGAGGCGCTCTGGAACGCGGTCGACGCCTTCGAAAAAAGGGCGGATGCGCAGCTTGCCCGCGAACTGATCATTGCGTTGCCAGAAGAGCTGACCCGGGCGGAAAACATCGCCTTGGTTCGCGAATTCGTCCGGGACAATCTGACGTCCAGGGGAATGGTTGCCGACTGGGTCTATCACGACAAAGACGGCAATGCGCACATTCATCTGATAACGACGCTGAGGCCGCTGACGGAGGAGGGGTTCGGGCCGAAGAAGGTCGCGGTCACCGGCGAGGATGGCGAGCCATTGCGCGTGGTCACGCCGGACCGGTCGAACGGCAAGATTGTCTACAGGCTCTGGGCCGGTGACAAGGAAACGATGAAATCGTGGAAGATCGCCTGGGCGGAAACCGCCAACCGGCATCTGGCACTGGCCGGTCATGAGGTCCGCCTCGACGGCCGCTCCTATGCCGAACAGGGTCTGGACGGCATCGCGCAACAGCACCTCGGCCCGGAAAAGGCGGCGCTCGCGCGAAAGGGCGTCGAGATGTATTTCGCGCCGGCGGATCTTGCGCGGCGTCAGGAAATGGCGGACCGGCTGCTTGTCGAACCTGAGCTGCTCTTGAAACAGCTCGCGAACGAACGCTCCACTTTCGACGAGCGTGACATCGCCAAGGCGCTGCATCGCTATGTCGACGATCCCACGGGCTTCGCCAATATCCGCGCGCGCCTCATGGCCTCGGACGATCTCGTGCTTTTGCGGCCGCAGCAGGTCGACGGACAGTACGGCAAGGTCTCCGAACCGGCGATCTTCACAACACGAGACATCCTGCGAATCGAATATGACATGGCGCAGTCGGCAGAGCATCTCGCCAAGCAGAAAGGCTTTGGTGTTTCGCCGAGGCACGTCTCGGCCGCCGTCGCCAGCATCGAGACGGCCAATCCGGAAAAAGCCTTCAAGCTTGATGCCGAACAGGTGGACGCTGTCCGCCACGTCACCGGTGACAACGGCATTGCCGCCGTCGTCGGTCTCGCCGGTGCCGGCAAGTCGACGCTGCTGGCATCCGCCCGCGTCGCATGGGAAAGCGAACACCGCCGGGTGATCGGCGCAGCTCTCGCCGGCAAGGCCGCGGAAGGCCTTGAAGACAATTCCGGCATCAGGTCGCGCACGCTCGCCTCTTGGGAGCTCGCCTGGGCCGGCGGCCGGGAATTGCTCCATCGCGGCGACGTGCTTGTCATCGACGAGGCCGGTATGGTCTCGTCTGGGCAGATGGCGCGGGTCCTCAAGACCGTCGAAGATGCAGGCGCGAAAGCCGTGCTGGTCGGCGACGCGATGCAACTGCAGCCGATCCAGGCGGGTGCTGCCTTCCGGGCGATTTCCGAGCGTATCGGTTTTGCCGAACTGGCCGGTGTGCGCCGCCAGCGCGATGAGTGGGCGCGCGACGCATCCCGTCTCTTCGCCCGCGGCAACGTCGAACGGGGCCTCGATGCTTATGCGCAGCGCGGCCACATTACCGAGGCAGAAAGGCGCGACGAAATCATCGGTCGCATCGTTGCCGATTGGACGGAAGCACGTCGTGACCTGCTCCAGAAAATCACCGACGGGGGGACTGCGCCTCGGCTTCGTGGCGACGAACTGCTTGTGCTGGCGCACACCAATGAGGATGTGAAGCGTCTCAATCAATCCCTGCGCAAGGTGATGATGGAGGAGAGCGCACTGACCGACGCGCGCGAATACCAGACGGCACGCGGGCTTCGCGAGTTCGCGGCCGGAGACCGGATCATCTTCTTGGAAAATGCCCGTTTCCTCGAACCGCGAGCGCGCCGCCACGGGCCGCAATATGTCAAGAACGGTATGCTCGGCACGGTCGTTTCGACCGGCGACAAACAAGGCGACACGCTGCTGACGGTACGCCTCGACAATGGCCGCGACGTTGTTCTGAGCGAAGACAGCTATCGCAATATCGACCATGGCTATGCCGCAACGATCCACAAATCTCAAGGTGCGACCGTCGACCGGACCTTCATCCTTGCCACCGGCATGATGGACCAGCATCTGACCTATGTGGCGATGACCCGCCACCGCGACCGCGCCGACCTCTATGCGGCGCGTGAGGATTTTGAGGGGAAGCCGGGATGGGGACATAGGCCGCGTGTCGATCATGCCGCCGGCGTCACGGGTGAACTCGTCGCAACCGGCTTCGCGAGATTTCGACCTGAAGACGAGGATTCGGAAAATCCCTTTGCCGATGTCAGGAAAAATGACGGAACCGTCCATCGTCTCTGGGGCGTCAGCCTGCCCAAGGCGCTCAAGGAGGCGGTAGTCTCGGACGGCGATACCGTTACGCTACGGAAGGACGGTGTCGAGAAAGTCAAGGTGACGATCCCGGTCATCGATGAAAACACGGGCGAGAAGCTCTTTGAGGAACGCGAGGTCGATCGCAACGTCTGGACCGCTAAGCTGATTGAGTCCGCCAAGGCTCGCGTGGAGCGGATCGAGCGGGAAAATCATCGGCCGGAGCTGTTCGGTGAGCTTGTCGAGCGCCTTGGCAGGTCAGGCGCCAAGACAACGACGCTCGAATTCGAAAGCGAGGAAGGTTATCGCACGCTACGCCAGGACTTCGCACGGCGGCGCGGCATCGACACGCTCGCCGGGGTCGCGGCCGGAATGGAAGAGGGTGTTTCCCGGCAACTGGCGTGGATCGCGGAAAAGAGGGAGAAGGTCGCAAAACTCTGGGAGCGTGCAAGCGTGGCGCTCGGCTTTGCGATCGCGCACGAACGGCGCACGGCTTATACCGAGGAACCGCGCGTGTCCCTCGCATCGGACATCCCGGCGACCGGGAAATATCTGATTCCGCCCACGACCATGTTCGTCCGAAGCGTCAATGAGGATGCGCGCCGGGCGCAACTCGCCTCGCCGCGGTGGAAAGAGCGGGACGCCATCCTGCGGCCGGTGCTCAAAAAGATCCATCGCGATCCGGAAGCAGCACTTGTCCGGCTGAACACACTGGTGTCGGATACGATGATCGAACCCCGCAAGCTTGTCGACGATCTTGGCGTCAAACCAGAGCGGCTCGGCCGCCTGCACGGGTCCAATCTCATGGTTGACGGTCGGGCAGAACGCGATAAGCGTGCCGCCGCGACGGCGGCGATCAAGGACTTGCTGCCGCTGGCTCGGGCGCATGCGACCGAGTTCTGCCGGACCGCAGGCCAGTTCATCGAGCGCGAGCGGACGCGCCGGAAATACATGGCGCAGTCGATTCCGGCGCTTTCAAAACCGGCGATGGCGCGGCTCGTCGAAATCGAGGCGATCCGCGAACGGGGCGGCGAGGACGCCTACAAGACCGCCTTCGCCTATGCCGGTGAGGACCGGGCACTTGTCCAGGAGGTCAAGGCCGTCAACGACGCATTGACGGCACGGTTCGGCTGGAGCGCCTTTACTGCCAAGGCAGACGCGGTCGCCGAGCGCAACATCACTGACCGCATGCCCGACGTTCTTTCTCCCGAGCGTCGCGACAAGCTTACCCGTCTCTTCGCCGTCATCCGGCGCTTTGCCGAGGAACAGCATCTCGCTGAGAAACAGGATCGCTCAAAAATCGTTGCCGGCGCAAGCGTCGCGGCCGCTCCGGAGACGGTGACCGTCTTGCCAATGCTCGCCGCCGTGACCGAGTTCAAAACGCCGGTGGAAGAGGAGGCGCGGATACGCGCGATAGCCGCCGCGCATTATCGTCATCATCGAGCAGCTTTCGCCGAGACCGCAATGCGCGTCTGGCGCGATCCCGCCGGCGGGATCGAAAAGATTGAGGCGCTTCTCGCCAAGGGCTTTGCTGGCGATCGCATTGCGGAGGCCGTCAACAATGATCCCTCTGCCTATGGAGCGCTCAGAGGGTCCGGCCGGCTGGTGGACAAACTGCTTGCCCCCGGCCGCGAGCGAAAGGAAGCCCTTCTCGCCGTGCCGGAAGCAGCAAGCCGCATCCGTTCGCTCGGTGCGTCCTACGCCAGTGCGCTTGATGCCGAAATACGAGGCATTGTCGAAGAGCGCCGGCGCATGGCTGTCGCCATTCCCGGATTGTCAAAGGCCGCCGAAGATGCCCTCTACCGGCTGACGGCCGAGATGAGCAAGAAGGGCAGCAAGCTCGACGTTGCCGCTGGTTCGCTCGATCCGGCCATCGCGCGCGAGTTCGCCATAGTCAGCCGGGCGCTTGACGAGCGTTTCGGCCCCAAAGCCATTCTGCGCGGCGAAAAGGACGTCATCAATCGCGTGGCACCGGCCCAGCGGCGCGCCTTCGAGGCAATGCGGGAGAAGATGAAGGTTTTGCAGCAGACGGTTCGACATCAGGGCAGCGAACAGGTTCTCTCCGAACGCCGGCTGCGCACCATCGATCGCGCGCGCGGCCTCAGTCGATAGCACTTTAGAGACATCAGAGAAGGGAAAGGAAAAGCACATGGCAGGTCAGGACATGCCTTACGAAGCAACCATTCGCACCGATATCGCCATCAGGATTCTCAATCAGGCGCGCGCCATCGTCACGACACGCGTCTATGAGCTCGAGGAAGAGAATCCCACCGCGGCCGACCGGTTGCGCGACCGTCGCCGCGACCTCCTCGACCTCCAGGAAAGCCTCGGGCCCGAACATCCTGACGCGGTGGAACATGTCATCGCCCTCTGGGGGCCGCGCGTCCAGGACGAGACCCGCTTCTGGGCGGAGTTCTGATCATGGCGGAGGACGTGGTCGGGTTGCTCTCGCCCGACAGAAACGAGAAGATTTTTCAGAAAGACATTTTGCGTGATTATCTGCCGGAAGGGATGGGACGTTCGGAGCAGCCGCGCCTGATCCTGATCGGCGGCCAACCGGGCGCCGGCAAGACGACGGTTCTAACCGCGAGCCATCACGAACTTGCGCAATCAGGACCGACCATTCGCATCGTCGGCGACGACCTCAGATCCTATCATCCACAATTCCTTGCCTTCCAGCGTCAGGATCCGGAAACCGCGTCCCAATTCACACAAGGAGATGCCGGACGCTGGACCGAGAAGCTGCTGTCGGTTGCGGCTGAACGGCAGGTCAACATCGTCTTCGAGACCACGATGCGCACGCCGGAAAATGTCGCCCGGGTGATTGAAGTGGCGCGGCATGCCGGCTACGCGGTCGAGGTGCGTGCTGTCGCCGTCAATCCCCGCGTCAGTTGGCAGGCAAATCATTACCGCTTCGAGGAAATGCTGCATGCCGGGTTGGCGGCACGGATCCCCCCGCAGCACGTTCATGATGCCGCCATCGACGGTCTTCGCGTCAGTCTCGGCAAGATCGAAAGCGAGCATTTGGTCGACCGCGTGCAATTGCGCACACGTGGCGGCTCCGTCATCTACGACAATGAGCGCCCCGACGATCAATGGACGCATCGCCCCAGTGGCCGGCTGGCATTGGAGCGCGAGCAGTCACGGCCAATGACACCTGGAGAGTTGCAACGCTTCGCGGACGATTGGCACCATGTGCTGGCTCGGATGGAAGCGCGCAGCGTTTCGAAGGATCGGATCGCAGCAGTGGAGATCCGTGCACAAGAAGACGTTGCTCATCTGTTGGCGCAACGCCGGGAAGCGGAGGGCACCCAGAGCAAAAGACGTGGCCGGACAATCCTGCAGGAACCCGCCGACGGTCATCGCCTGTTCGTCGAGCTCTACCACAGTGCGATCCGCGACGCCGAGCGTCGTCCGATCGGAAATGTCGAGGCCCATGCCGTCGGACGCCTCAAGCAGAGCTACATGGCTTTGAAGCTGGTCGAGGTGGCGCGCGATCTTGGCCTGCTGCCGGGCGGGAGCAAGATCGTCGCAACGCGGGCCTTTGCACAGGATAAGCGCGGGTCACTCGAATTCCCCGCGGTGCATCGACTGCCGGCGGACCTCGCCGTGGAAATGCTGGATGGGATCCGACGGCGGCTGACCGACATGTTCGGCCTGGAACTCAATCGGGTGGCGATTGACCGCGAGGTGTTCAGTCCGACGGACCGCATGTCGCGTCTCGCCAATGTGGCCGATTCCTGGGCGGAGGCCGCCGGCATGCGAAAAGCCCTCGCCGGGGCGGCAAACGCCGTGGTGCGTGGTGTGTCTGCCGATGAGGCGTTGTCGCGGATTATCGAGCCGGGATATGCGGTTGCGATCGCTCAAACCCGGCGCCGGCTCGAGCGCAATCTGATGCTCACCGAAAGGGCGGCGATTGCAACCTCGATTGTTGATGTGAACGGAGAGCCCTTGCGCGCGATGCGGGATGTCCTTCGCCTCCGCTCGGCCGAGCTGGACAATCGCGCCCGCGCCAAGGCCATGATGGAGGCCGTGCTCTCTGAGACTGCACGACATGACAGTCTGGAACCCGCTAAGCGGCGCGCCGCGGACGTCTTTGTGCAGGGCATCACCGGGAACGAGCGAATGCTGCGGATAGAGACGGAGCGTCACGTCGAGCATGCAGTGGTCTCAACGAGGCCGCTTGTTCCGGCGCGGGAGCTTCCGGACCTCAGCGAAAGCGAAATCGGCGCGCGTCTGCGTCAATCCACGCGGCTTGCCGACAAGCGGACGGAGATCGAACATCTGTCGCGGCTGGTCTTCGGCAACAGTCAGGCGGCTTCGCTGGAGGCGATTGCGGATGCGCGCACTGGCATGGACGCCGGCGACGACGTGCGGGCGGGCCGGCGCGGCGAGATGGCCGGGGAGGGGCGGACCTGGTGGCGCGGCCCGAGCCCCGAGCGCCAGACGGCCGAAGCACATGTGCAGAAGCTCGCAGGAGCGTTGGCCGACTATGGATTGGCGATCGACTTCGAGCGGCATCAGGTCGTCACACAGCACCGTGAGGAACAGACCCGTCAGCGTGTGGAAATTCCGTCACCGTCCAGCAAACTTGCTGGGGTCCTGTCATCGGAAGGTGGGGAGCGGTTTCGATCCTTCCAAAGTGATGAGGGTCTCAGACGCGAATTTGAACGTCTATCCCTGGCGGTGACGAAAAGACTATCGCCGGTGGACCTTGCTCAGTTGACGGCCGGCGACCTCTCAAGGTTCGCCAAGACCCACGGAATTGATGAGCAGCAGGCAACGAAGTTGAAAACGACTGTGTCCCAGGTACGTAGCGTGCAGCAGGACATGACGGCGCGTGTCCGGGAACGAGCGCGGACGGAGGCTGTCACTTTGGTGAGGCGCTGAGGCCTCTGAGAATTTCTACGAGATGATCGTAATGCCAGCACGCAGTCCATAGTCGCGGAGCTCGAGAAGGAGGCCCGCATTCGAAGCGACTGGCAAGGAATCCCCGATCTCGAACTCGTCCTCTGCGATACGATCCTCAAAAAGAACGATACATTGATCGGGATCACATTGACGGGAAGTCCAGATCAGGCCGTCGACATCCGGCGACGCACCGTGAATTGCCTGCGCCCATGAACCGGTGTCAGCATAGGTAGACTTCGACGTTTCGATCAGGTCTGAGCGGCTAATGCCCCATGCCTTCAAGTCGGGCGCAAAAAGGCTTGCCAGTACCAGGTTGCGTTTAGGGACAATGATGCTGATCGTCCGCTGCTCGACGGTGGCGAGGCGAACGGTTTTGAATGCGGAGGTGGGTTCGATGTCGTGAAAGATCGACTCGAAGGCCGCAGCCTCTCTGCTTGTTGCGGCATAGAGCGTCGGCACGCAGTTTCCGCCGCCGTCGTTGAACGGTGCAAAGCGCGTTCGTTGCCCCATGCAGGGATTGAATTGTGCTGCGCCAAACGAGGAAAGGTGGTTGCGATGAAGCTCCGTCCCCGCCCTGAGCGTACGCTTGTTGATCTTCGGAAAAGGCGAGGGTGGGCTCGGCACGACCCGGGATATCAACCGACGACCTCTTGGCGTTCATGCTCGGCTGCAGAAGCAATTTCGTCCAGATCATCCAGCAGGTCGACGGGCGCCTTGTCATCGAGCCAGCCGTTGGCAGATACGAACCAGAATGCCTGCTGCCAGGCGGAGAGCGATTGCGGCAGGGCCTTGAGCGCGGCCTTCACCGCCGGACGCGGGCGGCCATCACTGAACTGGAAGGCGGGGAAATATTCCGTGCCACGATGCTGAACCGAAAAGATGTCACCCGCCTTTTTCCAGCGTGCGGCGGTTGCATAAGGATTCTTAGCGGAGGATCCTGCCAGGCTTGCGACCTCGGGACTGGTCAACTGCGCGATCTCCCGGATGAACCGGTCGCGAAGCTCGAGGTTATCCTTGGCAAGCGCGCCGCGCGCCTCCCCAAGTTCATCAGGCAGGATGACATCGGCAAGCTTGTTGATGGCCTCTTCCAGCCGGCTTTCTTCCAACGAGCCGCTGACACGGACCAATGTCTTCAGAAATGTCTCGACCGTGGTCCGATAGTTCTTGGGTAGATCGGGCTTGAGCTTGAGTATCACTGAATCGCCGGTCGCAATGTCGGCCATGGCACTGGCAAGCCGTGCAAGCTCGGCGTCGCCTTTACCACCTGGCGCCACATTGAGTTTGACAAGCGTTTGCAGGAAGGCGTTCATGAACCTGTCATGAAGCGCAGGCTGGTCGCCCAATGTTACAGCGACCGCACCGCCCCTTTTGCGACGGCTGAGCGTCGGCGCATTTGACGAGGCTACGGTCTTGGGCCGGTCAATCATTACGACGTCAGAAAACAGGGCTTCATTCATGGCCGCCTCGTGAGATAAGTGAGCAAATACCCTATATCACTTATGTCACGTGAAGTCGAATTCAATATCTTCGTGTATGGTTTGCGGCTGGTTGGCAACCGGCATTCCATGGGAGCGATGCGATCGGCGGACTTCAACTATGGTCTCGCACGTGGTCCTTGAAGAGAGCGTCGCACGGTCTCGAATGGGGTGCCTTCCGCGAAATACCAGGTGTCGAGATCTAAGGTGGGTGCAACCATCCGCGTACTCATCTCGATCAGAGCGCGGATGCCGCAGCAAGCAGAGAAGTCACTTGCGCCGACCCAGAACATTAAACCGTCGCTAATAGGCTCCATCATCGCCCGGCCGGCGTCGAAGTCAAGATGCTCGCCGCTCAGGCGCGGGCCGACTAACTGAAATCTCTCGATCATATCTGTGAGGATGTCTGACCTGATCTTTGGTGCATCGTCGGTTGCGACGAAGGCTTCCATGGCGTGTCGATACAATTGGCTATCTCCGGAGAGGCTCACCACTTGGTGGCTTCGAGCAGCAGGTCTGTCGTCGTGGTTCAGGCGGGATGCGCTTCGCAAGTAGGGCGGAAAGCCCGTGGCGTTATCCGGTGTTGGTAAAGAGGCACTGCGATTTGCATTCTCGCACGCATGTTCAACAACACTCGGCCTGACACCTCGAAAGCACCGCAGCAGACAGGGCGCTTACCGAAGCCATCTGACCGCCCGAGCTCGTCGAACGCGGCGCCGGCTCTTTCATAGATGCGCCGCATATGCGGTTCGTAGTTCGAAATCATCGTGTGGATACCGTTGTCGAGCGCCACCTCACAGAGCGCCAGCAGAAGGAGGCAAAGCGCTCGCTCGCACCGCATGTCAGGAAAATCGCGGGCAAGCGCCTCCTCGTCGACACACATGCGCGTGCCCTCCCATATGCCGGGTGCGATCAGATCGGCGGCATGGGGAAAAGTGGAGCGGAAAACGTCGTAAAGAAGGGTGGGGCCGGTGGTGGGCATCAGCCGCACCGCCCCATAGAGCTGGTCTCGATCGTCATCGCACCAAATGAGATAGGCCGGATTGTGGCCGTCATAGCGGTCGCGTTCATACGGACCGTATGTCTTGACCTTCCAGCGCAGCTGATCGGCAAAGACTTTCTTCCTCAACCGGAAATATTGATCCAGCAAGTGTTCATATCGGCCGTACTGATGGCCCTGGACGAGTGCATACATGGTCGCCTCCATTTGGATGTCGGCGAGAACATGCAATCGGAAGTACAGGGAGGAAATGTCCGCAACCTGATACCCTCAAGTGTGGGTATTGCCATAGGGATTGATCAGGCGCAGTTGTGCTGCGCGTGCGGTTGCGGCTGATCTGGTCGCACATCCCAGTTTTAGTTGTGCCGATTTGAGGTAGGACCGAACGGTGTGCTCTGACAGGCCGAGAATGGCGGCAATTTGGGGAGCTTCCTTTCCAAGCGCGGCCCAGTGCAGGCATTCGACCTCGCGGCCCCCTAGCAAAGGAACCGGATCGTCTTCGCCATAAAGTTCACGGACCGCCTTCTTGTGGATGAGAAAGGCGAGCTCGACCCATTCTTCGCGCTGCTCGACGACGAGGGCACTCCATTCGCCGTCTGGTTTTTTGGAGTTCAGCGAAAAGAGCGCGCGGCGCGACTTGGTGACGACCGGAATCGAGAACCCGTTCTCGCCAAGACCGAACGTTATAGCGTCGGCATAGAATGCCAGCGCGGCCTCCGGGATTTCAACTTCGCGCCAATCGAAGGGCAACTGCCGAACAAGACCCTCGTGCAGGATAGGATCGACTTTGACGAAGTCCTTCAGGAGGTAGCGTGCCACCCACGGATCGGGATAGCTGGTCCTGACAAAGGGTGTGTCCACCGCGCCTGCGATGGTCTGGGCGAGATGATAAGTGACAAAGTCGACTCCATAGTTCGCTTGAACAATTCTGATCGCCTCGTCGACGGTGGGTGCGCCTTCAATGCCGGCGGAAGTGATACGAAGCAGCGCGGATTCGTTTGTCTGCATAAGAAAATCTCCACAACACGAGCGTCCTGCGGGACGCCCTTCTTTGGACGTTGACGCGAGAGGCAGCGCTTCGCCGGGAAGGAGGTTCGGCGACACCGGACGTCAACCGACAGTGCGAGGGCCGAGAATATTGCATTTGGAAATCCTTAGCTGCGCTACGCGCGGGTGGTGTCGCAGGGGGCGGCTGTTATCCATTGCGTTGCTCACTTCTGCGAAACATGGCAAACGAGCGCAGCCGGCTTGCGGGTGGCGTCAGGCGGGCGTTCAACGAGAATGGTGACTTCCGGCGTCTGGGCGTCTGGGGCGAGATCCGCTAGTTCCTGGTACAGCTGCCTGTCCGCCGCCGTCAGACGGTGATGCAGTCGGTGATCGTTCGTCCAGGTCGGTGTGCGGTAGGTCTCGAGCCAGCGCGGGGGTTCGCTGACATCGCGGGTGAGCGTCCATTGCCTTGCCCCAGCCCGGCTTTGCACATGCCGACTTCTGCGCATGACGTCGATAAACTGATTGGCATTGTCGTGCGCAATGGAATATTCGATGATGACCAGAATCGGCCAGTCTCCGGGCTCGAGATCGAGCGCGATCGCCGGCACAACGAATGACCCGGACGGTTCCAGTGCCGGGTCGACACGGTTGCTGATCGGCAGCTTGACACCCGAGGCGGCGGCGAACAGCGACGCCCCGGCGGAAGCTGTGAGCGCAGAGAAAAGCAAATGAGTCTCGGCGTGCCCCAGAGCCAGCTGCCGCCGGCGATGCCGCCATAAGTGACGGCGCTGCAGATCGAGATGGTCCGCCCCGCGACCCAGCGCGGACTGGCGAATTGCACGTTGACGCCGAGGACCGATAACGCCGTTACCCAGCCGGCGCCGCCAAGCGCGAGCGACGCGGCAAACTCCCACGACAGTACACAGGTCGCGCGGGCGATGCAGGCAGCAACGAAGATTCGTTCCTGCGCGAAGCTGTGTCGGAGAGGCTGATTTGCCAGCCCCGTGACAAGTGCACCAGTGCCGAAGCCGGCCATCAGAAGGCCACCGGCGAGCGGACCCGCCGAAGGCGCCGAGGACGATGAAGCCGCCCAGCGCCGCACCGTCACAGCGCCCCGTTTTGTAGCCGGCCGACATCAGCATGAACGCCGCCGGATGAATGGGCGTATGCTTCCTCTCGAAATAGGTGCTTTGCCATCCGCCATTGTCGTTGGAGATGACTTTAATGTAGCCGGTGCGAATATAGATGTAGGCATGGGCCGTGTAGACGGCATGCTCGGTGATATTTGCAAGGCCCGCCTTGAGGCTCTCCTCGCTGCCCGCAATTGCGGTGAGGTCGGTCATCTTGTACAGCAAGTGTTGCAATCAAAAGTCCTTGGGCAGTGAGTTAGAACACATCACGTTGAACCTTTTGGCGCCGATACCTGAAAATGAGCCTGTTCCCATCCCGCCAAGGAAAGGACACCTTGGGCGGGAGATGGAGCAAAAATCAGGCCAACTAACTCGCCCTGCGGTAGAGCCTGAAAATCAGTCGGTTCCGCAAAAGCTGTGCTTCCAGATCCTGTTGTTCATGTATCGAAAGCGAGAAAAAGGTCTCATCGGTGAGACGCCCGGCTGGTTATAGCGCGGCTTCGAGCTGCAGAGGTTTGAGCTCCTAGTAACAGCGAATTCTTAAGTGGTGCCAGTTGTTCTCGGATGTGTCATCAGTTGCCGCAGTTATTGCCCACCTCCTCTGCTTTCTGTCTTCAGGTCATCAGACCGCCACCGCAGGACGGGACTGCGGACGGAAGCGTCATGCCAACCTCCTCAAGTGTCCGCCGTGCTGCTGGTTGCTGATCAGCAGCACGTGAATCAGGGTGAACAGCCGCCGCGCGGTGTCGATGTCGACGGTGATCTTTGAGGCGAGGCGCGCCTGCAACAGTTCCGCCGCTTCGTTGTGGACGCCGCGGCGCCCCATGTCGATCGCCTCAATCTTCTCCGGACTGGCGTGGCCAGCGGCGTCGTTGAAGCTGTCGCAGATGAGGGCATAGTCCTTGAGATGTCGGCGAAACGGCGTCAGCGACAGATGATGGCTGACGACATGCTCGCCGCCATCAAGCGAAATCGTCATCACCAGGCGGCGGTCGACCAGTGCAAGCTCGAGACGGTAGGGGCCGCCGTCATGGCCGACGGGAGCGACACTGTTTTGGTTCAAGAGATCGAAGATCGCGATCGCCTGTTCCCGCTTGAGGTGCTTATCGTCCTGAACACGAAACGAGCCATCGAGCGAGACGGCGCAGAGCCGCGCGCCGGATGGTGAGGCATTGGAGACCGTGGCCGCGTTCATGGCGCGCCTCCGAGATTCGTCGGGACCAGCGTCGTACACGGTCGGGATAGAGGAGGCTGCCGTCGGCCGCGAGAGCCAACGGCAGCCGAATTACCCCGGAAGACCGGCGTCGCGGTTCCCTCCGGGGTTACGGCAGACCGGGGTCCGCCTGTGCGACCGGCCTGCCGTGACTTGCAAAAGTTGTTGGAAAGAGCACGCGTCGTCAAAAAAATGGCTGCCGTTGAAGGATACTCGTCAACGGCAGCCGAGTGACCCTGAGAGGGCGGGGAAAGAAGTGCCACACTAAGGGTTGAACCATGCCCGGCCACGACGGGGCGCCCGGAGGAATGCGTCATCATGTCGTGCGTGCCGCTGGCAGCAAGCCTTGGGCTGTGCGTAGACGCACAGAACGTGGCTGCCGCCCGAACGCCGTCGGCGACAGCCACGCCGCCCTGGGAGGCTGGGCGAAGGAGAAGTCGGCTTGAAACACGTCTTGCAGGAATTCCCGGGCGAACCGCGACAGCCGTTCGTGTTTGGGGCCGGGCGGTGCCAGGGATACCGTCGCAGATCCAGGGAAAGTCGGCTGCCGTCGGGACCTGATCGACGGCAGCCGAGGCACCCTGCGCGGCTGGGGTAAAAGCCAAGCGCAGGTCAGGAGCTTGTGCGGACCGACCGTGACGACGGGCGCTCGTCGCCAGACCAGCGAAAGCGCGGTCGTCGATCACATGATGAAAGGGTTGCTGTCTGTTGACCGTCTGTAGCATCTCAATTGCTCCTCACGGCCGCGATACGCGGGATATCGGCTGGCTGCGTGCGCGCGACGGGGTTGTCGAGCGCTCGATCGCCAGCACGGTCCGAGGGGCGGTTCGTCATGCAGCGCCGCAAGCTCAGCGCCGAGCTCCTGATCGGCGGCAGACAGGCGGTGGTTCAACCGCAGATAATCCGTCCAAGTCGGCGTCCGGAACGTTTCCGTCCAGAGCGTGGGGGTCAGGAGGTTGCGCTGGAGCGTCCAGTTGCGCGCACCCGCCTGGCTCTGGATGCGCCGGCGTTTGCGCATGCAGGCGAGAAAGGCATCGTGATCCTGTTCGGCGATGACATAGTCGACCTTCACGACGATCGGGCCGCTTCTCGGCTGCAGGTCGAGTGCCAGCGCCGGAGGCTCGAAATCCGAAGCTTCCTGCTCGGCTTCGTCCCACAATTCGATCGGCAGCGCGAATGCGGCGGCGGCCACCAGCATAAGGACCACCGCAGCCCATTGGAATGCCATGGTCAGCGAATAGGTCTGGGCGATAAAGCCCCAGATCCAGCTGCCGGCCGCCATGCCGCCATAGGAGAGGGCGTAATAGATCGACAAAGTCCGGCCGACGACCCAGCGCGGGCTCGACAGCTGGATCGCGACATCGACGCCGGTCCAGGTCAAAAGCCAGCCTGCGCCGCCAATGGCGAGCGCCAGCGCCGCAACCGGGACCGATGTCGTCAGGGGGAGCAGGAAGCAGCATGCGGCACAGGCAACCGCGGCAAGGGCGATCAGCCGGTCCTGCGGCACGATCCGGCGCAGGTGACTGCTGCTCAGACCGGCGCTGAAGGCGCCGATGCCGAACGCCGCCAGCAGCGCGCCGTAAACGATCGGCCCGCCCGGATTTCCGAGGACATCGCGGTGAAGCGCAATCCGTCGTGGACGGCTGTGGTGACGCGCTCGCGCGGCAGCGAAGAAGAGCGCACGCGCCATTTCGAGCGGGAGATCGCGGCAAGCGGCACCAGATCGCTGAGCGCCGCCAGGACGAAAGCGGCAAGGGGTCCGAAGAAAGCCAGTATCGCGCCGCCAATCGCGGGGCCCGTGCTTCGGACGATGTTGTAGCCGACCGACATCAGCGTGACCGCCGCGGGGATGTCGCGCTTTTCCAGGATGTCGCCGACGGAGGCGTGCCAGGCCGGATCGTTCAGGGCAAAGCCGCATCCGGCAAGGAACCCCAATCCGAGGATCAGCCATGGGCTGACAAGGCCCAGTGCGACGGTGACCGCCAGGGTCATCGATGCCAGTGCGATCAGGAAATGTCCGGCGAGCATGACGCCGCGCCGGCTAAAACTGTCGGCAATGGCGCCGGCAAGGATCGACAGGAAGAAGGCCGGCAGCGTCGACGAGGCCTGCACGAGCGCCACCATCAGATCGGAGGCCGAGATCGTCGCCATCAGCCAGCTGATCGCCGTCGTCTGGATCAGCCATCCGAGGCTGGAGATCTGCGTCGCCGACCAGATCGCACGAAACGCCCGGTTCCGAAGCGGAGCCAGGGTCGTGGAAACGGCCGGTTGCGGATCGTCACGCTGCATTGCTTATCTTGTCTTTCCAGGCTCCTAACGCCTTGCTGCGACGCAGCAGAATATCTGGTGTCTTTGGACGGATTTCGCCGTTATGCGGTCAGTCGATGCAGGAAAGCGGCATAAACCGCGGGCAGGTGATGCGTTTATCCGTTACGTTATAACATATTTGTGGCGGCCAGGTTGAAATGTCCGCCGTGGCGCAAAGTAGAAATGTCACGTCAGGCTGCCGCACGGCACGCCGACCAGCCCCGATCTGACCGGCTGGGCCGGGTTGCAAGGTGAGATCGGGGCGGGTGAGGGGCACCCTTCGGCTTTAGCTTTGAGATCATGAATGCAGCCGGTCATTCCGCCGCATCAAGGCGCGAAAGCGCCTGCCGCCGCCGGGCAATGACCGCTGGATCGTTCGTGAAATCAGTCCGACGTCCCGGCTTGCGGCCACGCGGTTTGTAACCGATCCTCTCGCTGTTGGTCTTCACGGCCGGCTTCGTCTGCTGGTCCTGACGGTCCTTGATGTAGGCCAGCACATCGGAAAGACGCTTGTTCTCGGTGATCGCCGCATGCGTCACCCGCTGGTCCTTGTCGAACACCCGGTAGGACAGGGAATGCCCTTTCCAGCGCACATCAAGGTGGCCATCGGCATAGGCATAGGTCTCGACATAGCGACCAGCCAAACCGCGCGTCACCTCGGTCTCCTCAAGCATGATCCGCTGGCGCTCGAACGAAAACGTCAGCTGCGATCCGACATAACGCTGCTCGCGCTTGCACAGGATCTCTTTGAGCCGATCCGGCGCCAGATTTATCGGCCGGTGAAGGTCATCGGACCGCGCAGGGGCGACCGAAAACCGCGCATTGTAGTGCTCCATGAAGCCCGGCAGAAACGCATTGCCCGCCTCCATGTCGTCGATACCCGCCAGTCTCAATTCCTTCACCAGCCGATCCTGCAGCGTCCGGTTCATCCGCTCGACGCGGCCCTTCGCCTGACTCGAATTCGCGCAAAGAATCTCGATGTTTAGCTCTGAAAGTGCACGCCCGAACTGGGTCATGCCCTGGCCGCCCTTGGCGTCCTTCTTCGCCACCCGGAACACCGAATGCTTGTCGGAATAGAAGGCGACCGGCGCACCATGCGCCGTCAGATAGAGCGCCAGCGCCTCGAAATACGTAAATGCGCTTTCCGATCGCACGAACCGCAACTGCATCAACTTGCCGGTCGCATCATCGACAAAGACCAGCAGCGAGCACGGATCACCGCGATCTTCGAACCAGCGATGTTCCGACCCGTCGATCTGCACCAGCTCGCCATAGGCCTCGCGCCGCAGCCGCGGCTGGTGAAACGTCCGGCGCTGCTTGCGCGACAGCCAAAGTCCGTCATCGACCATCCAGCGGCGCAACGTCTCGCGCGACACCCGCAATCCATCGCGCTCGGCAAGCTTCTCGGCCGCCAGCGTTGGGCCGAAGTCGGCATAGCGTTCGCGGACCAGCGTCACTGCGTAATCGCGCACGCCGTCGCTGATCCGATTGTTCGAGGGCCGGCCAATCGCCTTGTGCCGGATCGATGCTGCACCATCCGTCCGCATCCGCTCCAACAGCCGGCGCACCTGACGCGTGCTCAAGCCCAGGACATGCGCCGCCGACACCAGCGTCATGCGGCCGTCGGTCACCTTCGACAAAACCTCGATCCGCTGCAGATCGCGTTCGCTCATCGCAATCAATCCCATCCGTAATCTCCCACGTCATTAAAACGCGGGGAGAGTGACATTCTTACTTTGCAGAAACAGGACACTTTAACTTTGCGTGGAGAAGCTAACCCAAGTGCATCATTGCCGGTGATCAGGGTAGGGGATCACCCCGCTTCGTGCAAATGGGCCATGAACACCTCGGCCGGCGTCTTGTAGCCGAGGCACCTTCGCGGCTGGTCGTTGAGATGGCGGGCGAGTTGGGTGAGGTCGCGTTGTGACACAATTGCCAGATCTGTGGAGCCAGGCAGGAAACGCCGAACGCGCTTGTTGGTGTTCTCGACGGTTCCTTTTTGCCAAGGCGCACTTGGGTCGCAAAACCAGCTATGCGCGCCGAGCCCTTCTTCCAAAGCCCGAAATCCGGCAAACTCGGTACCGCGATCAAACGTGAAGCTCTGTCGCGCAAATGCCGGCAAAGGCGAAAAACCTCTGATGATCTTGTCCATGATCGGCCGAGAATGCCGGCTTGGATTCTTGATGAGAACGGTGTAGCGGCTCTTGCGCTCGACGAGGGACGTGACATTGGCATGTCCGAGTGGACGTTCAAAAATAAGGAGGTCGCCCTCCCAATGTCCAAACCGCGATCTATCTTTAATAAAATCAGGGCGTTGAGATATGCGGTGCGAGGCTGGAAACACACCGTCGCGCGGCTTCCTTGAGCGCAGTGGGCGACGTTTGCGACGCGCTTCCGGCAGATACTGATAGAGGCCAAGCCCATAGTCTTCCTTGCTGTAAATGAAGCGATAGATTGTCTCTTTACAGACGCGGACGAGGCTGTGCCCCTCCAACAACAGGCGCCCGGCGATCTGCTCCGGAGACCAGCGTGCCTCCAACTGGTTGATGATCTCCGCGCGTAAATTCGGGTGCCGTCGCAGCTTTCTCAGCCGACGTCGCCGTTCCTTAGAGATATCGTGAGCCACCGTGCTGTAGTAGCCGTCGTAGTCCGGCAGTTCACGATCGCGAAACGTGTTGCGCTTGATCTCACGGTAGATCGTGGAACGATGGCGCCCTAGCTGACGGGCCATTTCGTTGACGGGAACATTTGCCGCCACCAGCTGATGTAGGCGTCGTCGGTCGGCGAGAGCAAGCTGCGTATAGCATCGGGACATGCCAAAATCTCCAAAGTGAAGCCGTTGAAATCATTGGCATGTCGCACTTGAAAATAGAATGTACCCCTGCTATAATATTTGTCACAGCTATTTAAAGATGAGACAAAGTAGTCAACTTAGAAACGCGACAACATCCTATCCATTACTACTGCATTTGCAAGTTGATATATTTACAAAGCACGCAGACGCGAGCCGCCGGCCGGGTGGAGCTGGTCAGGGTTGCGCAGCCCGGTCGGCGGCGGATGGCTTGAGGTGCAAAATAAACTTTAGCTTTGACACCCCGGTCACTCCGCCGCTTTCAACTGCGCAAGGGCTTGCTGGCGTCGGGCGATGACCACCGGATCCTTGGTAAAATCCGTCTTCCGGCCAGGCTTCGTGCCGCGCTTCTGGTAGCCATTGCTTTGGCTGCCATCGGGAATGCCGAACATATGGTCCGTCTGGCCGGTGCGGCGCGGCCCGCCCTTGCTGCGCTGTTGCTCTCGCCCGGCCTGCATCTCGGCCACCAGCGCCAGCATGTCATCAAGGCGCTTGTTCTCAACCACCTCGGACCGGTGCACCGAGCGCAGCGTGTCGAAGGTTCTGTAGGGCAGGGACGTCCCCTCATGGGTGACCTCGAGGCGACCATCGGGATAGTCGCAGACAATGACCTTCTTGCCGGCGAGCGACGTGGCGAGGTCGGTCGGATCGAGGATGAACATCACCTTGTCATAGCGCAGCGTCAGCGACTGCGACAGCTTGCGGATCTCCTTGCGGCACATGGCGCCATCGAGGTTCTCATGCGCGGCAAACGGCCGGTGCATGTCCTTCGGATTGCGCGGCGCCTTGCCGAAGCGACGATTGAAGTCGGCCATGAACTCCGGCGCATAGGCATTGGCCGCGGCGATCGTGTCGATGCCGCGCAGCCGCAGTTCCTTGACGAGGCGATCCTGCAGCGTCTGGTTGGCACGCTCGACGCGGCCTTTGGCCTGCGGGGTATTGGCACAGATGATGTCGATGTTGAGCTCATAAAGGGCCCGCCCGAACTGCGTCAGACCACTGGTTCTGTCCTTCTTCGAAGCATGGGTGGTGCGGAAGATGCCATGCTTGTCGCTGTAGAAGGCGATCGGCTTGCCCCATTGCTGCAAGTAGGCCTTCGTCGCGTGCAGATAGTCGAAGGTGTTCTCCGAGGCCGCAAAGCGTAAGTGCAAGAGCTTGCCGGTGGCATCGTCGATATAGACGAGCAGGGCGCATTTGGGACCGCGGTTCTCGAACATGGAGTAATCGCGGCGCGACCGTCTCTGGATTTTGGGCTGGTGAGGGTGGTTGCCCCCGATAAGATGGAAAAACGGGCTCTCGATTGGAACCGGGCCCAAACATCGGATGGAGGCAACCTTGAACCAATATATTGGCCTTGATCTTTCTTTGAAAGATACCGCAATTTCGATCCGGGAAGATGGGAAGCGGATCTGGCGGGGGAAATGTCCTTCGGATCCTAAGCTTCTTGCACAGATGATCCGCAAAAAAGCTCCGCGCGCGCGGCGGGTCGTATTCGAAACGGGACCGCTGTCGACGTGGTTCTATCACGCGCTGACGAGCGAGGGGGTGCCGGCGATCTGCATTGAAGCGCGGCATGCGCAAAAGGTATTGAGCGAGACGCTCAACAAAACCGATGCCAATGACGCCGATGGTTTAGCGCAACTCGCTGAAGCAGGCTTTTACAAAGAGGTTCGCGTCAAGTCTTTTGACGCTATGTTGGCCCGCACATTGGTGGCTGCCCGCGAACAGCTCCTGAATATGTCAACGCAACTTGGCAATCAAATCCGCGGCCTGATGAAGACCTTCGGTCTCATCATCCCGAAAGGGAAGGGGCAGGTCTTTGATGGGGATGTGCGGAAGCTTTTGGATGGGAACGTCGAGCTTGCGAAGATTATCTTGCCTCTTTTGGAGGCGTGGCACGATATCCGCAAGCGCGCAGCCAATCTTGGTCGCCAGCTGCTTATAGTGGCCCGTGAGAGCCAAGCCACAAAGCTATTGATGACAATCCCAGGCATCGGCGCCGTCACGGCGGTATCCTACGTTACGGCAATTGAAGATCCAGAAAACTTTCGAACGTCGCGCTCGGTTGGCGCCTGGCTCGGCTTGACAACGCGGCGATATCAGTCAGGCGAGGTCGACTATGACGGCCATATCTCGCGAAGGGGGGACAATCGTTTACGTGGGCTGCTTTATGAAGCGGCGACAGTGCTTTTGACGAGAACCAGCGCCAGGACCGAGAGCAGTCTCAAGAGCTGGGGACTTAAGCTGCGCGAGCGCCTTGGCTTCAAGCGCTCCGCGGTGGCGGTTGCCCGGAAACTCGCGGTCATCATGCACAGCATGCTCAAGACGGGAGAAGTGTTCAACGCATCGGCTGGCGCCGCCGTATAGGCGACGCTCAGCCTTCATCCCTCAGCGCGTCATCTAACTTTGTGCTGAGCGTCCCTGCTGCGGACGTGGGCAGGATCATTCCGCTTCTGGTGGCTGCAGCTCGTTGAGACTGCGCCTCGAACATTAGGAAGATCCCACCTGCGAAGACCATTGTGCGGCGACATTTGTCGACCGCGGAGACAACCCTGCTCCCAGCACTGGATAGCTCAGAGGACACGGCCGGTGAGGGAAGATTCATTCAATTAGTTCAGCCGGGTTGCCTATCTCGCAAGCCGGCAAGGACATCGAATGCTCAAATCAGCTTGACGGATGGAATGCGATTAGACAACCACCAATGATGCGAGCCGTCGATCTGAATGAGTTCGCCGAAGCAATCGCGCCGGCCGCGCGGCTGGAAGACCCGCTTCTTGCGTTCGCGGCGCGACACCCAGATGCCGGCTTCCATCATCCACTGGCGCAGCGTCTCCTTGCTGACGGCAATCCGGTGGCGCTCGAGCAGCTTCTCGGCCGCCAACGTTGGTCCAAAATCCAGGTAATGCTCCCGCACCAGGTCGAGCACCAAGTTGCGGAAATCCTCGCTGTGACGCCGGTTGCTCGGCCGGCCGCGCTTCTTCGAGACGAGACCGTCGGCGCCGGCCAGGTCATAGGCCTGCAATAGCCGGTGGATCTGGCTGCGGCTGAGACGAAGCAACGCGGCCGCCTCAACGACGGTCAGGCTGCCACCGCGAATCCGTTGGATCAGTTCAAGACGATGCAATTCCTTCTGCGACATGGTGATCAAACAAGACATGACGACTCCGAACGCTCATGGTCTCAACCACGCTTCACGTCGCCAGTCTTCCTTCCAAACGTTGACGTTTGACCAGCATCCCAAGAGGCGACGACCGTCGCATCTCTAACTGGCTCATATGTCGCATCTCTAAAATGCCGCTACAATATTTGTGGCGGCCAGGTTGAAATGTCCGGCGTGGCGCAAAGTTAAAATGTCACTTTGGATACGTCTTCAGCCATTTAGAAATGCGACACTCGGCATCTCCACTTGCGCTGAGGCAAGCCCCCGACCGGACCGGCTGGGCCGGGTTGCAAGGGAAGGGAGGGGGCGGGTGAATGGCACCAACCGGCTTTAGCTTTGAGACCTTGCGATGGCGGATCATTCCGCCGCATCGAGCTCAGAGAGCGCTTGCCGCCGCCGAGCAACGACCGCCGGATCGTTCATGAAATCCGTCCGCTTGCCCGGCCTGCGTCCCCGCGGCCTGTAGCCATTCTTCTCGCTGTTGGTCTTCACAACCGGCTTCTCTTGCTGGTCCTGACGGTCCTTGATGTAGGCCAGCACATCGGAAAGACGCTTGTTCTCGGTGATCGCCGCATGCGTCACGCGCTGGTCCTTGTCGAACACCCGGTAGGACAGGGAATGCCCCTTCCAGCGCACATCGAGCCGGCCATCGGCATAAGCGTAGGTCTCGACATAGCGGCCGACCAGTCCGCGCGTCACCTCGGTCTCTTCCAGCATGATCCGCTGGCGCTCGTAGGAGAACGTCAACTGGGCACCGACATAACGCTGCTCACGTTTGCAGAGGATCTCCTTCAGCCGGTCCGACGCGAGATTCATCGGCCGATGCAGATCATCCGGTCGGGCAGGGGTAATGGCAAACTGCCGGTTATAGCGCTCCATGAACCGAGGCAGGAAAGCGTTGCCGTCGTCCATGCCGCAGATGCCCTCCAGGCGCAGATCCTTGATCAAACGGTCCTGCAGCGTCCGGTTCATCCGCTCGACCCGGCCCTTCGCCTGGCTCGAGTTTGCGCAAAGAATCTCGATGTTTAGCTCTGACAGCGCACGCCCGAACTGGGTCATGCCCTGGCCGCCCTTGGCGTCCTTCTTCGCCACCCGGAACACCGAATGCTTGTCGGAATAGAAGGCGACCGGCGCACCATGCGCCTTCAGATAGAGTTCCAGCGCCTCGAAATACGTAAACGCGCTTTCCGAGCGTACGAAGCGCAACTGCATCAGCTTGCCGGTCGCATCGTCGATGAACACCAGCAGCGAACAGGGATCACCACGATCCTCGAACCAGCGATGCTCGGACCCGTCGATCTGCACCAGCTCGCCATAGGCTTCGCGGCGCAGCCGCGGCTGGTGAAACGTCCGGCGCTGCTTGCGCGACAGCCACAGGCCGGCCTCCGACATCCATTGGCGCAAGGTCTCGCGCGACACCGTCAGCCCATCGCGCTCGGCCAGCTTCTCGGCCGCCAGCGTCGGGCCGAAATCGGCATAGCGCTCGCGCACGATCGCCATGGCGTAATCGCGCACGCCGTCGCTAATCCGGTTGTTCGACGGTCGGCCGATCGCCCTGTGCCGGATCGCCGCCGCTCCATCCGTCCGGATCCGCTCCAGCAGTCGACGCACCTGACGCGTGCTCAAGCCCAGGACATGCGCCGCCGAAACCAGCGTCATGCGGCCGTCGACCACCTTCGACAAAACCTCGATCCGCTGCAGGTCGCGCTCGCTCATCGCAATCAATCCCATCCGCAATCTCCCACGTCATTGAAAACGCGGGGAGAGTGACATTCTTACTTTGCAGGAACAGGACACTTTAACTTTGCGGCTACAATATTTCATCGCATAACATAGCTTATGGAACTGGACGGTCATTTGGGAAGTGTTGCTTTTTCGGTCCTAATGACCTTTTAGGCAATCGTCCGAAACCGTCGTGAACGGTCATTTGGCTGTTGCGTTCTCGCGCTACATCGAAGTGTAGCGCGTCCTTTCACCTGCAACGCAACATGCCACTCAATCTCAGTTCGACATCGTTGCCGCCAGCGACGGCTGGTTTGATCAGCGCCGGTTCGTCCGGGATCCCTCGCTTCTGGGCGACGATCTGGAGTGACGTGATGAAAACGTCGCTGGCGCCGTCGACGCGCCGCAAACATCTGTCCGCTCTGGATCGTCTCTATGACTCCGTACAGCGCCAGCGCGGCAGTGATTGCCTCGACCGGCTGATCGCCGAGGCCGACGCCGATGCACTTGAGGACTGCCTGGTCGGCTTTCTGGCGCAGCTCCGCAACGAGGCCGCCGTCACCAATGTCGATAAGACATCGACCTGGACATCCGCCGTCAGCTTCGTGTCCGACATGCTCCGCTTTTCTGGAACCTCCGGCGCTCGCGCGTCCAAAATGGAAGCCAGGCTGCTCAGGATCGACACCCTGTACCGGCAGCTCGCACCGAACCCGGGAACGCCGGCGCCGCCGGTTCGGGCGCTGCCGCCGTCGGTGGTCGAGGACTTATACGAAATCTTCCGGCCAGATTCGCCGCGAAATCCCTTCAAGACCGAGGCGCTGCGCTGGCGCAACCTATTGATCTTCATGCTGCTGCTGCGTCTCGGACTGCGTCGCAGCGAGGCAGCGCTGCTGCACACCAATTCCTTCAAGGAAGACTTCGATCCAGAGGCCGGAAAAAGCGTCCACTGGCTCGACATTGAGGAGACCGAAGACATTGATCCACGATACGAACAGCCGGGCTTGAAAACCGAGCCATCGCGGCGACAGCTTCCACTCTCTCAAGAGATCGTCGACTTGGCGCTGCATTACATCCGCAATTATCGCGGTCGGGCGAACTATCCTTATTTGCTGATCTCGCAGAAAGCCAAGCCCTTGGCACTCCGCTCGTTCGGGAAAATGTTCGAAATCGTAACTGGCGCCCTATCGGACAGAGCGAAAGCCTCTCTTTCGAAACAAGGGCTTGAGAGCGTTTCTTGTCACGACCTGCGACATACGTCGGCGGTCATTCGCATGAGGCGGTATCAGGATGCAGGCAACGACGTGGACAAGGCACAGGAGAAGCTGCGCGTGTTCTTCGGCTGGTCCAAGGCCTCGAACATGCCGCGCCTTTACGCCAAGGCCTACTTCGAGACCAGGCTGGCGGAGGTCTGGGACGAGAAGTTCGACCACTTCGTCGACGCTCTCAGGCGCACGGTTCCGGAGGCAGGCCGTTGAACACTTTTGCCGCCGAGCTTGATCCCGAGTTGCTTGCTGAAATCGTCAATGTGTCCGCCAAGCTGCCACCGCTTCCGTCCGTCGTCCGCTACTTCGACGACTTCTCGAATGAGACACGGTCTATAAGGTGGGACGAAGGTGATGTTGTTCTCCACCTCGATGGCGCTCGTATCCGTCTCGAACTTTGGAAGCTCGGGCCTGCTGAGCCGATCATGCGCCAAATTATGACCGACTGGTTGAGCCGTCATGACCCACACACTGTTGCAATCAACGCAGAACGCACAATCAAGTTCGCCGAAGATCAGGACATCGAGGCGCTGCTCGACTTGGTGATCTCACCTCCACACGAAGCTCGCACCGTCGATTGAAGATTCTCCCCAAAGTAACAGCATCCCAATCATGGGCTTTGAGAGCGATGCTTCATTCGCTCTGTCGCCTCAACATCGGTCATTGGTCATCTCCAGCAGCCTCGATCGTACGAGGGCTCAAAAGCCCGAAGGTCGACAAATACCATGTCGTGCGCGCTGGCGACTGCTTTCTGCCGCTCGACCAGCAGGCGATGATCGTCAACTACATCGATGACATGTGCGCGGCGCTGGCCACCGATCCTGACGCTATCGAGAATGCCGTCCTGCGCGACGTCTGCATGCTGGTCATGTCGTACCAGTACGCTTTCCGGCCTGGGCAGATCGCGCGGATCGAGCTTGCCGATGTCCGGCTCTTCTCGACGGGCGCAGTCCACGTCGCCGTCTCCCTGATCAAGCAGAAGGACAACATCAAGCGAATCCGCGTCACCAGGCGGATCAAGCGCGAATGGGGTGCGCTGTTCAATGAGCTGGTGAGGCGCCGCGATAGTGGTGTCATGCCGCCGGAGGAGGGGGTGCCCCCTCGCCTGCTGTTCGCCCTCAAGCCGCAAGGCGTTAGCCGCGCCATCATGGAGCTGACCGCGAACTTGACCGGCGAAGCCTGGACGCCGACCGACCTGAGGCACACGGCTGCGCAGCGCCTCGCGGACGGCGGCATCTCCCATATCGGATTGACGGAGTTCCTCGGGCAGACTAGCGACCGCATCGCTAACGTCTACTTCGACACCTCGCCCGCCCAGGCGCAGCGCATCAACGAGGCGCTGGCGATCTCGCCCATCTATTCGAATCTTGCCAAGATCGCCAAGACCAGGACCATCGACAAGGCAATGCTGCTCGGGCTCCCGGCTGACCAACAGATCGGAGCCGTACCGCACGGCATTCTCATCGCAGGGATCGGCGGTTGCGGTCTCGGTCAGAGCCTCTGCTTCAAGAACCCGGTCCTGTCCTGCTACACCTGCTCGAAGTTCATGCCGCTTGGCGAGCCGGACATCCACCAGGAAGTGCTTGAGAGCCTGCGGCCCGTGGTGACCGAGTTCGCAGCTGCCTCCCGCTACAACCAGCAGTCTCCCGCTTACGGGCAGCTCAAGACGACCCTCGACGCCGTCCGCCGCGTCGTCGAGGAGCTGAAGGCAGACCGCATGGCAGAGGATCAGACATGAACCCGTTCTATGCGGAATACATCGCCACGGCCAAGATCTTGGCAAAGGCGCGCGGCCTCAATTGGGATCTCGTCTGCGACGATCAGGGCAAGGTCAGCAAGGATACCCGCTGGAACCTGACCGAACTGGTCGGCATGTTGCCGCCCCCAACGCTTTGGCTGGGGCAGATCGGCGTAGACCCGGTGGCCTTCGGCAAGCTCAACGAGATCAGGCGACGAATGAATCAGCAGCCTCTTGTCTCTGGCCCGATGCCGCAACATTGGCGCGACCTGTATCAAGCGGTCTTCGTTCATAAGCTTCTCGTTGGCAAGACCAAGCCGCAAAGTGCAATGCTGGTGGCTCAGGGGATCCGTCGGTTGGCACCCGTCGCTGAAACCACGCCTCCGTGGGCGGTGACGCCCGAGCAAATCCAGCAGGCCTACAATGCGGTTTTGCATTCTGGGGATTCGGGCAAGCTGGCACTCGACTTCGCCACCACGGTGAGAACCATTCTCGACCGGCAGAAGCTCGCCGACATCCCCGCGCTTGCCCGTTTTTGCATCCCCTACCCGACGAGCGAATCCCTTTCCGCCCAGCAGCAGACCGAGACCCTTCGAAAGCGACAGAATGCTCATGGCGGAAAGGAGGGCCTCCGCCGCTCGCTCGCCGAAAGGAAATCGGCGGCGAAGTTACCCGAGGAACGCGCGTTCTGGGAGTTGGCGCGGATCGTGTTCACGCAAACGCCTCGCTCCTTCTCCGACGCGATCCGGTTCGCCGTCTTCAAGGTGCAGATCATCATGGGCTTTCGGATCGGCGAAGCCGCCCGCCTGCCCTTGGACTGGAAAAGATGGCGCGAATATCTGGATGCCGATGGGCGTCCGGCCGCAGAACGCGGCGGCTTCTCGCGCTCGTTGATGATCCGGCACTTCGCGGAAAAGCAGGACGAGGACGAGCGCCCTGAAGGCATATCGCTTTATGAGAACACTCAGCATGTCCCGCCGATGTTCGAGGAAATCCTCATCGAGACGCTCGAGCACGTCGAAAAGATCACAGCGCCGCTACGCGAGCGGCTGAGACGGCAGACGGAGACGGGGCGCATCTTTCCCGAATATCCCGAGGACGCACTGGTTCCCGCCTGGGAAATGTACGTCAGGATGACTGGCAATATTGCTTTCTCTGATCCAGACATCCCCATAAGCTTGGTCGAGAACTACCGACAAACCTATGATATCGAGGCACTCGATAAAATCAGGCAGTACCAACTTAGCGGCTGCCCTCGGATGTTTCCCCGGTTCTGGGGCGCTCCTGCGCAACGAGGCATCCCCATCAGAAAACCATGGGCAAACTCTATGTACGGCCGGGCCGACTGGCGGACGGCCCGCGTTCGCGTGGGAGATGTCGAGCGACATGTCTGGGAAAATCGCACGACCAAGCTGTCCGATACGATGCCGGCCAGGATCACAGACGGTACCCTGCTCTACCCTCACGAACTCATGTTCATCATGCCGGTCAGGAACGTAATCGAGGGTCGCAACAACGGCATCCTCGACACCACGATGTATTCCGCAATTGGTCGCATCGACAGGGGCGACCTGATCGGCTCGACCAGCGGCAAGGGCTGCGAAGCCCTGTTCGAGCGGTATGGAATGACCGAGGAAGATCGCGCTCTTCGGCTTACCCCGCACGCCCTGCGCCATCTCCAGAACACCGAGCTGTTCCGTCTCGGCGTCGCCGATACGATCATCACCAAGAAGTTCAACCGGCGTAGCGTCCAGCAGAGCCACGTCTACAACCACCGCAGCCTCGCCGAGGACCTCGCCGACATCGATCTTCCGCCGGAAGCTGAGGAGCGCCTTGGCGACAAGGCGATGCAGGTGTTCAAGCTGATCTCGGCCAACAAGGCGCGTGGTCCCGTCGTCGATGAGTTCCACCGCGTCCAACTCGAATACGGTGACGAGGCCGCTTTCGACTACTTGAACGCCGAGGCAGACGGCCTGCACGTGACGCCCTACGGCCTGTGCATCAACAGCTTCACCAGCGACCCCTGCCCCAAACATCTCGAATGCTTCAACGGATGCCTCCATCTGGCGCGGACGGGTGTCATCAGCGAGCAGGATAACCTGGAGCGCATGCGAGACAAGTTCGCAAAGGTGATCATCACGCTGGAGGCTCTGCCCGAGGATCGCCGCAACATTGGCTGGGCGAACCAGCTTCTCCACGCCCGCCTACGGTATGAAAACATCATCAAGGCGCTCGGCACAGAGCCGGGAATGCAGGTCTTCCCGGACGGCAATGACCTGTCCGTGACGGCCGAGCAGAAGGCCGGCGCCACGATCATCGACACCATGAAGCGCCTGAGGGATCGCGATGATTGATAAGAGCCAAGTCCTCGAGGAACTGCTGGAGGCGATGATCGCCGAAGACGAGGACGTCACCGTCCGTGCCGTCTGCAGGCGCAGCAACGGCATCTTCAAGCACGCCACTGACATTACCCGAAATGAAGCCCGTCGCCGGACGGTCGAGGGAGCGATCAAAAAGCAGGAAGCCATCCGCACAGCTGTCAACCGATCCACTAAGAAGTCCCGCGCGGAGCTTGAGAAGCTCGCAGCAGCGCAGAACGCCGAGATCGAGCAGTTGCAGGCCGACAAGGAACTGCTGATCGCTTCGCATCGTGCCATGATCCTGTCCGTCGCCGAAATGGGCGGCTTTGCGACATGGAAGCGGTTCTTCGAGCGATATCAGGCAGCCATCGACCGGTTGGAGCAGATGGGTAGCCTCCCCGCGGCGAGCGTCATCAGCCTGTCGTCGCGGAGGGACGCCTGATGGCGCGGGGCACCGGCAAAAGCGGCGTCGAAATCGCCCAGGAGCATGTCGATGCCCTGATCGAATACCTGGAACGGCACAAGGACAAGCCGCTTCCGAGATACGGCGTCGATCTGAACAAAAGTATCATCGCCAAGGAATGCGGCTTTGACCGGCAGGTGTTCCGCACCAATCCGCGTTGCGCCGAAATCCTCCGCGACGCCGACGACAGAGACCGCAAGGTGAACCTGACACGACTGGACCAGGCTGCGGCCGTCCGGGAGCAGAAGGCGAAGACCGATGCCGACCAGATGGCGCTTGAGGAGGAGAATCTTCGTCTGTTGGCCGAGAATGCCTCGCTGCGCCGGGAGTTGGATCGTCTGAAACGACTGAGCGCTGTGATCGCCGAGACAGGCAGGCTTCCATGATTGGGTTCTCGAAGTCTGGTCCTCGGAGCCGCGCCGTCGTGGCCCCGAGAGGCCGTGGAGACCGGATCGAAGTGAACGAGGCACAGGGACCCGCGACGGCACGTCGTGGGTGGCCGCAGTGAACGGAGAGCCGGACGCCATGGCAGGGGCCGCGGAACGACGGGGTGGCTCAGAGGGGCAGACGTTCCTGGTCCTTGGTGAGCGTTCTGAGCAGTCTTCCTGGGAGCTGTCCATCACGTCCGTTCATGCCAGCCGGTTCGGCGACCATGTCATCATCGGTCGGGACGGAACCGCGCAGCTTCGTCGTGCGCTCGTTCCGTCGAAGAGGTCGCCGCGCGACCCGGCCGTGGGCGAGACGTGGCGCGTCACGGGTTCTATCCAGCTTCATCCCGAGTACGGACCGCAACTCCATGCCGAGGTGTCGCTCCCTTTGGTGACACGGGGGCGGGCGATCATCCGGCATCTCGCCACCGACAAGCGCTTCGTCGGTATCGGCTGGGCGACGGCGGAGAAGGTCTGGGATCGCTTCGGCGAGACCATCTACGACATCATCCGGGACCGTGACCTGAAGGCGCTCGCGGGCATCGTCGGCGCGGATCGGGCCATCGCCATCGTCGACGGGTTCGGCATGCTCGCCGAAGAGGTCGAAATCTTCCGTTGGCTGGATCGATACGGCGTCTCGCCTCGTGTCGCAGGTGCTGCGGCTCGCGTCTGGGGTCTCGGAGCAATCGACCGTATCAAGGCGGACCCGTTCACGATGACATTGCTGGAGCCGTGGAAGGAAGTGGACGCGAGGGCGCTTCGGCTGGGCCTCGCCCTCGATGATCCGAGGCGGCTGGCGGCCGCCGTCGAGGAGGCGCTGGCCATCCGGTTCCGGGCTGGGAACATGGCCTCCCCTTCCCCGGTTCTGAAACCTCTGGTGAAACGCCTGCTCGCACCCTGGACCGGTGATCCGTCGCGGGCCATCGAGGTGGCATCGGCCAGCGGTCGTGTCGTGTCGCCTGCGCCCGATCTTCTGCAATCGAGGGCGTGTCGGTTCATGGAGGAAGAGGCCGCGCGACAGGTCAGCGAGCGCGTTGGTCGTGAAGTTCCGGCATTCGACGGCAAACTCGTCGTAGACGCCATCGCCAAGGTCGAGGAGGAAATCGGCTACGCGCTCACCGATGCCCAGCGCGAGGCGGTCTACATGGCCGCGAGCTGCGGCATCTGCGTCATCAGCGGTGGCGCAGGCACGGGCAAGACGACCGTCGTGCGGGCGATCCTTGCCGCACTGGAGGCCATCCGCAATGGTCTTCCAGCTTCGCAGCGCCATGGCATCGAACACCTGCAGGTCGCTCTGGCAGGCCGTGCCGTCAGACGGATCAGCGAAGCGACAGGTCGTCCGGCAAGCACCCTCTCGCGGCTGGTCCACGACATCGAGGATGCTGGCCGCCGTGTCCAGGCAGGAACCGTCATCTTCGATGAATCCTCGATGCTCGACACACCCTCGATTTATAGGGTGCTCACGCAGTTGCCGACCGAGGTCAATCTGATCTTCATCGGCGATCCAGGGCAGCTTCCGCCAATCGGACCGGGCCTGCCGTTCCATACGATGGTCAAGACAACCGGCATTCCTTCGGTCACCCTCGATGTTGTCCACCGTCAGGATGACGCCACCGGCATTCCCGCCGTCGCGGCTGCGGTCCGGTCGGGCAAGGCCGTCGATTTGCGCCGGTTCGATCCAAACTTGGCTCTGTCGCCTGGCGTGTACCTGTTTCCCGCGCAGAAGGAGGAGGTGGCGGCACGAACCTTGGCCGCGTTCCGTGCCATGTGCGGTCAGCCTCCGGCCTATGGCCGAATCGCCGCCCTGCACGAGAAAGATGTTCAGATTCTAACCCAGGTGAAGAACGGTCCGGCGGGGTCGAAGGACCTGAACCGCGCCATAGAGGCGGAATACATGGCCCGCCAGCCTGATATCGACGATTGGGGCCTGAGCGTCGGTTCCAAGATTATGTGGCTCAAGAACGATTACTCGAAGTCGCCGCGGTTCGATGCAGCGGGCAATCCGGTGCTCGACAAGGCCACGGGCGAACCCATCTGCTCAGGCTTCATGAATGGGTCCCTTGGCGTTGTGACGAAGGCCGATCCCAAGGGCGCTTGGGTCGTCTTCGACGACGGCGCCGAGGACGCTATCACGGCGACCGACCTCGAAAAGCTGACCCACGGTTGGGCGATCAGCGTTCATAAGGCGCAAGGCTCCGCCTTCAGCCGGGTAATCATTCCTCTGGTCCGATCCAGGCTCTTGGACAGGACCATGCTTTACACCGCCATCACTCGGGCCGTCGAAACCGTGGTGTTGGTCGGCGATCCAGACCTCCTCAACGAGGTCATCTCCATGGCTCCGAAGAGCCTGCAACGGAACAGTGCCCTGAACTTCGAAACGCAATAAAAAGCAACAACGGCCTCAGCAGGCCGCGCTACAGTGCCGGTCGTTGTTGCGAATGGTCTCCGAAATAAGAGCAACAAACGTCCCAAAATCGGTACCGCAACACCGAGATAGAGGGCGTGACGCCTTCAGCCCCTGCCCTGGCGAGCATTCAGCCACTCACTCACTCAGCTACAGCGGCCGAAATTGCACTCTTTGGAACTATCTTTTGGCTCTCGCCAGCGACGCACTCTCCATATTCTCGATTGATCAGGTGGTGGTGAGGGGCTGCGACCGTTTAAGAAAGCAACAAACAGCTGGTACCCGTGGCGTCCTGCGCAAGCACAAACAGGTGCATGTGCTTGCCGACGACATCTACGAGAAGCTCGTCTACGGCGTGCGCTTCGCCACCATGGCTGAAGCCGCCCCGGATCTGATCGACCGCGTGCTGACGGTCACTGGCGTCTCGAAATCCAGCGCCATGACCGGCTGGCGGCTCGGCTATGGTGCCGGACCAAAGGACCTGATCAAGGCGATGAACACGATCGAGGGGCAGACCTCCTCGCACACAAGCTCCATCTCGCAATATGCGGCGATCGAGGCGATCGCCGGCAACCAGGACTATGTCGGAACTTTCGTGACCGAATTCGAGAAGCGCCGGGATTTCGTGGTCGGAAGGATCAACGAGGCCGAGGGCCTCAAATGCCGCACGCCGGACGGCGCCTTCTATGTCTTCGTCAATTGCGAAGGCGTGATCGGCAAGGTGACGCCACAGGGCAAGGTGATCGAGAACGACATGGATTTCGCCCTCTATCTGCTTGAGCAGTTCGGTGTCGCCGTCGTTCCGGGTTCGGGCTTCATGGCCTCGCCCTATATCCGCATCTCCTATGCCGCGGCGATCGAAGACCTGCAACAGGCCTGCGGCCGCATTCTTGCCGCCTGCGAAGCCCTTTCCAAAAGCGAGACCTATCATGCGCAAAGCAAGAAAACTGCGTGAGGCAATGGCCGAGCGCGGCCTCGTCCACATCATGGCGGCCCATAGCCCGCTCTCGGCCATCCTCACGGAAGAAGCCGGTTTTGACGGGATTTGGGCCTCCGGCTTCGAACTCTCGGCGCTCTACGGCTTGGCGGACATGAGCCTGATCACGATGACCCAGCATCTCGACATGCTGCGCGCCATCGCCGGGCAATCGTCGCTGCCGATCGTCGCCGATATCGATACCGGGTATGGCAATGCGCTGAACGTGATCCACGCCATTCGCGAATACGAAAAGGCCGGCGCGTCTGCCGTCGTCATCGAGGACAAGACCTTCCCGAAAGTGACGTCGCTCGCGGCGGACGGGCGCCAGGAACTGCTGCGCATCGAGGAATTCCAGGGCAAGATCGAAGCGGCGATCGCGGCGCGCACCGACCCGGACTTCCTCGTCATCGCCCGCACGGAAGCGCTGATCGCCGGTCTCGGCGAAACCGAGGCCCTCAGGCGCGGCGTGGCCTATGCTGAGGCCGGCGCCGACATGGTGCTGATCCACTCGAAGAAGAAGGACCCGGCCGAAATCGAGAGTTTCTCGCGCGCTTGGAAAGGACCGGTTCCACTGGTCATCGTTCCGAACGCCTATCCGGAAGTCGACGCCACGCGCATCCGCGCGCTCGGCAACATCAAAATGACCATCTACGGCAACTATGGTATCCGTGCCGCGACCACCGCAATGCAGAACACCTTCCGCCGCATCATCGCCGATGGCGGCGTGCAGAACGT
>NZ_CP034909.1:3420000-3690234 GCF_008932245.1 Sinorhizobium alkalisoli | reverse complement strand
ATTCTCCGATGCCGTCATCGCTGCCGGCCTCATCTTCTTATGCCCGCCGGCCGCGGCCGCCTCCTCGAAGGCCATGCCGCGTCGAACGGACGCCCATGACACCGATCCGGGCTCCTCATAATCCCGTCGCGGTGCGCGTCGCGCTCACCCGCTCATCGTGCCGAGCGGATGTCCCCTGCGCTTTGCACTTGGCTACCCTGCGGCAGCATTCTGACCGAAGGGCAGACTTTCCTCATCGCAGTTGCTCCACACCCTCGCATGTGCGGGCAACCTGATCTTCTTCCTCCAACGCCTCGACTCAAAACAAATCCGAGGCCACACCCGCGCTGCAATCATAAGGCGAAGAATTCTCGTTCCGACGCGAAGACTCGCTCGGCTTCTCTACCTCGGCTTTTTTGATTGAGCGACGTGGATATGCCCCGCCGCAGGGAACAGAAAGCCCGTAAGCCATTTCTAGGAAATGACTTCGAAGACCTTCTAAACAGATGTGGTCCGTGTCCCCTGTGGAAGCCATTTAGGCAGGATCGGCGGGCAAGATCAATCGGGTTTTTTACCGCTCTTTAAGCGCGGCCGGTTGACTCTCATGCTGGGTTTTGCATGCGCGTCCCGAGTCTCAAAAGAATCGCTTTTGAATCAAGGGTTTTGATTTTCGCCCTTCTTGCTTAGCTGGCGAAAAAGAAAAAAATAAAAAATCGCTTGACTCATTTTGCAGCCGATACGTGCACCAAAACCGATGCCCCGAGTCCGACAAGCTCGCGCAAACCGCTGTAATCACTTAATAATTTCTGTCACACCAATGACACAAGCATTAGTGGACAAATTAACCATGACTATGGCCGAAATACGAATCGAAAAAGCCCGGCGCAAGACGCCAGGCTGTTTGTAAACAGATTTTTATTTAGCCGGGTTAGGCCGAAAGACCCTTCACCCGCTGCGCCAGACGGGAGACTTTGCGCGATGCCGTGTTGGCATGCAGCACGCCCTTGGTGGCAGCACGCATCAGTTCCGGCTGAGCCGCCTTGAGGGCGGCGGCGGCGGCGGCCTGATCTCCGGAAGCGATCGCCTCTTCAACCTTGCGGACGAAGCTACGGACGCGCGAACGACGGGCCTTGTTCACTGCGGTACGGCGTGCGATCTTGCGGGTCGCCTTTTTCGCCGAAGTTGTATTGGCCATTGATGCCTCTCTTCGAAAACCTGACATGAACTCCGCCTTCGCCGTGCCGGGTCACTGCGACCTGTCATCCAAGCAATTCGGGAGCATTCTCGGAAAGCCCGCGTGAGGCGTTCCAGACTGTGGGCGGCGTATAAAGGGAAACCAGTCCCGCGTCAACGCGCAATTTGAGAAAACGTCCCTAGCGGTGTTTGAACTCCGCCTTGCGCTTGCCGACGAAGGCGGCCATCCCCTCCTTCTGGTCCTCGGTCGCGAACAGCGACTGGAAGAGCCGCCGCTCGAAGCGCAAGCCTTCGGCGAGCGTCACTTCGAGCGAGCGGTTGACCGCCTCTTTCGCCATCATTACCGCGGGAAGCGAGAAGGAGGCGATCTTCTCGGCGGCGGCGAGCGCCTCTTCCACGAGCCTCTCCGGCGCGACGACGCGGGCAACCAGCCCTGCCCGCTCGGCTTCGGCCGCATCCATCATCCGGCCCGTGAGAATCAGGTCCATCGCCTTCGCCTTGCCGACGGCGCGCGTCAGGCGCTGCGACCCGCCCATGCCCGGGATGACGCCGAGGGTGATTTCCGGCTGGCCGAACTTGGCGGTTTCGGAAGCAATGATGAAGTCGCACATCATCGCGAGTTCGCAACCGCCGCCGAGCGCATAGCCGGAGACCGCCGCGACCATCGGCTTGCGGGCGTCCGCAACATGCTCCCAGCCGCCGAGGAAATCGCCGAGATAGCTGTCGACGAAATCGAGCGACTGCATTTCCTTGATGTCGGCACCGGCGGCGAAGGCCTTTTCCGATCCGGCAATGACGATCGCTCCGATATTCCTGTCGGCATCGAAGGTCTTCAGGGCCGCGTCGAGCTCGCGCATGACGGTCGCATTCAGCGCATTCAATGCCTGCGGACGGTTGAGGGTGATCAGGCCCACACGCCCGTGCATCTCAACCAGCAGGGTCTCGTAGCTCATTGTCGTCTCCTCCTAGAATCGGCGTTCCAAGGCTATTTCTGACAGCGCGGGCAATGGAAGGTCGAGCGCCCCGCCTGCGTGATGCGGGCGACCGTACCGCCACAGCCGGGCGTCCGGCAAGCCTCGCCCTCCCGGTCGTAGACGGAGAAGGCATGCTGGAAATAGCCGAGGCTGCCATCCGCCTGGATATGGTCCTTGAGCGAGGACCCGCCGGCGGCAATCGCGTCGGCAATCACCGCGCGGATCGCCTCCACCAGGCCGGAAAGGCCCGCTTTCGCCCGGCCGCGGCTGTCGACCAGCGTGCCCGCCGGCCGAGTGGGCGCAAGCCCGGCTCGCCACAGGGCCTCGCAGACATAAATGTTGCCCAGACCCGCAACGGTCCTCTGGTCGAGAAGCGCCGCTTTCAGCGGCTGCGCCCTGCCCGCAAGGCGGCTCGCCAGATAGGCGGCGTCGAGCGCATTCCCCGTCGGCTCCTCGCCGAGGTCGCGGAAGAAGGCGTGATCAGCGAGCGTATCGCGCCTTGCCAGATCCATGAAGCCGAAGCGGCGCGGATCGTTATAGATGACGCGCGCCGGCCCGACCCCGGCATCGAGGTGGAAGATGACGTGGTCGTGTTTCTCGTCCTTTCCACGCGGGTGGTGGAAGGCGTCGGGGGTCGCGGGCGACGCGCCGCTCTCGATTCGGAAAGAGCCGGACATGCCAAGATGCGCAATGATCACGTCGCCTCCCTCCAGATCGATCGTCAGATATTTGGCGCGCCGGGACAGCGAAACAATACGGCGGCCGGAAACGGTGGCAGAGAAGTTTTCAGGAAAAGGAAAGCGCAGGTCCGGCCGGCGCAATTCGGCGCGCAGCAGCAGCGCCCCCTCCATGGTCGGCGCCAATCCGCGCTTGACCGTTTCCACCTCGGGCAATTCGGGCACCGCCGTCTTCCTTTATCCTCTGTTCATTCCGTCCGGATACATGCATTCCCATCGCCGGAGCAATGACCTATAGGTGCGCTATGCCGCAGCCGGAACCTCGTCGCTGAGATAGCGCGGATCGGGTGTTTTCGCTATGGTGCCGGCGCGTTTGTATGAAGTGGAGTATTCGGATGACGGATGAGCGCGTATCGGCGAATGGCGGAATGGAGACCTCCTTCGGTTTTCGCGAAGTCGGCGCGGACGAAAAGCAGCCGCTCGTCAACGATGTCTTCCACAAGGTCGCGAAACGCTACGACATCATGAACGACGTGATGTCGGCGGGCCTGCATCGGGTCTGGAAGGATGCGATGATCGCTGCCCTCAACCCGCCACGCCGAGAAGGCTACCGGGTGCTCGACGTCGCCGGCGGCACCGGAGACATCGCTTTCCGCATCGTCGAGGCTTCCGGCCGAAAGGCGCATGCGACCGTACTCGACATCAATGGCTCGATGCTTGCGGTCGGCGCCGAGCGCGCGCGAAAGAAGGGGCTCGACGCCAGTCTCGAATTCGTCGAAGCCAATGCCGAGGACCTGCCCTTCGCCGCCAATTCCTTCGATGCCTACACGATCGCCTTCGGCATCCGCAACGTCCCGCGCATCGAGGTGGCGCTAAGAGAGGCCTATCGGGTACTGAAGCGCGGCGGGCGGCTGCTGGTGCTGGAATTCTCCGAGGTGGAGATGCCTTTGCTCGACAGCTTCTACGATGCCTGGTCGTTCCATGCGATCCCCAGATTCGGCAAGCTCATCACCGGCGACCACGCGCCCTATCAGTATCTGGTCGAGTCGATCCGCAAATTCCCGAACCAGCGCGATTTCGCGGCGATGATCCACGAGGCGGGCTTCGCCCGCGTCTCCTTCACCAATTACACCGGCGGCATTGCAGCGCTGCATTCGGGCTGGAAAATCTGAACGCATGAGCACGCCTGGAGCATATTTCCGTCTCGTGCGGATCGGCTGGGTGCTCACGCGCGAAGGCGTATTTGCAGCGATCCCCTCTGAGCACCTGCCTCCCTCCGCGCGCTTCGCAAAGAAGGTCGCCGGCCTGCTCGCCCGCCGCAAGGCACGGTTCGAAGAGCGCAGCGGCCGGCTTGCCCGCGCCGTCGAGCGGCTCGGGCCCTCCTATGTGAAGATCGGCCAGTTCCTGGCGACGCGTCCTGACGTGGTCGGCGCGGAACTCGCCGCCGACCTCTCGCAACTGCAGGACCAGATGGCAACTTTCCCACCGAGTGCGGCCAAGGCAGCGATCGAAGGTTCGCTCGGCCGCAGCGTCGACACACTCTTCGCGGAATTTCACGAGCCCATGGCGGCCGCGTCGATCGCCCAGGTCCATCCGGCCGTCATCCTGCGTGAAGGCCGACGCGAGAAGGTCGCCGTCAAGGTGATCCGGCCCGGCATCCGCCAGCGCTTTGCCGCCGATATTGAGGCTATGTATCTGGTCTCGCGCATGCAGGAGCGGTTCCTGCCCTATACCCGCCGGCTGAAGCCGGTCGAGGTGACGCGGACGCTCGAGCAGACGACCAAGGTCGAGATGGACTTGCGGCTGGAGGCTGCGGCAATTTCCGAGCTCGCCGAGAACACGAAAGAAGATTCCGGCTTCCGCGTGCCCAAGGTCGATTGGGAGCGGACCGGGCGCGACGTTGTCACCATGGAATGGATCGATGGCATCAAGATGTCGGATATCGAGGGCCTGAGGTCCGCCGGCTATGATCTCAACAGCCTCGCCGAGACGCTGATCCAGTCCTTCCTGCGGCATACCTTACGCGATGGCTTCTTTCATGCCGACATGCATCAGGGCAACCTCTTCGTCGACGAGGCGGGCCATATCGTCGCCGTGGACATGGGCATTGTCGGCCGGCTCGGCAAGAAGGAGCGCCGCTTCCTCGCCGAGATCCTCTACGGCTTCATCATGCGCGATTACCAGCGCGTTGCCGATGTCCATTTCGAGGCCGGCTATGTGCCGTCGCATCACGACGCCGCAAGCTTTGCCCAGGCGATCCGCGCCATCGGCGAGCCGATCCACGGGCAGCCGGCCGAAACGATCTCGATGGCAAAGCTCCTGACCCTGCTTTTCGAGGTGACCGAGCTCTTCGACATGCAGACGCGCCCGGAGCTCGTCATGCTGCAGAAGACGATGGTCGTCGTCGAAGGCGTCGCCCGCACGCTCAACCCGCGCTTCAACATGTGGCGGGCATCGGAGCCGGTCGTCGGCAGCTGGATCCGCGACAATCTCGGCCCGAAGCGCATCGTCACCGACCTGCGCGACGGCCTGCACGCAGCCCTTCGCGTCGCCGAAGCCGTTCCCGAAATCGCGGCCCGCACGGAGCGCTTTTCGAAGGACATCATGGCGATGAGCGAGAAAGGCCTGCGGTTCGATGCGGCGACCGCCGAGGCGATCGGCAAGGCGGAAGCGCGCCACGCACGCTCGGGCCGCATCGCGCTCTGGGTGATCGCGGCGGCGCTCGTCTATATCGCCTGGCGGCTCGTTTGAGCGCCAAATAGCTCTTCTCAATTCCCGCAACGTGGAATAATGTCCGCCCATGGACAGTCGCTTCTTGCTCGTGATGATGGTGACCGCGCAGACCTCAGGGCATGCGGGAGAGCTGTTGTCTTAAGCGAACTGTTCTCCAGCCAACCCTGCCGAGCGAGCAGGGCCGGGCTCTGTTTCCTCGGATCTATCGACAGAGGAAACGAGACAATGAATGCACCATCGCCTGATCTCCACATTCGTGCCGCATCCGTTGCCGACTGGAAGGCGCTCGCCCTCCTCAGGGATCTGCCGGGCGTCCGGGCAGGAACGCTGCGCCAACCCTTCGCACCGCCGGAACGGACGCGCGAATGGCTCGAGAACCGAGGAGAAGGCGACATGGTCATCGTCGCGGAGATCGAGGAAACGATCGTCGGCCTTGCGGGACTGCATCGTCACAAAGGCCGGCGCCAGCATGCCGCCGAACTCGGCATGTCGGTCCACGACGATTATCGCCGACGCGGTATCGGCAGGGCGATGCTCAACGCCCTGATCGAGGCCGCCGACCGCTGGCTCGGCATCGCGCGCCTCGAGCTTACGGTTTTCACCGAGAACGAGGCGGCAATCGGGCTCTACCGCCAGGCGGGGTTCGTCACGGAGGGCGTATTGAAATCCTACGCTCTGCGTGACGGGATGCTCGCGGACGTCTTCGCCATGGCGCGGATCAGAGAGTAGTCGGAAAGCGGCCCTTCCGGCCGGCAGGCAAGAGCGGACCGGTCACAGCCCCTGCTCCTTGCGGCGGCCCTCCGAAAATGTCATGCCGTCCGACAACTGAAGACCAGAAGACTCATGAAGCACGAAGCCCCTTCTCTTCCAAACGGTGCCTTCCTCCGCCAAAGGGGACGAGCATGTTTTCATCGTCTCGTGAGCACAATGCCGGTTCTTGTCCAGGTGCGTTCGGGAACCAAGGTCGTGGTCGTCCGCGATACCTCTCTGCGCCTCCTGGCCGGCGAATTTGGCCTGTTGCCCGACCATCGGCCCATGACGATGGAGAACATTCCCAAGTCACCTCAGAACTATGAAGCGCGTGTCCTGCCAATCCCCCGTTCCTTATTCGAAGAGACCTATCTTCGCGTCGGCTGCATCACGCCCCCGCGGACGGCGGTTCCCATGAAGGCTCGGGATCTACCCGTCGAGGCGGTGGCGCTGTTCGACTTTTGCTCTTCTCCCGAAAGATTGGCGACATTGCCCGCCGCCGTGGCTTCGGTGCGCCTGATGGAACTCATTACCTGGTTCGCGCTCGGCGGGGCCATATTGGGCGAGCGTGGAGACCTGCTTTTGCAGGACCGCCTGCGCCAGATGATCGAGAAGGACCCGGCCTACGACTGGACTTCCGGGCACGCCGCCCGCAGCTTCCACATGAGCGAGGCGACGTTGCGGCGCAAGCTGGCCGCGGAAAATACCAGTTTCACCGAAACCTTGAGCGACACCCGCATGACACGTGCCCTGGCTCTCCTGCATACGACGACCCTGCCCGTCGCCCACGTCGCCTTGGCAGTCGGATACGACTCTCCATCCCAATTTGCGGTACGCTTCAAGGAGCGATTTGGCGTCAATCCGCGCGACGTGCGGGGAGATCCGGATATAATTGAGCGAATTGGGACAGAAGTTGCGCGGATCGGGAGAGACGAAATCTCCGTTGAGCAGTAGGCCTGCTGCGTTCGTAACTGCAGGAAAACACCATGCGCTTCATCATTGCAATTCTCGGCCTGAGCTTGCTCGGCGCCACGGCCGCCCAGGCCGAAATGAAACTGACTTCGAAGGATCTGACGCCCGGCGAGACCATGGCCAATGCGCAAGTCTTCAACGGCTTCGGTTGCAGCGGGGGGAATATCTCGCCGCACCTTTCATGGTCGGGTGCGCCGGCGGACACCAAGAGCTTCGCCATCATGGCCTATGATCCGGATGCGCCCACGGGTTCCGGCTGGTGGCACTGGACGGTGTTCAACCTCGCCGCCAATGTCACGGAGCTCGCAAGCGGAGCGAGCGGAGACAAGAAACTTCCAGCACGCGCGGTGGAAGGCCGCACCGATTTCGGCGCCTCAGGTTATGGCGGTGCTTGCCCGCCCGAAGGTCATGGACCGCACCGCTACCAGTTCACCGTGCACGCGCTGTCGCTCGACAAGCTCCCCCTCGATGGCAAGGTACCCGCCGCCATGGTTGGTTTCTTCGTCCGGGCAAATTCACTCGACCAGGCGACGATCGAGGTCGAATACGAGCGCTGACGCGCACTCCGGGCAAAGTGCCCTGCCGGTGGCGGCTCCCCACCGCTGGCGCATTTTCCTTCCGCCCCGCTCGGGGGGGGCGCTCCAACGCACACGGCCGCCCCCTCGGCCACGGCGCCGCCCATCTTTTCAGACGCGCCAAGTCGCTGCAACTCTTTGAATCTGCGCATCGAGCCTTTCGAAATCGGTTCCGATTTTCGGGCCGTTGCGCTAGGTTCGCCGTCAAAGAACGGGAGCGGCGACAGGCCGAAGCGGAATGATCCCAAACGAAACGACATTGGCTGGCAAGCGCATTCTTCTCATCATCTCCGGCGGTATCGCGGCCTATAAGAGCCTCGACCTCATCCGGCGACTGCGCGAGCGCGGGGCGGAAGTTCGGCCGGTGATGACGGCCGGTGCGCAACAATTCGTGACGCCGCTCGCCGTCGGCGCGCTCTCCGCCTCCCATGTGTTCACCGATCTCTTTTCGCGCGAGGACGAGCAGGACGTCGGCCATATCCGCCTCGCCCGCGATTGCAACCTCGTCGTTGTTGCGCCCGCCACGGCGGATCTGATGGCGAAGATGGCCCATGGCCATGCCGACGACCTTGCCTCGACCGTGCTGCTTGCGACCGACCGGCCGGTGCTCGCCGCGCCGGCCATGAACCCGAGGATGTGGATGCACCCGGCGACACGCCGCAACCGTGCGACCCTTGCCGGCGACGGCATCTTTTTCGTCGGCCCGGCCGCAGGGGAAATGGCCGAGAGCGGCGAGGCGGGCGAAGGCCGAATGGCCGAGCCCCTCGAGATCGTCGCCGCGATCGAGCGATTGCTCGTCCGGGAAGAAAGACCGCTTGCCGGGCGAAAGGCGATCGTCACCTCCGGGCCGACGCATGAACCCATCGATCCGGTGCGCTATATCGCCAATCGCTCTTCCGGCAAGCAGGGTCATGCGATCGCGGCGGCGCTTGCGAGACTTGGAGCGGAGGTCACCCTCGTGTCGGGGCCGGTGACGATCCCGAATCCCGTGGGTGTACGCGTCGTCCACGTCGAGCGTGCCGAGGAGATGCGCGATGCGGTGCTCGCCGCACTTCCGGCCGATATTGCCGTGATGGTCGCCGCCGTCGCCGACTGGCGCGTGGCCGCGACCGCCGGCAACAAGATCAAGAAGCGGCCGGGCGAGGCCCCGCAGCCGCTCCTGCTTGCCGAGAACCCGGACATATTGAAGACAGTCGGCCACCACGCCTCGCGCCCCAAGCTGGTGATCGGCTTTGCCGCCGAGACGGAGAATGTCGCCGACAACGGCCGAACGAAGCTCGAACGGAAAGGCGCCGATTACATCCTTGCCAACGACGTTTCGCCGTCAACCGGGATCATGGGGGGCGAGCGCAATACGGTGAAGCTGGTCGGCCGCGACGGCACGGAGGACTGGCCGGAGATGGGCAAGGACGAGGTGGCCGAGAGACTCGCGGCGCTGATCGCCGCGAGACTTTCCGTCTGATATCTACTCAGTTCAATTGCAGATTGCCTGCCGCAGCAGGCGGAACCGCCGCGACCGCAAGACGCTCGCGAACGGCAATATCGGCTGCCCCGAAGAGAAGCACATCGACGCCGTTTTCGCCGACGACCACCGCGGAGCCGTCGGGGATCTCGGCCCAGGCATTATCGTCGTTGAGCGGCTCGGACACGAGGCAATAGCCGCCATTCTCCCCCATCGGTGCGGCGTAGAGCGTCGGCGCCTTCTGGTCGGAGGCATAGCGAACCGCATAGAGTTCATCTCCGTTCGAGAAGGCGGCCGTGAAGCGGACGAGTGCCGGCCGTTCCATCTCTTCGGCAAGCCGCTCGACGAAGCCGAGCGCCTCCGCCATGGCGCCGAGCGGATCGCCGTCGAGACCGAACTGCAGCGCCAGAAGGAAGAGCAGTTCCGAATCGGTGGTGCCGGTGCGCGCCGCGTAGAGATCGTTGTCGAGCATGTTTTCCATCGGCCGGCGCAGATGCTCGAAATCGCCGATCTGGCCATTGTGCATGAAGCACCAGCGGCCATGGACGAAGGGGTGGCAATTGTCGCGGCGCGTACCGCCGCCGGTCGCCGCGCGCACATGGGCGAGGAACAGGCGTGAGCGGATTTGCCGCGCGATGCTTCTCAGGTTGCAATCGGACCAGGCGGGCAGGATGTCGCGATAGCGCCCTGGCTCCGGACGATCGCCATACCAGGCGATGCCGAAGCCGTCGCCATTGGTGGCCGTCTTTGCACGGGTCGCGCAATGGGATTGCTCGATCAGCGAGTGCGCCGGAGACGTTACCAGTTCCTCCAGATAGAGCGGTTCTCCACGATAGGCGGCCCAACGGCACATGCGTCAATCACTCCGGTACGTCTGGACGTTTTCCCCAATCCGCGCGGTAATGGGGCGATTCGTCAACCATCGTCAGCGGCGATCTTGCCGCGAAACATGGTAAAATTGCGTTAACGAATTCGCCTTTTGGTGATGACGTCCGGCGGCCTGACGCGCTACTGCATCTCTCCTTAATCGACCTCCATTCGAGGAAAAGGACATGCAGCAATTCAAAGTGCTACAGCGGCCTTTGCGCGTCTGAAAAGACCCGCGGCGCTGCATTCCCCAGCTGCCGAGGAAGTTTTCGAATAAATATTCCATATTGACATTGATCGCACAGTTCATTTCATTTTCTTCGATCATGAGGCCGCTGCCCCGGGAGGAGACGAGATGAGCGACAAACGCAGATTGGGTGTAGGCCTGATCGGGACCGGTTTCATGGGCAAAGCCCATGCGCTCGGCTTCACCATCGCGGCGCGGGTCTTCGACTTGCCTTACGAAATCGACCTCGTGTCGGTGGCGGACGTGACTGCCGAGAGCGCCGAAGCCGCACGCGCGCGGCTCGGCTTCCGCAAGGCGACGGCCGACTGGCGCGAGCTCCTGGCCGACCCCGATATCGACGTCATCGACATCACCACGCCCAACCTGATGCACAAGGAGATGGCGCTTGCGGCGGTCGCGCATGGCAAGCACGTTTATTGCGAAAAGCCACTGGCGCCTACGGTCGACGACTGCGCTGAGATGCTCGCCGCTGCCGAAAGGGCCGGCGTCGTCACGCAGGTCGGCTTCAACTATCTGAAAAATCCGCTGATCTTCCTTGCCAAGGAGATCATCGAAAGCGGCGAGATCGGCGATATCCGCTCTTTCCGTGGCGTCCACGCGGAAGACTTCATGGCCGATGCCAGTATTCCCTGGGCATGGCGCCTCGACCCGCGCAGCGGTGGCGGGGCTCTCGCCGATATCGGCAGCCATATGATCGCCTGCATGCGCCACCTTGTCGGGCCGATCAGGTCGGTGCTCGCCGAGACGGTCATCCATATCCCCGAGCGCCCCGTTTCGCGAGGCGCGACCGAGACACGCGCCGTCGAGGTCGACGACATCGCCCGCGCCTTCGTCCGCTTCGATAGCGGCGCGAGCGGCAGCTTGGAGGCGAACTGGATAGCCACCGGCCGGAAGATGCAGCATGATTTCGAAATCTACGGCTCCAAGGGCAGCATCGTCTTTACCCAGGAGCGACTGAACGAAATCAGGATCTATTATGCCGGCGACGATGTACGCAGCCGCGGCTTCCGCACCATCTGGGCGGGACCCGAGCACCCCCCTTATGGTGCGTTCTGCGTGGCGCCCGGCCATCAGATCGGTTTCAACGAGTTGAAGGCGATCGAAGTGAACGAGTTCCTCGACGCCATCGTCAATGGCCGCAGGCCGACGACGGATTTCCGGGAGGGCTACGAAGTTCAGAAAGTGCTATCCGCTACGTATCAATCCGCTCGCAGCAACAGGTGGGTCGACGTCGGCTGATCCGCGTTCAGCGCATCGACCCGAAGGTCGGGCCCGATTTTCGGGACGTACGATGCGCGGCTTCAAAGAGTTAAGGCGTCCTTTGCGCGTCTGACGCGTCTGACGCGCGGCGCTGTAAGGCCTGGGAAAGGCACTTAAAATGGAACGTCCGTTCTATCCAGAACGCTCCTGATCGATTACGATGAGGCAAACGCAACACGAGCGCGCACGCGAGGACTTGGAGACGCTGAACGATGCCAACACCGGAGTCGAGCACCGATATCCCCCAGGACTTCGAGGCGCTGAAGGCCGTCATTCTCGAGCGCAAGGCGCAACTGCCGAAGCGCCTGAAGCAGGTCGCCGCCTATTCGCTCGATCATCCTGACGAAATCGCCTTCGGCACGGCGGCGAGCATTGCCACGTCCGCCGATGTCCAGCCTTCGACGTTGGTGCGCTTTGCCCAACATTTCGGCTTTGAGGGCTTTTCAAGCCTGCAGCAGATCTTTCGCGCGCGCCTGCGCGAGCGCACGCCCGGTTACGAGGACCGGCTGAAGGCGCTGCGCGGCAACGATCACAGCAAGCTCGAAAGCGGCTCGATCTTCAACGGCTTCGTCGCGGCCGCCCACCGTTCGCTCGACAATGTTGCAACCTCGATCGGTCCGCAGGCTTTCGAACGGGCTGTCGACATCCTCGCCAAGGCGGATACCATCTATCTGATCGCCAAACGCCGCTCCTATCCGATCTCCAGCTATATGGCCTATGCCTTCGGCAAGCTTAGGGTGAAGTACCAGCATGTGGGCACGGCCGCCGGCATCGACGACGACATGCTGGCGATGGCGACGAGGCAGGATGCCGCCTTCGCCGTCAGCTTCTCGCCCTATGCCTCGGAGAGCGCCACCCAGGCACGCTTCCTCGCCAATCGCAAAGTGCCGGTCGTATCGCTGACCGACTCCGCATTTTCCCCGCTCGCCGAATCTTCCAAGGTTTGGTTCGAATTGGTGGAGGCAGATCATGCCGGCTTTCGCTCGCTTTCCGCCAGCATGGCCTTCGCCATGGCGCTTACCGTGGCGATCGCCGAGAAGCGCCGCCGCCACGCCGAAGCCGGGAAACCATTATAGAATAGAAATTCCATATTGACGAAGTGACGGAATTTATGTTTCATAACCTCATCGCCCATTACATATGGATAACTGTCGGCGCCGGCAGGGCGCCCGCGGGGAGGAAGCAGTGAGCCAGGTTCCATCGGCCGGAATTCCATCGGAATTGGGCGCCAAGCCCCTCGACATCATCACCATCGGCAGAGCTTCGGTCGACCTTTACGGCCAGCAGATCGGCACTCGCCTCGAAGACGTGGGAAGCTTCGCCAAGTCCGTCGGCGGTTGCCCCTGCAACATCTCGGTCGGCTCGGCGCGGCTCGGACTGAAATCGGCGCTGTTGACGCGCGTCGGCGACGAGCAGATGGGCCGCTTCATTCGCGAGCAGCTGCAACGCGAAGGTGTCGAGACCCGGGGCATCGTCACCGATCCGGAGCGCCTGACGGCGCTGGCGATCCTGGCTGTCGAAAACGAGAAATCGTTCCCGCTGCTCTTCTACCGGGACAATTGCGCCGACAACGCGCTCTCAGAAGACGACATCTCGGAAGAATTCATCCGCGCCGCTCGGGCGATCCTTGTCACCGGTACCCATTTCTCCAAGCCGAATACGGATGCCGCCCAGCGCAAGGCGATGCGAATCGCCAAGGAAAACGGCGCCAGGATCGTCTTCGACATCGACTATCGCCCCAACCTTTGGGGCCTTGCCGGTCATGACGCGGGCGAGAGCCGCTACATCGCTTCGGATCTCGTCTCGGCGCATCTGAAGACGGTGCTTGGCGATTGCAACCTCATCGTCGGCACGGAGGAGGAGGTTCTGATTGCGTCGGGCGAAAGCGATCTGCTCCAGGCGCTGAAGACCATCCGCTCGCTTTCCGATGCCACGATCGTACTGAAGCGCGGCCCGATGGGCTGCATCGTCTATGACGGGCCGATTTCGGACAATCTCGAAGACGGCATCGTCGGCAAGGGCTTCCCGATCGAGGTCTATAACGTGCTCGGCGCCGGCGACGCCTTCATGTCCGGCTTCCTGCGCGGATGGCTCACCGGAGAGCCGCACGCGACGTCCGCCACCTGGGCCAACGCCTGCGGCGCCTTCGCGGTCTCCCGCCTGCTCTGCGCACCGGAGATCCCGACCTGGGTCGAACTGCAGTATTTCCTCGAGCACGGCAGCAAGGAAAAGGCGCTGCGAAAGGACGAGGCGATCAACCATGTCCACTGGGCGACGACACGCCGGCGCGAGATCCCGCTTCTGATGGCGCTCGCCATCGACCACCGCAGCCAGCTGGAGGACATCGCCGAAGGAAATTCGGAGCTCCTGGAGCGGATTCCGGCCTTCAAGGCCTTGGCCGTCAAGGCGGCTGCGGATGTTGCGGGCGGCCGCCCCGGATTCGGCATGCTGATCGACGACAAATATGGTCGCGACGCGCTTTTCGCCGCCGGCGCCCATCGCGACTTCTGGATTGCCAAGCCGATCGAACTTCCAGGCTCACGTCCGCTGCAGTTCGAATTCAGTCAGGATCTCGGTAGCCGCCTGATCGACTGGCCCGTCGACCATTGCATCAAGGTGCTCTCCTTCTTCCATCCAGACGACCCGGCCGAGCTCAAGGCGGCGCAGATAGCCAAGCTGCGCTCTGCCTTCGAGGCCGCTCGCAAGGTCGGCCGCGAGATCCTGATCGAGATCATCGCCGGCAAGCACGGCTCGCTCGACGACCAGACCATTCCGCGCGCGCTCAACGAGCTTTATGATGCGGGCCTGAAGCCCGATTGGTGGAAGCTCGAGCCGCAGGCAAGCCGCGCGGCCTGGGCTGCCATCGATGCCGTGATCGAAACGCGCGATCCCCTCTGCCGGGGCGTCGTCCTCCTGGGACTCGAAGCGCCCTATGAGGTCCTGAAGGACGGCTTTGCCGCCGCTAGGACATCGAGGACGGTGAAGGGGTTCGCGGTCGGCCGGACGATCTTCGCCGATGCCGCCAAGGCCTGGCTCACCGGCTCGATGAGCGATGAACAGGCCGTCGCCGACATGGCGGCGAAGTTCAAGGCGCTGGTGGATCTGTGGCTGCGACTGGGTGAAACCAAGGCTGCGTAAGGGATAACCTGCCTGCGGCATCAAGTAAAAAAGGGCGAAGCCAAGACTTCGCCACCAGGAGGAAACAGGAAATGAGTCAGAAAACCGTGCGCCTGACCATGGCACAGGCCGTGGCGCGGTTCCTCACACGGCAAATGACGGTGATCGAGGGCGAGCGCGTACCGATCTTCGGTGGCGTCTTCGCTATTTTCGGCCACGGCAACGTCGCCGGCGTCGGCGAGGCGCTCTATTCCGTGCGCGAAACCCTGCCGACCTACCGTGCCCAGAACGAACAGGGCATGGCAAACGCAGCCATTGCCTTTGCCAAGGCGAGTTTCCGGCGTCGCTTCATGGCCTGCACGACCTCGATCGGTCCGGGCGCGCTTAACATGGTGACTTCGGCAGCGCTTGCCCATGTCAACCGTCTGCCCGTCCTGTTCCTGCCCGGCGACGTCTTCGCCAATCGCCGACCGGATCCGGTGCTGCAGCAGGTCGAAAGCTTCGGCGACGGCTCGATCTCGGCCAATGACTGCTTCCGGCCGGTCTCACGCTATTTCGACCGCATCACCCGGCCCGAGCAGATCATACCGGCGCTTCGTCGTGCCATGCAGGTTCTGACCGACCCGGCCGACTGCGGCCCGGTGACGCTCTCGCTCTGCCAGGACGTCCAGGCGGAGGCCTATGACTATCCGCAATCCTTCTTCGATGAGAAGGTCTGGGTGCCACGCCGCATCGAGCCCGATCCCGACGAGCTCGCCGCGGCGATCGCGACGCTTCAGGGCGCGAAGAAGCCGATTATCATCGCCGGCGGCGGCGTGCTCTATTCGGAGGCGAGCGCGGAGCTTGCCGCCTTCGCGGAGAAGCACGGCATTCCGGTGGTCGAGACGCAGGCCGGCAAGTCGTCGCTGCCGCATTCGCATCCGCTCAATATGGGTTCGGTCGGCGTCACCGGAACCTCCGCGTCCAACAGGCTTGCGGAAGAGACCGATGTGGTGCTTGCCGTCGGCTCGCGACTTCAGGACTTCACCACCGGTTCCTGGGCGCTTTTCAAGAATGACGGACTGAAGATCGTCGGCCTGAACATCCAGCCCTTCGACGCCGCCAAGCACGACGGCCTGCCGTTGATCTCAGACGCGCGAGTCGGGCTCGCCCGAATCTCGGCGGGGCTTGGTGAGCACAAGGCCGACAGCGCCTGGACCGAGAGGGCCAAGGCTGCGAAGGCCGAGTGGATGGAGGCCGCCGACAAGGCAACGGCAACTACCAATGCGGCCCTGCCCTCGGACGCCCAGGTGATCGGCGCCGTGCAACGCACCCGCGGCGGCCGGAAGACGACGCTCGTCTGCGCGGCCGGCGGGCTGCCCGGCGAGTTGCACAAGCTCTGGCAGGCGGAAGAGCCCGGCGGCTACCATCTGGAATACGGTTTCTCGACCATGGGCTATGAAGTGGCGGGTGGCCTCGGCGTCAAGCTCGCCCAGCCGGAGCGCGACGTGATCGTCATGGTCGGCGACGGCAGCTACATGATGCTGAACTCCGAGATCGCCTCGTCCATCATGCTCGGCGCAAAGTTCACCATCGTGCTCCTCGACAATGCCGGCTACGGCTGCATCAACCGGCTCCAGGTGGAAACCGGCGGCGCCAACTTCAACAATCTGCTCAGGGACACCCACCACGTGGAACTGCCGCAGATCGATTTTGCCGCGCATGCCGCTGCGATGGGCGCCGTCACCCGCAAGGTCGGCTCGATCCCGGAACTGGAAGCAGCGCTTGCGGAAACCGCCAGCGAACCGCGCACGACCGTCATCGTCATCGACACGGACCCGCTGATCACGACGGAAGCCGGAGGTCACTGGTGGGACGTGGCGGTTCCGGAGGTTTCTGAGCGCGAACAGGTAAAAACGGCGCGGAAGGGCTACGAGAAGGCGCTGATGTCGCAGCGCTTCGGCTAAGCACGGCAATGGCCCCTCTCCTCGGGTTCAACCCGGGACTAGCCCTCTCCCCGCAAGCGGGGAGAGGGTGGCGGTCCCATTCTCCGCAGTTGTAGGAACAGTTGCTGCGGAGCACGGGCAGCCGGATGAGGAGCGCCGTCGCCCCCGCCCGCAACAGACAACGAACTATCAAGCAGACGCGAAACAGAAAGTAAAAAGCGATGATCCGCTACGGAACCAACCCGATTGCCTGGAGCAATGACGACGACCAAACGATCGGCGCGCATCTGACGCTCGAGGATTGCCTTTCCGATTGCCAGAGGATCGGCTTCGACGGCATCGAGAAGGGCCACAAGATGCCCGCCGATCCGGAGGAATTGAAGCAGAAGCTCGCCTCCTACGACCTCGTCTTCGTTTCCGGCTGGCACTCCACCAACCTGCTCACCCATGACGTCGAGGCCGAGAAGAAGGCGATCCAGCCGCATCTTGACCTGTTGAAGCACAATGGCTGCAAGGTGGCGATCGTCTGCGAGACCTCGAACGCGATCCACGGCGACGACTCCAAATCGCTCGTCAAGGACAAGCCGGTGCTGCCGGCGAACCAGTGGCAGAAGTTCGGCGCCGAGCTCGAGGCGGTCGCACAATATTGCGCCGCCCAGGGTATCGACCTCGTCTATCATCACCACATGGGCACGATCGTCCAGTCCGGCGAAGAGATAGACCTTCTGATGCAGCACACGGGTCCTGCGACCAAGCTGCTGCTCGATACCGGCCATGCTTTGTTCGGGGGCTCCGATCCGGCGGAATTGGCGCGCAAATACATGAATCGCGTCCGCCACATCCACTGCAAGAACGTCCGCCCGGCCGTCCGCAAGGTGGTCGAGAGCGAAGGGCTCTCCTTCCTCGAAGGGGTGCGGCGCGGAGTCTTCACCGTGCCCGGTGACGCGGAGGGCGGCGTCGACTTCCTGCCGGTGCTGAAAATCGCCGCCGAGCACGGCTATGACGGCTGGCTGGTCATCGAGGCCGAACAGGATTCGGCGGTGCGCAACCCGTTCGAATACCAGTCGCTCGGGCTGAAGTCGCTGAAGGCGTTTGCGAAGGAGGCGGGGTTGGATAGGTAAGCTCATCCGGCCGCCGCGCCTGGCAGGAACGCCCCTCATCCGCCCTGCCCGTCCTCCACAGCAGTTGCGGAGGGTGGACCGGGCACCTTTTCCCCGCTTGCGGGGAGAAGGGATATGCCGCGCCGCCGCCGCGTCCCCTCTCCTCGCGAGCGGGGAGAGGGGGTAGGCACACAAGTACGCAAGATCAGGAGACCGAAATGTCCAAACTGCTCGTCAAACCCAAGGCACAGTCCGGCCTGATGCAGGATGTCACGCCCGAGAGCGCTGGCTGGACCTATGTCGGTTTCGCGTTGAACCGCCTGAAGGCGGGCGAGACGACTGGTGGCGAGGCCGGCGAGAAGGAACTCTGCCTCGTACTTGTCAGTGGCAAGGCGAAGATCTCCGTAGATGGCGAGGCGTTCGGAGAGCTCGGCGAACGCATGACGCCCTTCGAGGGGCAACCCTATGCGGTCTATGTGCCGAAAGGCAGCCGCTGGCAGGCGGAGGCGACGACCGATCTCGATCTCGCCGTCTGCTCAGCGCCCGGCGGCGAAGGCTTCAAGTCGAAGGTCATCCGCCCCGGTACGCATCCGCGGATGACCCGCGGCAAGGGTACCAATACCCGCTACGTCACCAATATCATGCCGGAGGATGACGGATCGGCGCAGTCGCTGCTCGTGGTCGAGGTGATCACGCCCGGCGGGCACACCTCCTCCTATCCGCCGCACAAGCACGACCAGGACGACTTGCCAGCCGAAAGCTATCTCGAGGAGACCTATTATCATCGCCTGAACCCGCCGCAAGGCTTCGCGATGCAGCGCGTCTATACGGACGACCGCTCGCTCGATGAAACCATGGCGGTGGAAGACGGCGACGTCACGCTAGTGCCAAAAGGGTATCACCCGGTTGCCACGGTACACGGCTATGATTCCTACTATCTCAACGTCATGGCGGGGCCGAGGCGTATCTGGAAGTTCCACAACGCCAAGGAACACGAGTGGTTGTTCACCGGCATTTGAGCCGGTCGGCCGTCCGGAAGCCTCCGAACGTCAGTCGTATTCGACTAGCGCGCCGTGCGTCATTTCCGACGTGCGGCGCTGTTGCATTTTGAAATCGCCGCCTAATTGGCATTGAATAGAGACCGATTGAAAATCTGATGGAAACGAGGCGCTTTCCATGCATATCGACGGCCAGTGCCATTGCGGCTTTGTGACCTATGAGGCGGAAATCGATCCGGACGAGGTATCGATCTGCCATTGCACCGACTGCCAGCAGCTGACCGGCTCGGCCTTTCGCGTCACGGTGGGCACGCCGCGTTCCTCGTTTCGGCTGACCGGAGGCGAGCCGAAGCTTTACATCAAGATCGCCGACAACGGCCGTAAGCGGCTGCAATTCTTCTGCCCGGAATGCGGCTCGCCGATCTATACGACGGGTGAAGGTGACGATGCCGAGGAGATCGGCATTCGCGTAGGCACGATCAACCAGCGGCGGGGTTTGACGCCGCGCTCGCAGATCTGGTGCTCGTCCGCCCTGCCCTGGATCGATGTCGGCAAACTGCCGGGCAGACCTGAGTCCTAGATGACCTCACGCGACCGGATAGGGTCCATCGGCGAAGACCGTGCCATGATAGCCCTTCAAGCCGACCGCGCGCGCCAGGGGGCTTTGGAAATCCTTGCCGCGAGCAAGCGAGGAGAGTACGTGGCGAAAGTCGTATTTCGGCTTCCATCCAAGCGTTTCGCCGGCGCGCGTGCTGACATAGACCCGGTCGATCGACGGGAAGAGCTGCCAGCCGCGCTCAGCATAGAGCGCCTGGCATTCGGGGTAGAGGCGATGGACGACGGAGGGGGCGTCGCGGCGCAGTTCCAAACGATCATCGCGCGCGAACGGCGTCGGCGCCGAGACGATGAAGAGGCCGAATCCGACGGCCTTCGCCCGATCCGCCGCGAGTAAGTGGGCGCTTACCACGTCTTCTATGTCGACGCGGCGATAGAGCAGCTCGTTCGCCTGGGCGTTGGCCGTCTCGAAGCGGCTGCGGATATCGGCGTCGTCGTCCGCCTCGGGAAAGAAGCGCGAGGTGCGCAGGATGATGACCGGTAGCCCATGTCGGCGGGCGAAGAGCTCACAGAAGCCTTCGGCAGCCACCTTGCTGGTGCCGTAGATATTGCGCGGAATGGATGCGACTTCCTCGGTGATCCAGGCCGCCGGCGCGTCGGGAGCCGGCGTCAAGGCTGAGCCGAAGGCGCTGGTGGTGCTGGTGAAGACGAAAGCGTCGACCCCGGTTTTCGCCGCCGCATCGAGCAGGTTGAGCGTTCCGGCGATGTTGGTGTCGACGAACTCGGAATAGCTGTGCGTGGCGACATGCGGCTTGTGCAGCGTCGCCGCATGGACCACCGCGCGCGTCCCCTTCAGTGCGTGGTGGACGAAGGCGGGATCGGTGATCGAACCAACGAGATCGGTGAAGGCCGAAGGCTTGAGATCGATGCCGCACACGGGGCGACGCTGTCCGCGGAGCGTGCGCATCAACGCCTCGCCGAGATGCCCGGCGCTTCCCGTCACCAGTATCGTCATTCGTCACTCCTGGCTTTAATACACCTTTCCGAGCCTGCTTAGTTGCGGCGCGACTTGGGAGACAAGGCATAAATTATGCGTCGCAATCAGCCGAGCGTCGTCACGAGGCGGGCCATGGCGCCATCCGCAAGCGGAATTCGCTCCCAAAGCACCTGTCCGGCAGCGATCGGCACATCGTCGCGTCCGTTCGGCCCTGTCTCGACCACCAGCGATGCGGTGCCGCTCTCGTACCAGCCGAGGCTCTCAAGCGCGCTCTCCGCGCTGCGGATTTCCTCCGATGCGTAACGGAACATCTGCATCCCCAGCATCTCGCGCCGCCACTCCGAGCGGCGGAGAGGCGAAGCCGCCAGCAGCCGGTGAGAAAGGTCGCAAATCAGATGAAGCCGGACAGACGAGGTCTCGACCAGCCGCTTCAGCGCGGCATCGGCCGACGGGGCGAGCTCTGCAAAAACGCGTTCGAGGGCTATCTGCTGGCGCTCCGAAGGCCTCAAGAGACCCGCCTCCCAACGCGATACGGTTGCCTGCGTCACGTTCAGGAGTTCCGCCACATGGCTCTGCTTCATGCCGCGCAAGAGCCGCAGACGCCTCAGCATCCTTGCAGTGAAAGACATCGGGAACCTCCTTGGATGAAGCGCGCGGTCGTCTCCGCTTTGCCGCAGGAGCGGAAAACGCTATATCAGGATCGGGCTCAACGAAAGACAATCCGGACGCATTGTGAGGAACGGCCAATTCAGAGTGCTGCCGCGGCGCATCGCCGGCGTCGACGTCGTGGAGGCTCAGACCAGTTGTAGCTTCCAGCGCCACACGCATGATCAGTTCGGCATCGGCCTGATCCAGCACGGAGCCCAGAAATCGCTGAGCGGCCGTGGGACCGTTGAGGCGCAGGCGGGAGACGTGATCACGGTCAATCCCGGAGAAGTGCATGACGGCATGCCGATTGGCGATGCCGGACGTACCTGGCAAATGCTGTATCTGGAACCGTTTCTCGTTGAAGGAATCGTCAGCGATATCACGGAAGGGCGAAGGATGCGCGGCGAATTCGCAGATCCAGTGATCAGCGATGCGATGCTTGCGGCCCGCTTCCGCTCGATCTTTGCTGCCGCGACGGCGACGGATTGCGCGGACTCGCCTTTGCGCTGGGAGGTTTCGGCTTTCGCCCTGCTGGCGCAGGCGTTGCGGCTTGTCCCCGGAGGAAGCTCGTCATTCAGGGAGCCACGAGCCATCGCCGCCGCCATCAGCTTGATCGACGACGATCCACTGGCGCCTCTCTCGCTCGCGGACCTCGCCCGTCAAAGCGGCTTGAGCCGATTCCAGGTGGTGCGCGGCTTTACAAGGGCGACGGGTCTTACGCCGCACGCCTATCTCGTCCAGCGGCGGATCGACATCGTGCGGCAGTTGATCGCCAAGCGTACGCCGCTGGCGGACGCCGCGGTCGCAGGCGGCTTTGCCGACCAGAGCCATATGACGCGCGTCTTCGTGCGCAAGTATGGCTTTACGCCCGGCGCCTATGCGCAAGCCATGAATTGAGATCCCTGCAATTTTGTTCAAGACCGGCACGCTCCGATCGGCTCTTCTGCCGCCGTCGATCTCGAAATGGCAGCGGAAATGACAAGGCAGCTTCACGGTTATCTCTATTTGTCGCTCGCGATGGCACTGGTCGGCAGCACGGTGGTGGCGAGCAAGGTCATCGCCTCCGGCCTGCCGCCCTTCACGGCAACGGCGCTGCGCTTTGCCATTGCCCTGCCCCTCTTTCTGCTGCTGATGCGGGCAACCGGGACGCGATGGCCGCGGCCGACGAGACGCGACCGTTTGATACTCTTGCTGCAGGCGGGAGCCGGCAGCGTCGGCTATACGACGCTGCTAATTGCCGGATTGAAACTCACCTCCGCCGCCGATGCCGGTGTGATCATCGGCACGCTTCCGGTCGTCTCCGCCGCGATCGCCGTCGTCGTGCTCAACGAGCGCCCCCACCTTTTCGTGTTTCTGGCCATCGCGTTTGCCGCGACCGGCGTTCTGGCGATCGTTTTCCGGCCGCATACCGGCGGCGCCTATTCGCTCGCCGGCAGCTTTCTGATCTTCGGCGCGGTCGTCTGCGAAGGCCTGTTCATCCTCCTCAACAAGCGGCTTGAAGCTGCGATCCCACCGCTCGCCCTGTCGACGTTGATGGCGATCCTCGGCCTGGCGATCGCCGCCCCGCTTGCGCTTGCGGAGCTTTCCGTGCGGGAAACGGTCACCGCGTCGGCATTCGTCGCCGTCGCCTATTACGCCCTCGTGCCGACGGTTGGGGGTTTCCTGCTCTGGTATGCCGGGCTTGCGAAAGTTAGCGGCACCGAAGCTTCGGTCTTCACGGCCGTTGCGCCCGTCTCCGCCGTGCTCCTTGCCGCCGTGATACTCGGGGAGCCCTTGACCTCCAACCAGATGCTCGGCATCGGCTTCGTCCTTGCCGCGGTCGCCATCTTGGCGCTCCCTGTCCCCAGGAAGCGGAGCCGCCTGAAAAGACAATCCGAAGCCAGATGAAAGCGAAGAGCCTGTGTATGATGAAAAGGCCTCTGCGATATCACGCCGCCTTGGCGACGTGGTACTCCTTGATCGCGACCATCTTGATCGCCGGATAGCGCTCCGCCTCGTAGCGCAGCGAGAAACCGTCCTGCGCCATGAAAACCGGATCGCCATCGAGGTCGCGCGCGATGTCGCCGCGGTGGGCGGAGACGAACTTTTCGAGGTCGGCCGGGCTGTCGGCGGAAATCCAGCGGCAGACGGAGAAGCGCGGCATTTCGAAGGAGACGGGCAGGCCGTATTCCGCCTGCAGGCGTTCCTTCAGGACGTCGAGTTGCAGCGCACCGACGACGCCGACGATCGCCGGCGCGCCGTCGTCCGGGGAAAAGAGCTGCACGACGCCCTCCTCCGCCATCTGCTGCAAGGCCTCCTTCAGCTTCTTCGCCTTCATCGCGTCCTCAAGCCGGACACGGCGCAGGATTTCCGGCGCGAAGTTCGGCACGCCCTGGAAAACGAGCGGCTCGCCCTCGGTCAGCGTGTCGCCGATCCGGAGCGTGCCGTGGTTCGGTATGCCGACGACGTCGCCGGCAAAGGCGGTGTCGGCGAGTTGGCGCTGCGAGGCGAAGAAGAATTGCGGCGCCGTCAGCCCCATCTGCTTGCCGGTGCGCGAGAGCCGCGCCTTCATGCCGCGCTCGAGCTTGCCCGAGCAGACGCGCACGAAAGCGATGCGGTCGCGATGGTTGGGATCCATGTTCGCCTGGATCTTGAACACGAAGGCCGTCATCTTGGCGTCCGTTGCCTCGACAGTGCGAATGTCGGCGACCTGGGCGCGCGGCGGCGGCGCGAATTCCCCGAGCGCGTTGATCAGGTCGCGGACGCCGAAATTGCGGAGCGCCGAGCCGAAGAAGACCGGCGTCAGATGACCTTCGAGGAAGGCCTTGCGGTCGAAGGACTTGCAGGCCTCGATCGCGAGCGTCGTCTCCTCGATGAAAGCGTCGCGCTCATTCTCCGGCAGGCGATGGGAGGCCATTTCCGGATCGGAGACCTTGGTCAGATGCTCCTGCGTATCGGCGCCGCGCACCTCGTTCGTCGCGAGATGGTAGGTGCCGCAGAAGGTCTTCGAACGCCCGATCGGCCAGGTGACCGGCGCGCAGTCGAGCGCCAGCTTCTCTTCCACCTCGTCCAGGATCTCGAAGGTATCGCGGCTTTCGCGGTCCATCTTGTTGACGAAGGTGATGATCGGGATGTCGCGCAGCCGGCAGACCTCGAAGAGCTTCAGGGTCCGCGGCTCGATACCCTTGGCTGCATCGATGACCATGACAGCGGCATCGACCGCCGTCAGCGTACGGTACGTGTCGTCCGCGAAGTCTTCGTGACCGGGCGTGTCGAGCAGGTTGAAGACCGTGTCGTCGTATTCGAATGTCATCACCGAGGTCACGACCGAGATACCGCGCTCGCGTTCGATCTTCATCCAGTCCGATCGGGTCTGAATGCGATCCTTCTTGGCCTTGACTTCGCCGGCGAGCTGGATCGCGCCGCCGAAGAGCAGCAGCTTTTCGGTGAGCGTGGTCTTACCGGCGTCCGGGTGCGAAATAATCGCAAATGTTCGGCGGCGGGAAACCGCCTCGGCAATGCTTTCGGCCATGATCGAGTATCCTGTGAGTTGCGGCGTCCTTTACAGGCTCGCAGGCCAATATGCAATTGACTGCAGCCGGGCCCATCGCCCTTATGGGCGGCATGACTATGAGCGCGCCCGAAAACCACCCCGCCCTCACCCTCATCCGCCTGCCGCATGCGGAGGACCTCGACCTGCCGGCCTATGAGACAGTGGGCGCGGCCGGCATGGACCTGCGCGCGGCGGTACCGGCCGAGACGCCGTTGAATATCTCGCCGGGCGGCCGAGCCCTGGTGCCGACCGGTTTCATCTTCGAGATTCCGACCGGCTTTGAGGGACAGGTTCGGCCACGCTCCGGCCTCGCTTTCAAGCACGGGATCACCTGCCTTAATACGCCGGGCACGATCGACAGCGATTATCGCGGCGAAGTGAAGGTGCTCCTCGTCAACCTCGGCGGAGAGGCTTTCTTCGTCGAGCGCGGCATGCGCGTTGCCCAGATGGTGATCGCGCCCGTGATCCAGGCGAACATCCGCGAGGCGGACGGGGCCAGTGCCACCGCACGCGGCGCCGGCGGCTTCGGCTCGACGGGCTCTAAATAATACCAAGTCCCGATGATAGGAACCGATAGGACCCGGCTCGATCGGGCTGTCTGGCTAGGAACGATGCTTTTGCATCCTCCGGTTAACCCGAGGACCAAAGATCTCGAGGCGCCAGACAGCCCGAGAAGCCCGCCGCAGGAGCTCTATCGGTTCCGGGACGCGTGTCGACCATCCCGCGCCACGCGACCTTGCCCGCCGCCTCGACTACGCATACGGCCGTCCGCTTGCCACCGACATCCAATCCTGCAAACATCGTCATCGCCGCTCTCCATTCGTTCCTACGAATCACCAGCGAAAGGGTCACCCGCCCGCCGGGGAGCAGCAACCTCATGTACGGTATGTATAAAACCGCGATGACACCCTGAGAAGAGCAGGAGCAGCAATGAACGCCCCCCTTCAAACCGCCAAAAACGCTATCGATCCATTGAAGCTCGAAAAACTGGCGGAACTCGCCGTCAAGGTCGGCCTGCAATTGCAGCGAGGTCAGGACTTGGTGCTGACGGCGCCGATCGCCGCACTGCCGCTGGCGCGCCTCATCACCAAGCATGCCTACAAGGCCGGTGCCGGACTGGTCACGGCCTTCTATGCGGATGAGGAGGCGACGCTTGCCCGCTACGCGCATGCGCCGGACGAGAGCTTCGATCGCGCGAGCGACTGGCTCTATCAGGGAATGGCCAAGGCCTTTGCCAATGGCGCGGCGCGGCTTGCGATCGCCGGCGACAATCCGATGCTGCTCGCTTCGCAGGACCCGCAGAAGGTCGCGCGCGCCAACCGGGCGAACTCGACCGCCTACAAACCGGCGCTCGAAAAAATCTCCAACTTCGACATCAACTGGAATATCGTCTCCTATCCGAATCCCTCCTGGGCGCGGCAGGTCTTCCCCGACGACCCGGAGATGGTCGCCATCGAGAAGCTGGCAAATGCCATCTTCGCGGCCTCCCGCGTCGAGGTTGATGACCCGGTTGCTGCCTGGGCCGAGCACAATTCCAATCTCCGCCGGCGTTCGTCATGGCTGAACGAGCAGCGCTTCGCGGCCCTGCACTTCACCGGCCCCGGGACCGATCTTTCCGTCGGTCTGGCCGACGGCCATGAATGGCACGGCGGCGCCTCGACCGCCAAGAACGGCATCACCTGCAATCCGAACATCCCGACCGAGGAGGTCTTCACGACGCCGCATGCCTTGCGCGTCGAAGGCCATGTATCGAGCACCAAGCCGCTGTCGCACCAGGGCACCTTGATCGACAAGATCGAGGTGCGGTTCGAAGGCGGGCGCATCGTCGAGGCCAGGGCCGCGCGCGGCGAGGAGGTGCTGAAGAAGGTGCTCGACACCGACGAGGGTGCCCGCAGGCTCGGCGAAGTGGCGCTGGTGCCGCATTCCTCGCCGATCTCGGCAAGCGGCATCCTCTTCTACAACACGCTCTTCGACGAGAACGCGGCCTGCCACATCGCGCTCGGCCAGTGCTATTCGGAGTGCTTCATCGACGGCGCCAGTCTCAGCCAGGAGCAGATCCGCTCTCAAGGTGGCAATTCGAGCCTCATTCACATCGACTGGATGATCGGCTCCGGCGAGGTCGATATCGATGGCGTTCGCAGCGACGGCGCCCGCGTGCCGGTGATGCGCAGGGGCGAGTGGGCATAGGCTGCACGGGTTCCCGACCCCTGCCGCGGCATGTCTTGTCGCGGCAGGCTAAGGGCGAAGCGGGGCTGGAGGCCTGAAACGGGTCGACATGGCGGTGGCCGCCCACGTCGCGAACCAGGGTCGGCTATTGCATGGCCTTGAGGCCGAGGACAGGCAGGCGCTTGACGCGCTGCTCCAAAAGCTGCTCGTCTCGTTCGAACGAAACCAAACGAAACCGCGCCGGGCAGCGCATCGGCCCGAAAATCGTACCCGATTCTCGGAAACTTTGATGCGCATATCCAAAGAAGTGCAGCGCCGCGCGTCTTTTCAGGTGCGCGTCGCTGTAATCAGAACAGGCTGCCCTGCTTGGAGGGTTCCACGGCCCGCGCCGCTCGCCTCTTCGGTGCAGCCGGCGTGGGCGGTGCGTCGTCTTCGCTCGCGACTGCAGATACCCGACCATCGGCAAACTCCACCGAGAGGACCATGCCCGGCTTCACGGCTGCCGCCTGTTTGACGGGTTCACCTTCGGCGTCCCGCACGAGCGCAAAGCCGCGCCCGAGCACGTTGCGATAGGAGAGGGACTGAAGCACCCGGTCCTGCGCGGCGAGCGCGCCTTTCAGCCGGCGGAGCTCCGCCCCGATCGCTGCGTCGCCCCGTGCGCCGAGACCCGAGACGCGATCCTGGGCACGGTGGATCTGTCCGACGAGACGCGAAGGCAGTGCGCGTAACGAAGCATCGGCGGCGGAAACGCGCGACTGACGCCGGTCGAGCTGGCGTTCGACGCACCGCTCTGCGCGATTCACGAGATCGGAAACGCGCTGCCGGCGATCGCCAATCCGCGTTCCGATGAGCTCCGGGCGCAGATGGGCGGCCGTGCGCTCGAAGCTGCGCCGCTTATTGGCCGTGTTCATCTCCAATCCGCGGCCGAGACCGGCGGACGCCTCGTCGAAGCGGCGCCGCGGCAGCGCCAGCAGCTGGTCGAGCGACGGCAGCGCGCGGGCGAGCGCGCGCAGCCCGTGGCGCCGGTGGTCCATCTGCCGCATCACGGCGCCCTTGAGGCGAGCGCCGAGGCTTGCAACCTGCGCCTCGAGTTCCGCCTTGACCGGCACCGCCATTTCGGCCGCCCCCGTCGGCGTCGGCGCCCGCTGGTCGGCCGCATAGTCGATCAAGGTCCAATCCGTTTCGTGGCCGACGGCCGAGATCAGCGGAATGCCCGAGGCGGCCGCCGCGCGCACCACGGCCTCGTCGTTGAAGCACCAGAGGTCCTCGAGGCTGCCACCGCCGCGGGCGACGATCAGCACGTCCGGCCGCGGAGCGGCGCCGCCGGGCTCCAGTGCATTGAAGCCCTGGATGGCGGCCGCGATCTCGTCGCCCGCCCCGTCGCCCTGCACCCGCACCGGCCAGACGATGACGTGGACCGGGAAGCGGTCGGCGATCCGGTGCAGGATATCGCGGATCACCGCACCCGTCGGCGAGGTCACGACGCCGATCACCCGCGGCATGAAGGGAAGCGGCTTCTTGCAAGCGGCGTCGAACAGGCCCTCGGCCGCGAATTTGCGCTTGCGCTCCTCGATGAGCGCCATCAGCGCGCCGGCGCCCGCCGGCTCGAGCGACTCGATGACGATCTGGTACTTCGACGAGCCGGGAAATGTGGTGATCCGGCCGGTCGCGATCACCTCCATGCCCTCTTCCGGCCGGAACTTGAGTCGCGCAAACGCGCTCTTCCAGATGACCGCATCGATCCGGGCGCGATCGTCCTTGAGCGAAAAATAGGCGTGGCCGGAGGAATGCGGGCCGCGATAGCCGGAAATCTCGCCCCGGACCCGCACATGCTCGAAGGTCTGCTCGATCGTGCGCTTGATCGAACCGGACAACTCCGACACCGAATACTCGGCGACGTTGGTGGGAGAATCGGAATCAAAGAACGAGCTCATGCGCTCTTTGTAGCCGACGATGCCTGGAAGATCAGCAGCAAGACGCGCCTATCTACGGATTTTCCGGCGAGGCACCCCTCGATTCCGGCGCAAACCGAAATTGCTTGAGGCCGGTTGAGGCCGTCACCGGCACAACGTCGAGGAAATCCGGGACCTTGCCGGCATTGAGCTGGCTGTAGACCCCGTCGGGTGCCTTCTTGATGACCAGTCTCGTTTGCGGATCCTTGGCGCAAAAGGCGATCACCGGATATCCGAACCGCCCCAGCAAGGCGGCCGCCTCCTCGGGCGCTGCCAAACCGATACGAAGCTCCGCCAGCATGCCCTCCGGATTTCTATGGTAGGGTGCGCTCAAGGCGCGATGGTCGGTGAAGCGGAGAATGGAGGCGCCCATATTCGAGGGGGCCACAACCAGCGTGGCGGGGAATTGCCGAAGATCCGCCATTGCTTCAGCGGAAGTGCAGCGTGCCGATGCTCCGCGTCTGTCGCTATTGCCAGCCAAATCCGCAGTGCCATTGGTGGCCACCTCGCCCGCCAGTGCCCAGACTGCCGGAACGGAGATGAGAACCGCGACCACGTAGAAGAGGGAGGCAAGGACTCGCTGCGGCTCCCGGATCGAGTTTTCCCGCAAGTCGACGAGCAGGAGCGAGGCCGGCAGAATGGCGATGAGGTTGGCAAAGACGGCACCGCGAACCTGCACCAGCGCGATGCACCAGGTAGCGAGCACCAGCGAGCCAAGAATCAGGTGCAGGGCAATGCGGTCGCGGCGCTGGATCCGCCATCCGCAAATCGCGAGCGCAAAGAAACCCGAGAAATAGAAGGCACCGAGACCACCCGACCCCTGTTTCGCCAAGGCGAAGAACGACTGGGCCTCGGTGACGTTGTCGGGCCAGAGTTCCCAAAGCAGCGGGTCCAGATCGGCAAGCGGATTTTTGAGGCACTGCGGCGCCATGGCGAAGGCGAAACCGGCGATGACGACGCCGCTGAGGCCGAGGACAAGCAAACGTCCGGCCCGTCCAAGGCGGCTCGCCGCCAGGGCGGAGACGGCAAGCAATCCACCGCCGAGCGCCGAGAGCGAGAAGAAGGCGAGGGAAAGACTGTCGCATGTCACGGCGCCATAGAGATGTGGCGGAACCGTCAGGAAGAACGCGGCGCTCACCGTCGTGGCCCCGGTCCTGATATCGAGCGGGCAAATCCTGTTCAAGCTGACCAGCGCCAAGACGGGCGGTCTCAACCTGCGGGACCTGGTGTCGCTCGCTTCGAATCCGACGCTCCTGATAGCCTTGGCGCTTTATGGACTGGGCACCTTGATCTCGATATTTATCTTGAAAACGGTGCCGCTGACGCTCGCCTACTCGTTCATGGCGCTGACGTTCTGCTTCGTCCCGATCTTTGCCGCTGTGTTTCTCGGTGAGGCGCTCACGCTTCGCTATGCCGCCGGCGCCGTGCTCATCATCGGCGGCATGCTTCTCATCAATTCCTGATATCCGCGACCCAAAATAGGTAGACCGCCCCTTGATCGATGTCGTTAGCCGGCTTCAGACCCGCTCCCATCCGTCCCTTTCGCTTGCGCGATAGATCGCATCGATGAACTTCTGATTTAAACGCGAGCTTTCCAGCGTCACCACCTCCTCGGCTTCGCCGCGCGCTGCTCTCGAGAATGCCTCCGCCTCGAGCTTGTATTGGCGGGCATCCTGGAAGCGGAAAAGCTGCGATTGGCCATGGTTCTGATTGGTAAGCTCAACCTCCTCGCGGCCGTAACGGTCGGCGTTGAAGGGCGATTTCACCTCGATATAGCCCTGGTCGCCATGAAAGACCATGACTTGGCGGGCGGCGAGCTGCGTGGAGATGTAGAAGCTCAGTTCGAAGTCGCCGAAGTCGGCGCGAACGCTCGAATAGACGTCGGTGCCGAATTCCGGATCGCGCTCCGTATTGGCCTGCACCCGCAGCGGCTCCTTGCCGGTCGAGAAGCGGGTGGTGATTGCCGGATAGACGCCGATGTCCGGCAGGCCGCCGCCGCCGAGCGCGGGAATGTTGCGCATGTTGGCGGGATCGCGGTTGAAATAGGTGAAGGCGCCCTGGACATGCCGGAGCCTGCCGACGGCCCCCTCGGCAATCAGGGAGCGCACCTTCCGCCAGACGGGACTGTAGGTCACCATATAGGCTTCCGAGATCAACACCCTGTTGCGGTCGCGCGCCGCGATCACCGCGTCGATCTCGTCGGCCTTCAAGGCCAATGGCTTTTCGCACAGCACATGCTTGCCGGCGTCGGCCGCCTTGATCGCCCACTCGACATGCTGCGAGGTCGGCAGCGGTATATAGACGGCGTCGATGGTGTCGGAGGCGAGCATCTCCTCGTAGGAGCCGAAGGCGTGCGGCACGGAAAAGCGCTCGGCCATGGCCCTCGCTTTGGCCGGATCGCGGCTGGCGATCGCCGAGACGACGCAATTTTCCGCGTCCTGAATGGCGGGCACGACGAGCTCGCGGCCGATCTTGGCCGTCGACAGAATTCCAAAGCGTAGCATGGGGCAGACTCCTTCTGGAGCGGGAAGAGTGATCGGAAGCGGTCTCCCTCCCGCCTCTTTTGCGGTTGACCGGGATCTCCCGTGGTCAGACCGCGCGAGACTATAGCCGAGGTACGTACCCAGACAAGCGGCAAGCGGACGAGAAAACCGCCGGCTGCCGTTGTCACTCTCGCGGGAGCTGACCTATGTTCTTCCGAAAATCCTCCCGATCGCACATGTTTCATTCAATCCAAGTGGAGCGAGACCATGGAAATGCGCAGACTCGGCCGGACCGGCCTCTCGATCGCCCCGCTCGTCTTCGGCGGCAATGTCTTCGGCTGGACGGCAGATGAGAAGACGTCATTCGCGCTGCTCGATGCCTTTTTCGACGCGGGCTTCAACGCGATCGATACGGCCGACGCCTATTCCGCCTGGGTGCCCGGCAACAGGGGCGGCGAGTCCGAGACGATCATCGGCAAATGGCTGAAGCAATCCGGACGAGCCCGTGACAGCGCGATCATCATCACAAAGGTCGGCTCCGAACTCGGGCCGGACCGCAAGGGTCTTTCGCGGCGGTGGATCATGCAGGCGGTCGAGGATTCGCTCACCCGCCTCCGGACCGACTACATCGATCTCTATCTGTCGCATTGGCCGGATCCCGATACGCCTTACGAGGAAACGCTCGCCGCCTATGACAGGCTCCTCTCGCAAGGCAAGATCCGTGCGGTGGGTGCCTCAAACCTCGACGCCGCACAGTTGCGAGAGGCGCTTGACGTTTCCGCTGCGAATGACCTGCCGCGCTATGCGGTGCTTCAGCCCGAATATAATCTCTACGACCGGGCGTCCTTCGAGGGCCCTTTGCGCAATCTCTGCATCGCCGAAGATATCGGCGTCATCACCTATTTCGGTCTCGCCCGAGGTTTTCTGTCCGGCAAGTACCGCTCGCACAAGGACCTCGAAGGGTCTGCGCGCGGCAACGGCGTGGAAAAATATCTCGACGGGCGGGGCATGCGCATTCTCGGCGTTCTCGACAAGATTGCGGAGGAAAGCGGCGCCAAACAAGCCGAAATCGCGCTTGCCTGGATCATGACTCGAGAGGGCGTGACAGCGCCGATCGCCAGCGCCACCAGCGTCGAGCAGCTGGCAAGCCTGATCAGGGCGGCAGAACTCGAGCTTTCGGACGAGGCGATCCGCCGGTTGAACGACGTCAGCGAATAGCAGGGTATAGTGCCGGTGCGGCCGCCGTCTCTGGTTGGGGATAGCCGGGATAAAAGGCGGCATGGCTGCCCTCGTGATTTGCCATGCCCGGCTTGGTCAAGAGTCCGCGCGGCTCGGCATAGCTGCGGATCGTGCGGCATGGCCGCTCGTGCCACTGGATGTTGAAGGCCCAAAGCTTCGGGAAGAAGCAGAGCGAGGCATAGGGAAGGTGGTCATGGATCCACCAGGCAAGGCTTTGCCAGCCGCCGTCTTGCCGCTCCCGGTCCCAGACCCAGGGAACGACGATGCAGGCCGTCGCGCCCATCAAGCCGTCGCCATCCCGCATGTCCCAAATGTGGTCGGCGGCGGTCGCCGCATTGGTCGAGCAATTGAGCCTGTTGCGATTGCCGAAGGCATTGACGGCGCGGTTCCGATAGGCGGAGCGGATGTGCAGACGGCCGAAACTCGCCTGCAGCGGCTCCAGCAGTTCTTCGCAGAGTTTCCGGCCCGCCTCGATCGTAAGGTTCGGGTCGTCCGGAATGTTCGGGATCCCGTAGAATTCGGCAATCTCCGAATGCAGAAAGTCCCGCAGGAAGAAGTTCTCCGATAGGCGGACGCGGCCAAGCTCCTCCAGCGACTTCATTGACGCCGGCTTTCTCATCCTTCCTCCGGGACCAGGTTCTCCGACAAATGGAAGGAAAGGCTAATGACTGCAGAGGGCTTTGACCACCCGCTTTCCCAAAAGCAGGAGATGAGACTTCACCCCAAGTGTCGAAAGAAGTCGATGAACGCTCTGAGCGCCGGGCGCATCTGGCGGCGGCTTGGGTAATATAGGTAGGGTCCGGCATAGGGCGCACACCAATCCTGCAGCACGCGTTCCAGCCTACCTTCGGCTATATGGCCGCTGACCCGCGGTTCAAAGAGATAGGCAAGGCCCGCCCCGCCGATGGCCGCCGTGATGATCGGCCGGTCTTCGCCCAGGATTAGCGGTCCATTGACCGAAACAGTTATTTCCTCTCCACCTTTCTCGAATTCCCAGCGATAGACCGCACCGTTGGAGAAGCGCCGACGGATGCAGCGGTGGACGGCGAGGTCGCGCGGATGGAGGGGCCGGGTAAAGCGCTCGAAATAAGAGGGGGCAGCTACGACGGCGCTGGTCAGGTCCGGCCCGATTTTCACTGCGATCATGTCCGCCTGGAGGCTCTCGCCAAGCCTGATACCGGCGTCATAACCCTCCTCGACGATGTTGGTGAAACCGTCCTCATTGGCGATCTCCAGCACGATATCGGGATAGCGGGCGAGAAAAGCGCCGAGGCGCGGCGCGAGGATAAGGTCGGCAGCGAAACGCGGCGCCGTGATGCGCAGGTTGCCGGCCGGTCGCTCTCTCGCGTCGGCCGCGCGTTGAAGCGCATGGGCGATTTCATCGAGCGCCGGTCGCAGCCGCTCCAAGAGCCGCTTTCCCTCTTCGGTCGCAGCGACGCTGCGCGTTGTGCGCGCGAGCAGGCGAATGCCAAGACTTTCCTCCAGGCTGGAAACGGCGTGACTGACAGCCGATGGTGCGATGCCGAGCTCCCTAGCCGCTCCGCGAAAGCTACCTTCAGCTGCGACGGCCGAAAGGACGGCGAGCTGGGAAAGTTGAGTGCGGTTCATTGATCGAAATAATAGAACAAGCTGTGACGATTGACAGTGATTTTCAGCCTCACGCTGCCGATTTATCTTCTCCTTGTCGTCAACGTCGGCGCCAGATTGCGCCGTGCGGCGACCTCCTAACCTAATCGATGCGAGTATTACGTGCCTCTCCGGAGCACGGACTCCAATCCTGAAAGGAAACACCATGAGAACCCGCAAGCTCGGCAACGAACTCACCGTGTCTGCGATTGGCCTCGGCTGCATGGGCATGAGCTTCGCCTATGGTGCAACGGACGAGGGAGAAGCCATTCGCACACTCCACCGCGCCGTTGAGCTCGGCGTCACCCTCTTCGACACGGCGGAGGTTTACGGGCCCTATGAAAACGAGAAACTCGTTGGAAAGGCACTGAGGGATCGTCGTGAGCGGGTGGTGATCGCCACAAAATTCGGCTTCCGCATCCAGCCGGGAGTGTCCGCCGCGGAGGCGATCAGGGGCGTCGATGGCCGCCCGGAAAATGCCAGGTCGGTCGCCGAGGCGTCGCTGAAGCGGCTCGGCACCGACGTGATTGACCTGTTCTACCTGCATCGAGTGGACCCGGCCGTGCCGATCGAGGAAACCATCGGCGCTATGGCGGATCTCGTAACTGCCGGTAAGGTGCGGGCGATCGGTCTCTCGGAGGCGAGCGCCGCCACCATCCGCCGCGCCCATGCCGTACACCCGATCGCGGCGGTCCAGAGCGAATATTCCCTCTGGACGCGCGATCCGGAAGAAGAGGTGCTTGCCACCTGCCGTGAGCTCGGCATCGGCTTCGTTCCCTATAGCCCGCTCGGGCGAGGCATGCTGACCGGCGCCATCCGCAAGGCCGACGATCTCGCGACGAATGACTTCCGGCGATCGCTGCCGCGCTTCCAAGCGGAAAATTTCGATACCAATGCTGCCCTGGTGAAAAAGCTGCAGGAACTCGCAAAGGACAGGCGCGTAACGGCCGCGCAGCTCGCTCTCGCTTGGGTCGTCAATCAAGGCGATGACGTTGTGCCGATCCCCGGCGCCCGAAAGCTCGATCACCTGGAGCAGAATGTTGCCGCCGCCGGTATCGTGCTCGCGGAAGACGAACGGGCCCAGCTCGGCAACGCCATGTCTCCGGAGCTTGTTGCGGGCAAGCGTTACTCGGATCAATCTCTGGCTCTGACAAATCGGTGAGAACGCTCTGACTGTTCCGGCGATCCGTGCCGGCGGTGGGGTATCGCAATTCCGTTGCGATACCCTACTTATCTATTGCATGTCTCCTTTGATCGATCTCGATTTAGAGGCATGCACCAATTCAAAACTGCTGCAGCGACCTTTGAGCGTCTGCTAGGACGCGCGGCGCTGTGGGTCCTCATGCGGCGCGAGTGGTGTCAGGAGTTCCGGCCGCGGGAAATGGAGAATTGACGAATGTCCGAAGAGCAGGCCGTCAGTGCGGTTGTCCATCTCTATGTAGACGGCATGGCTTTTGCCAACGAGGCGGCGTTGCGCAAGGCCTTCCATCCGAACGCGTCCATCGTCGGCAATTACGAGGACTCCGTCGAATGGCTGACGCGCGACGCATTCATCTCGGCCATAGTGGAAGAGGGAGCGGCACCGCCGGATAGCCAGCCCTTCATGGATGTCGAGATGATCGAAATTACCGGCGATGCGGCAAGCGTGAAGGTCGTCAATGAATTCGCGGGTTCGCGCCATACGGACTATCTGACCCTGCTCAAGGTAGAGGGCCGATGGCTGATTATCAACAAGGTCTGGCATCGGCACGCATGATGGCGGCGCAGGACGGGGCAAGATCCGTGGAGGGAGAGGGGGCCTGATGCCGCAGACAGACGCCGCCTGCTCTCCGTCCCTCACTCCCACTCGATCGTGCCCGGCGGCTTCGACGTCACGTCGTAGACCACGCGGTTGATGCCGCGGACCTCGTTAATGATGCGGGTGGCGGCGCGGCCCAGGAATTCCATGTCATAGTGGTAGAAGTCGGCCGTCATGCCGTCGACCGAGGTGACGGCGCGCAATGCGCAGACATACTCATAGGTACGCCCGTCGCCCATCACCCCGACCGTCTGCACCGGCAGCAGCACCGCGAAGGCCTGCCAGATGGCATCGTAAAGCCCGGCCTTGCGGATCTCGTCGAGATAGATGGCATCCGCCTCGCGCAGAATTTCGAGCTTATCGCGGGTGATGCCGCCGGGGCAGCGGATCGCAAGGCCCGGACCGGGGAAGGGATGGCGGCCGATGAAGCTTTCCGGCAGGCCGAGCTCGCGGCCGAGCACGCGCACCTCGTCCTTGAAGAGTTCGCGCAGCGGCTCGACGAGCTGCATGTTCATGCGCTCCGGAAGGCCGCCGACATTGTGGTGCGACTTGATCGTCACCGACGGGCCGCCGGTGAAGGAAACGCTTTCGATCACGTCCGGATAGAGCGTGCCCTGCGCGAGGAAATCGGCGCCGCCGAGCTTCTTCGCCTCCTCCTCGAAGACTTCGATGAAGAGCCGGCCGATGATCTTGCGCTTCGTTTCCGGATCGCTGACGCCCTCCAATTCGCCGATGAAGCGGTCGGAGGCGTCGATATGGAGAAGGCTGAGATTGTAGTGCTCGCGGAACATGGCGACGACATTCGCCGCCTCGTCCTTGCGCATCAGGCCGTGGTCGACGAGGATGCAGGTGAGCTGGTCGCCGACGGCTTCGTGGATGAGGAGCGCGGCGACGGACGAGTCGACGCCGCCCGAAAGCGCACAGATCACCTTCCTGTCGCCGACTTGCTCCCGAATTGCCTCGACCGCCCTGGCCCGATAGGCCGACATCGTCCAGTCGCCTTTGATGCCGGCGACGTGGTGCACGAAGTTGGCGATCAACTTAGCGCCGTCCGGCGTGTGCACGACTTCTGGATGGAACTGCACGGCGTAATATTTGCGTGTCTCGTCGGCGATGAAGGCAAAGGGGGCGTTCGGCGAAGTGGCGACGACCCCGAAGCCCGGCGGCAACGCGGTGACCCGGTCGCCATGCGACATCCAGACCTGATGGCGGGAGCCGACTGACCAGAGGCCTTCGAAGAGCTCGCAGTCCTTCTCCACTTCCAGGAACGCGCGGCCGAATTCGCGATGATGGCCGCTTTCCACCTTGCCGCCGAGTTGGGCACACATGGTCTGCTGACCGTAGCAGATGCCGAAGACCGGGACACCACTTTCGAAAATGACGGACGGAGCCCGCGGCGAACCGATGTCGAGGGTCGAAGCCGGGCTGCCTGACAGGATGACCGCCTTCGGGCTCAGGCGCTCGAAGCCCTCCTCGGCCGACTGGAACGGCACGATCTCGCAATAGACGCCGGCTTCACGCACGCGCCGGGCGATGAGCTGCGTCACCTGGCTGCCGAAATCGACGATGAGGACGGTATCGGGATGGGCTGTCTCGGTCATGGCGGGCCTTCAAGCTTGGTGATGTCGAGCCTTTAATGAAAGCCCGCGGCGGGCGCAACGATTACATTGCACCCGGACAATTTAGCGCCCGCGGGAACGTTCAGAGCCGGATTTCGCCGGTTTCGAGGGCCGCTTCCAGCCTGTCGATCGCCTCGGCAAGCTTCTCGTCGATGATGTGCAGATACTCTCTCCAGTCGTCGACATGCTTCAGTTCCGCCTTGCCGTCCGATATTCCACGAAGCCCGATCAGCGGAAGGCCGAAGGCCTGGCAGGCGCGCAAGGCCGCGAAGGTCTCCATCTCGACCATGTCGGCATCTATTTCGTCGTAGGCTTTTCCGGAAACGATGTTGGCGCCGGTCGAAAGACGCGCGTCCTTTATTGCGGGGATACGCAGTGGCAAGGGCACGACGGCCGGGAGATCCAGGAAGGGCGTGGCGCCCTTCGCGAAGCCGAGCGGGGAGGCATCCATGTCGCGGTAGCCAACCGAGCTGGCCTGGTAAATTTCGGCCTGCTCGAGCGTTGCCGAGCCGGCCGAGCCGAGCGAAACGACGAGATCCGGCAGCTTGTCGGCGGCACGAAGCTCGGCCAGCGCCTTCGTCAGCGCGACGGCGGCCTCGACGGGGCCGACACCGGTCATCAGCGGCGTGATGCGGGCGTTGAGGCAGGGTCCATATTCCGGGTCCACCGCCATCACATAGAGGATCTTCCTGCCGGCCACCGTCTTCAGCTCGAAACTCATCCCTCGATCCCCTCGCGTCCGCGCACGACCATCATCGTTCCGGTCATCGAGGCGATCAACTTTGCCGGTCCATCCGGCTTCACCGCATAGGCGCGCCCGTCCGAGACGATGATCGTGGTGCCGGGCTTCGTGACCTCGCCCCGGAAGAGGAAGCGTTCTCCGCGGCCGGGCGAGAGCAAGTTGACCTTGAACTCGATCGTCAGCAGCGATGCGTCCGGATCGATCACCGAATAGGCCGCGTAGGTGCCGGCCGCATCGAGCGCGGCGGAAATGATGCCGGCATGCAGGAGACCATGCTGCTGCGTCAGCTTGGCGTCGAAGGGTAGCTCGATCTCGACCGTTCCCTGTTCGACGCGCGTCAGTTCCGCACCGATCGTGCGCATCGCCGCCTGGCGGCCGAAACTCTCGCGGGCGCGAGCGCGAAAATCATATGGTTCGCTGTCCACTTTCAATGCAACTGCCCCTCGCGCAAACCCCATTTCTTCAGGCCCGACACTTGCACGCGTCTTGCCGGAGAACAAGCGCATTTCGCCAGATGGCGGACTGCCGTGCGAATGGGCGGCGTGCAGGCTTTTGTCAGGCACGGCGCGTCCATATATCTCCCAGATGAAAAGCATCAAGCCTATCGAGATCAGGCCGGCCGATCCCGACGATCTCATGGAGGTCGCCTCGGTCCTGGTCACGACCTGGCGTGCAACCTTCCGCGGCATCATATCCGATGCCTATCTCGATGCGATGACGGTCGGGAACCAGGCCATCGGGCATGCGCGGCGGATGCGCGTTCCGGGGAGTTTCCTCACGGTTGCGGTCGATCTTTCGGATGACCGGGTGATCGGCTTCGCCAATTATGGGCGGGCGCGTGGCATGCCGCCGGCCTTCGACCGGGAGCTCTACGAGCTCTACATCCTGCCGGACTATCATGGCGCCGGCGTCGGCTCGGCGCTGGTGCGCTCGGTTGCGGCCCATTGCCGGGAAATGGGAGCTTCCTCGCTTTTTGCCTGGGTTCTGGCGGACAATCCGAACAGGCTATTCTACGAACGCGTGGGCGCGCGCGCCGTCGGTGAGGGCCGTGTCGGCGTCGGCGGGGAACGCCTTGTTCAAGTCGCTTATCGCTGGGACGATCTCGCGGCGCTTTCGGGTGCCGGAGGCGGCGTGATCTAAGCGGCATGCGATGGTCTGTAAGTCTCTTAGCCGCCAAGCCTGACGATATGCTGGTCCCAGGCGACAGCATTCGGATGTCCCTTGAAACTTCCGCGATAGGAAGAGACCGCAAAGCCATGTTCGGCCGCAGCTACGCCCGCCGCGTCGGCTATGCGCTCCTCTCTCACCACCGCGCCGGTTTTCGCCTCGAGCGTCACGGCGGTGTTGCCCTTCGGAGAGGTAAGGCCGACAAGCCCCTCGCGGCGGTTCACGGCGATGGCGCCGACATAATTGGCAAGCGCCAGCGTGGTGCGCTCCGGCAGGTCGACGAAGGTCGGCGCCTCGCCCTTTTCGAAATGGCCGACGAGCGGCGGCAGATCGTTGCGCGGGCCTTCGTACTGGCAGGCGAACCAGACTCGCCCATCGGCGCCGATATCGACATGCCGGGTAGATAGCTGCCGCAATGCCGGTGGCAGCGCGTGCTTTTCGACGAGGGCGCCCGTCGCCGTGTCGACAAGGGTGAGGCTCGGCTCCATATGGTCGAGATTGAGCTTGGTGCGGCCGAAGTCCGGATGGGTCTCGATGCCGCCATTGGCGATGATCAGCGTGCGCCCGTCTGGAGAGAGCGCCATGTCGTGCGGGCCGATGCCGTAGGTCGGAAACTCGCCGATCCGCGCAAAACCCGCCGTTCCGTCATAGACGCCCACCATGCCGCGATTGGCGGCGAAATCGTTTTCCGTGGCGTAGAGCAGCCGGCCGTCGGCGGAAAAGCAGCCATGGCCGAAGAAGTGGCGGCCTTCGGCGGCGGTTATCACCACCGGTTCGGCCGGTCGGTCCATTGCGCCTATCATCGCATAGGTGCCGGGGCGGCGCGCGAAGGCGACCATCTGCCGGCCCGCCGGCGAGAAGGCCATGCCGTGTGCGCGCGCCGGCAAGAGGGTGCGTTCGACGATCTCGCCCGCTTCCGTCAGCGTCGCCACGCCATAGCGGCCGTCCGGCGCCATGAAGGCGGCGGCGAAGACGGCGTCTGCGCGATCGAGCGCGAAGGCGCTACGGGAGCTGAGCGTCGCCACGAACGCGGCACCGGCCATCTTGACGAAGCTGCGTCTGTCGATGAGGTTCGTGGTTGAGATTTGATTTTCGGGGCGGAGGAAGTGAGCCATTGTCACAACCATCCCCGGCGCTTGAAATAGAGATACGGCACCAGCGCCGAAAGCACCATCATGCCGAGCGCATAGGGGTAGCCGAGCCGCCAGGCGAGTTCCGGCATAGCCTGGAAATTCATGCCGTAGATCGAGGCGACCAGGGTCGGCGGCAGGAAGACCACCGCCGCCACCGAGAAGATTTTGATGATCTGGTTCTGCTCGAGATTGATGAGGCCGAGCGTTGCATCGAGCAGGAAATTGATCTTGTTCGACAGGAACAGCGCGTGATCGCCGAGCGACGTCGCATCGCGCTGGATCAGCTTTATCCGCTGTCGGCTTTCCTTGCCCGCCTTGCGCGGGCCGCTCCCTTCGGCCGCGACGTGATAGGCGACGAGCCGGCCTATGCTGACGAGACTTTCGCGGATGGTCGTCAGCAGGTCGCCCTTCTGGCCGATCTGCTCGATCAGCGACTGCAGATCGCGCGTCTTCTTGGTGGCGCTGACATGAGACTTGCGGAAGACCTCGCGCGAGATCGCGTCGACCTCGTCGCCGGCGCGCTCCAGCGCATCGGCGATACGGTCGATCATCGACTCGAGCAGGCCGAGCATCACGAGCTCGCCCGTTTCACAAACGGCCCCGTTCGGCTTCTGGATGCGATTGGCGTAGAGCTGGAACGGCTTCGGATCCGCGTGGCGCACGGTGACGAGGCTCCCCCCCTTGAGGATGAAGGTCACAGGCGCCTTGCCCGGCTGATCGCTGTCGAGCTTGGCGGTCGCCGTGATAGTCATGAACTCGGCGCCGTCCTCCTGATAGAGCCGATCGGAAAGCTCGATCTCCTGCATCTCGTCGCTGGTCGGGATCGCTATGCCGAGATGCCCCTCCACAAGCCGCGTCTCATCGGCGGAAGGCTTGAAGAGGTCGAACCAGGTCACGGTCTCCTCGGCGGCAAAGCCGGCGGAGTGGTCGACGAGCGCGAGATGGCTGTTCTGGCTTTTGTAGATGCGCAGCATGTTGGGCTCCATGGGGCCAAGTCGTCCGACCGCCGGGAGCCCTGATCATTCAGGTCCGGACGGCCGCGAGCACGAAGGCTCGACTTCGACTGTCGGGGTTCATTTGAATTGATCCTTGTGGGTGACATCATGCCCGCAGTGCGGACACGGATGCGATTTGCGCCCAAAAGAGCCGCTTGTCAATCGCCGTCGGCGAAGGAAAACCCTGCGCCAAGACCGATGGCGCCGCCAAAATCGCGGTTGAGCCTGTCGAGCAGGTCGGCGGTGTTGAGCGCGATGAAATCGAGCGTCGCACGCCGCCTGCCGTCGGCAAGCGCAGCATCGATCGGCCCGTCCACCCGGTCGGCAGCACGCGCCAGCGTCTTCAGGAGAAAATCCACCGAGCCGGCGATCGAGCGGCTGTCGGCGGGGAGCAGGTTTTCCATCCCGGCCAGGTTGAAGAGCGCCTGCAGTCCGCGGAAATTTGCCGACAGGGACGCCATTGTGTTGCCGGAACGCCAATAGATGGCGAGTTTCGGATTGTTCCTGCCCGGCCTGCCGTCGACCGTTCCGGCGTAGAAGGGACGTAGCCTCTGGTCCTTCACCATCTCGACGCTGTGGACGAGGATACCGAGCAATTCGGTTGCGGCCTCGCGGTCGTCGCGGAAGAGCGGATTGTCCGGTCCCGGCCTTTTCCATGCGGCCTGGATTCCATCGGGGCTTTCCCAGGCGGCAAGCAGTTCGCGGGCAATGGTTTCGAGGTTCGTTGCAATGGCGCGGCCGTAACGGCAGCGAAAGCCGCCCTCGCCGCCCGAAAGCGCCTCCGAGCCCGTGCCGTAGAGCACATATTCAAGCGCACCGAGGCCCTGGACCGCAACGCTCTTTATTCTGAGGCTTTCGATGTCGGTCGCGCTCTCGTCGCCTTTGGCGAGGATGGCCTGGACTTGCTTCAGGCCGGTGCTTTTCCGGTCCGGATAGAAGAGAAAGCGTTCGAAGCGATTCTGTTCGAGCGCCGGCCCGAGACGGATGATTTCGACCGCGGACCATTTTCCCACGACATCCGTGAAGGCCGACCGAGCCGCATCGAGTATGGCGACGGAAGGGGCCTCGCAAAGCGCTCCGCCTGCTTGCGCAAGGGCCGCCGTCGACTGCGAGAGATCGCGGTAGCCGGGAAGGATGAAGTCGTCCACCGCCCTTGCCATCACCCCCGGAAGCGCTGCCTCGTCGAGGACGCGTGGCAATGGGGCCTCGCCCTCCTGTGCCGCCGCGGGGGCGCCGGCAATAGCAAGGTTTAGAAGTACAAGGGGCAGGAACAGGGTCAGGCGCATCAGAGCGACTCCAGGAAGGTCAAGAGGGCCTTGCGGTCGTCCCCGCTCATGGCCGCGAAAGCGTTGCGGGCCATTTCCGCTTCGCCGCCGTGCCAGAGGACGGCCTCGGCGAAATTTCGCGCACGCCCGTCGTGAAGGAGGAAGGTATGGCCGCTGACGGTCCTCGTCAGTCCGATCCCCCAGAGCGGCGGCGTGCGCCACTCGCGTCCGTTGGCGATCCCGACCGGCTGGCCGTCCGCCAGGCCCTCGCCCATGTCGTGCAACAGGAAATCGGAATAGGGCCAGATCAACTGGAAGGCCACCTCCGTGTGCGCGGCGTCGCGGCGGGTCACATATTTCGGCGTGTGACAGGCAGGGCAGCCCGCCTCGTAGAAAAGCCGCTTTCCCTTCAGCGTCTCGGGAAAGCTCGCCTTGCGCCGGGCGGGCACGGCGAGGCTGACGGAATAGAAGGTGACGAGCCCGAGGACAGGATCGGGGGCTTCCACTGGTCCGAGCCGCGGCTGTACGCCGGTCGGGAGCCGAAGGCAGGCGGCCTGCGCCGCGGTGCAGTCGCCGTGGCTCAGATCAAGACCGGGGGTGGAAATGCCGATATCGATAGCGAAGGCATCGGCCGCCTGCTGAAGAACGGTGGGGCTCTGAGCCTTCCACCCGAAACGGCCAAGCGTGACGGCGCCGCTCTGCCGGTCACGGACGAGTGCCGCCCGGCCGCTGATGCCGTCGCCGTTTCTGTCGTCCGGATCGGCATTGGCGAGGATATCCGCCTCGTGGATCGCTTCGACCAGGCCGAGGCCGATCATCGCCGGGGCCACTCGGGGCGACAGCGTCGTCTCCGGATCCATGGCGCCATAGCCGAGATCGGCCACCGCATAATGCGGCTTTCGGAGCGTAACAGGCTCGCCGCCGGAAAGCGTCACTGGCACTTCCTCATAGGTTATGACGATCCGGCCTTCGGCTGCGAGCCCCGGCACGGCGCTGTCCTGCATCTGCGCGCCATAGACCGGATCCGGAAAGTTGAGCACCTCATGGGCGGCGATCATCTGCCGCTCGGCCGCGTCGCGCGGCGGGCGGGCGAGGCGGTAGAACATCGACGTCGCGTCCGCAACCGCTCCCTCGGGCGGACGGCCGCGTCCGTCCCGCGGATGGCAGCTCGCGCAGGCCCGCGCATTGTAGAGCGGCCCGAGCCCGTCGGAGGCCTGCGTCGAGGAGGGGGAAGAGACCCAGAGCTTTTCAAACAGCGCCTTGCCGAGCTTGAAATTCTGTTCGGCCTCAAAGGGCAGGTTGGCGAGCAGCTGCGAGAAAACCTTCTCATCGATCGACGCGATCGTCGTCGTCGCGCCCCCGGACATGGCCTCGAATTGTTCGGCTTTGGAGAAGTCCGTCGTCGGCCGCGTCACCTTGAGTACGCGGTCGAGATCGTCGTTTGAAAGCTCGTCGCGTTCGGAGCGCGACGGAATTTGATTGGAGCGTCTCGGTGATTCGCGCGACGCAGCATCTGCGATCTGCCTAGGGGGGCACCCCCCTCTGCCCTGCCCGTCCTCCGCAGCAGCTGCGCTGCAGCTGCGGAGGGTGGACCGGGCAGGGCAGAGGGGGGTACCGACCGAGTGGGGCGAAGCGTCGCCCGCCGCCGATGCAGCGAGGCTGAGGAGTGCAATCGGAAGCGCCAGGAAGCGGGTGGTGCGTGCGTTCATCGGACAAGGATCGGGCCGCCGCCTACCGGAAGCGGCCCGGCTTTCGCCTATTGGAAGACGGCGTTAGGATTATCCAGGCTGTCCGAACCTTCAAGCTCGATCTGCCCCAGGTCGAGTGCCGTAATTGCGCGCGCGACGGTCTTGGCCTGGGCGACCAGGCCGTCGATGGCCGCCTGGACGGTCGCATTGCCTTCCGTGTTGCCTTCGCCGATCATCTGGTCGTAGGCCTCGATGGTTTCGGCACGCTCGGCCATCGCCTGCATCTTCTCGACCGTGGTCGCGAGATCGTCCTTCATCTCCTTGTCGAGATCGGAGTCCTTGGCGGCGACGAGTTCGGAGAGGGAGGGACCGGCGATTTTCGTGCCGTCGATCCGGGTATATTCACCGGTATAGGCGGACTGGATGCCGATCGCGTCGTGCAGATGCGAGTTATGGGTGTTGTCGGAAAAGCAATCATGTTCCTCTTCCGCATCGTGGAGCAGCAGGCCGAGCTTCATGCGTTCGCCGGCGAGCTCGCCATAGGACAACGAGCCCATGCCGGTGAGGATCGCGGCGATGCCCGCCTTGGGATCGGCTTCGACCGCCTTGGCGGCCTCGCCCTCCGGCGTCCAGTTGGCGACCATCTCCTTGAGATCGGAGACGAGCAGGCTGGTTGCGGCCTTGAGATAGGCGGCGCGGCGGTCGCAATTGCCGTTGGTGCAGGCCTTGGTGTCGAAATCGGTATAGGGCCTGTTGCCGGCGCCCGGGCCGGTGCCGTTCAGATCCTGGCCCCACAGCAGGAATTCGATCGCGTGATAGCCGGTTGCGACATTCGCCTCGATGCCGCCGGCCTCCTGCAGCGTGCCGGCAAGAAATTCCGGCGTGATTCTGGTTGCATCGACATCCTTGCCATCGATCTTAATCGTCTTGCTGGCGATAACATTGGCGACGAAGAGCGCATTCTCATCGCTCTCCGTGCCGTAGCTCGGGTCGACATAATCGATCAGGCCCTCGTCGAGCGGCCAGGCGTTTACCTTGCCCTCCCACTCATCGACGATCGGATTGCCGAACCGGTAGACCTCGGTCTCCTGATAGGGATTGCGCGCCTTCAGCCATGCCTCGCGCGCTGCCTTCAGCGTTTCCTCGCTCGGATGTGCAATCAGCGCGTCGACCGCCTTCTCGAGCGTTTCGGCCGTCGTCAGCGCGTCCTCGTACTTGGCATGGGCGATCGTCGCATAATGCTTGACGACGGCTGCGGCGTCGGTCGCTGCCAGGGCCGGCTGCAGCGCCAGGCCGGACGCGGCCGCCAGGAGCGCCAGCGCGGCGCAACGGATGAATTTCTTGGTCATGACCTCTCCTTCACTTGTCGCGGGACGGCCGCAAGACGGCTTGAGCCCCGGCAAAAGCCCGGGTGTCATGGACCAAAAGCAAACTTGTGTCAAAGCGTATAGTTTAGAAGCCTTTCAATTTGCGACCTTGGCATGTGGTCGCGCGGAACTTGCGACTCTACAGCGCCACGCGTCTTGTTGGACGCGTTGGACGCGCAAAGGTCGCTGTAGCACTTTGAATTGCTGCATGTCTTTGTCCTTAAATCGAGGTCGATTAAAGGAGACATGCAATAGGGTTCCCTCAGGCCTTTCTACCCATCAGGCAGAAGAAGAAGCCGTCGGTGCCGGTCGACGCCGGCGTCAGTGTCACCGTCTTCATGTCGGCGGACCAGGGCTGCGGCTTGTCGGTACCGAAGAGCGTCGCCCAGGTATCGGCGGCCGAGAGGATCTCGAATTCCGGATTGTCCTCGCAGAAGCCGTAGACCTGCGATTCGTTTTCCTCCGGCAGGACGGAGCAGGTGACGTAGATCAGGCATCCGCCGGGGCGGACAAACTGTGCAGCGCTGGCAAGCGCCTCCTCCTGCTGCGCAAGCCTCTCCTCGAGATTCTTCTGTGTCAGCCGCCATTTGGTGTCCGGCCTGCGGCGCCAAGTGCCGGTGCCGGTGCAGGGGGCATCGACGAGCACGCGATCGCAACGCCCGGCAAGCGATGCCAGGGAGTCGGCGGTTTCATGGACCTGCACATTGCGGGTCCCTGCCCGCTTCAGCCGCTCGATGATCGGCGCCAGCCTCTTGCGGTCGGTATCATAGGCGTGGACCTGGCCCTTGTTGTTCATCGCCGCCGCCATGGCGAGCGTCTTGCCGCCGCCGCCGGCACAATAGTCGAGCACCTGCTCGCCCTCCTGCGGAAAGGCGAGGTCGGCGACGATCTGCGATCCTTCGTCCTGCACCTCGAACCAACCCTTTTGAAAGGCGATCTCGGCCGTCACGTTCGGCAGGCGCGATGCGCCCTCGCCGGCGGTGATGCGAATACCATGGCGGGCGATCGCCGCCGAATCGGCGCCGCTGCGCTCCAGCGCCTTCAGCACTTTGGCGCGCGTCGCCTTGAGCGTGTTGACGCGCAGGTCGAGGGTCGGCCGGCCCGCGAGCGCCCTGGCTTCCTCGAGCCAGTCGTCGGAGAAGTTCTCTTCGAACGAGGCTTGCGTCCATTCCGGAATGTCGCCCTGCACATTGAGCGGCGCGTTTTCGATTCGGCGCTCTGCGAAGGCCTTCATCATTTCCGAAGACGGCGCTTCCGGCGCGAACTTGTCGTCGGCAAGTGCTGCCGCGAGGCTCTCCGGGTTAAAGCCCCATTGGCGGTACATGACCGCATGGGCAAGTGCGACGGCGCTGTCGCTGTCCATAAGATGGGCATGTGAGAGTTTCATGCGCAGGGCATCATAAACGATGTTGCCGACGGCTGCGCGGTCGCCGGAGCCGGCAAAGCGATGAGAGAGGCCCCAATCCTTGAGCGCGTCGGCGACGGGGCGCTTGCGCCTCTCTATGTCGTCAAGAACTTCAATGGCTCCCGAGAGCCGCCCGCCCAATCGCATCTTCGATCAACTCCTTTTTCGCCGTGGTAGCGGCGAAGGCATCGAAGAGCAAGACGGAAGCCGCAGAATACACGTGGGCACGCCGGCAGTCAGGCCGTTAGGAGTTGATGACCTGATAACAGACGCTGGCCGTACCGGAGCGGACCATGCCGATCTGCGATGCCGCCGCCTTGGAGAGGTCGATCACGCGGCCACGAATGAAGGGACCGCGGTCGTTGATCCGGACGACCACCGACTTGCCGTTGCGTTTGTTGGTGACCTGGACCTTTGTGCCGAACTTGAGGCTGCGATGGGCGGCCGTCAGACGTGAGGGGTTCATTCTCTCGCCGGAGGCCGTTTTCGAGGTGAGGGCGTACCACGATGCGCCGCCGCAGCCCGCTCCCGCCGCCTGAGTTTCGGATGTCGGGATCAATCCCATCCCGACGGTGAATAACGCTGCAGCGGCAGCAGTTCTGATGTTCGCCGGCTTCAAGCGACGCCCCCTTCGGTTTGAATGCTGAATTTGTTTCCCTTGCAGTTCGAGCTAATTGGGGCAAAAAATGGCAAAACCGTGCTTCAACCTTTAACTTTCCATTAGGAATTATTGCGAAGCGGCAAAAATTAAAAATCGAAGATCGTTTGAATTGTTTTAGTTGAATTGGAGAAGGTCTTGGAAATCAACGCCTAAACGTCTTTGACGGCCTTGAGTCGGCGTCAGCCGCTGTTTCGATGAAAACGTTTAATTTAAAATTTCGATTCCGAGGAGATGCTGCAGGCGGCGAAGGTTGTATTTGACCAGCTACCGCTATGGTTGTGGTCGCTGCCCAAGTATAGGCGGAAAGTTGGCAGTGTAGGTCAGTCAAGTTGCGAGGGTGGAATCCTATACTTTCGGATGAACTGATAGGCCGCGCCTATGTCAGGTGGGATATACTGTCGCAGGGATGCGCCGGCGGGAAACGACTATCCCCGCCAGGTCCCGGATGCCCACAACTGTGCAAGTGAAACGCGATAGTTGGGGAAAGCGGGCTCGAAGCCGGCCTCTCGCAGCCTTGCATTGGAAACACGCTTGTTTTCGCCGTAGAAGGAGCGCGCCATCGGGGAGAGATCGGCGGTTTCGAAGGGAATTTCCGGCGGCGGGTCGACGCCCATCAGCCGGGCGGCCTCCAATACGACATCCTGTGGCGGCGCCGGTTCGTCGTCGGCGATGTTGTAGATCCCGCCAAGGCCGTGCGCGGCAAGGAAGACTGTCGCCGCGCCGATATCCTCGACGCGGATGCGATTGAAGACCTGGTTCGGCTTTATGATCCGGTGGGCGGTCCCTGCGGCAAGGTTGCGGAAAGCGTTGCGGCCCGGACCGTAGATGCCGGCAAGCCTGAGCACGGCGACAGGGATTTCCTGCCGGGCACCGAAGTCGAGCCAGGCGTTCTCCGCCTCGACGCGCTCCATCGAGCGTAGCGAGACCGGCCTGATCACCGTGTCTTCCGCAACCCAGGCGCCGCCATGATCGCCATAGACCCCGACAGTGGAGAGATAACCGGCCCAGCGAAGATTCGGCAGGAGCCCGGCAAGCGGTGGTGTTTTGGCGCGGAACATCGGGTCGCCGTCCTGCCCCGGCGCGATGGACTGGACGAGGTGCGTCGCCCTTTTCATCGCTTGCGCCAGCGCGGCGGAGATTGCGTTTCCGTCGAAGAGGAGCGGATCGATGCCGTCGGCCCGCAGAGGCTGCAGCTTGTCTGGCGAGCGGGTCGTCCCGGTCACCGATTGCGCTTCGGGTGCAATGGCTTTGGCGATCGCCGTGCCGGAATAGCCGGCACCAAGGATCAGGACATGCATCGGCTCACTCCTGCCATTTTCCATTCCGAAACAACCTCTTCGTCCGTCTCCGGCGGACATTTGCCCGCGAAAGCGATGAATTCTCCTTTCGGCATCAGCCGGGAAAGCGCCCAGACCGCCATGGCCCGGACTGTCGGCGAGGCGTCGCTTGCCAGGCCCTTGCAGGCGGAAACCAGGTCTTCTTCGCCGGAATTGCCGGCGGCGATCAAGACATTCCTGACGAAGCGGTCGCGCCCGATGCGTTTGACCGGAGAGCCTGAAAAGAAGGCGCGAAAGGCGGCATCGTCTAGAGTCAGCAGGAAGGCGAGCTCCGGCTGCTTGAGATCTTCGCGTGCCTTGAGCTTCATCTCGCAGGCCTCGCGGGCGAACTTGTTCCATGGACAGGCGGCAAGACAATCGTCGCAGCCATAGATGCGGTTGCCGATCAGCGGACGCAGCTCCGGTTCGATCCGACCCTTGTACTCGATCGTCAAGTAGGAGATGCAGCGTCGCGCATCGATCTGGTAGGGGGCCGGAAAGGCACCGGTCGGGCAGGCGTCGAGGCAGGCGCGGCAGGAACCGCAATGGTCGTGTTCGGGCGCGTCGATCTCGAGATCGGCGGTCGTGAACAGGCTGCCGAGGAAGAGCCAGGAGCCGAAGTCGCGGCTAACGAGATTGGTGTGCTTGCCCTGCCAGCCGAGGCCGGCCTTTTCCGCCAGAGGTTTTTCCATGACCGGGGCCGTGTCGACGAAAACCTTCACGTCCTCGCTGCAGCGGGCGGCAAAGCGCGTCGCGATCTCCTTGAGCCGCCCCTTCACGACGTCGTGGTAGTCGCGGTTCTGTGCATAGACGGAGATGGCGCCGCGGTCGCGCTTTCCAAGAATGTCGCGCGGATCGGCGTTGGGCCCATAGTTCATGCCAAGAAGGGCGATCGACCGGACCTCGCCCCAGAGTACACGCGGATCGGAGCGCCGTTCCGCCGTCTCTGCCAGCCATTCCATGGTCCCGTGACGGCCGGCGGAAAGGAAGGCCTTCAGTCGCTCCGGCGCACGCGGTATGGCATCCGGCCGCGTGATGCGGCAGATGTCGAAACCCTTGGCCGCAGCTTCCTCCTTCAGGAAGGCGGTGAGCGTCCGTCGCTTCCTGTCCTGGTTTTCCGCCCTTTGAGCGTTGCCAGGCATGGTCATAAGCCCTTAAAAATCGAGATCCGCATAATGCGAGACGGGGGTGACGCCGCGCACCCTTTCGCCAAGCAGCGGCCGGAAGGAAGGCCGCGATTTGAGCCTCTGGTACCATTCCTTGGCGGACGGCGAATCGGACCAGTCGATTTCGCCGAGATAGTCGAGCACCGAAGTGGCGGCAGCCGCCGCAAGATCGGCGTAGGAGATGCGGTCGCCGCCCAGCCAGGGGCGCGACCCGGCAAGCCAGGAAAGATACTTCATGTGCTGGCGGATGTTGTTGCGCGAGGTTCGGAGGATCTTCGAATCCGGTGCGCCGCCGCCCTGGTCCGGCCTCATCTGCAGCTTGAAAATGCGCTCGCGCACGAGCGGTCGCGTCACGTCCGCTTCCATCTTCTGCAGGAACCACTCCGTGAGACGCCGGATTTCCGCCCTCTGGAACGGATCCTCAGCCAGCAACCGGCGGTCCCGCTTCATGATCCCGCTGGTTTCGTCCAGATATTCCGAAATGATCGTCGCGCCACACAGCGCGCGCATGCTGTTGTCGACATAGACCGGCAGCGTGCCGGCCGGGTTGAGCACAAGGAAGTCCCGACGGTTCTCCCAGGGCTGCTCTTCGCAAAGTTCCGTCTGATAGCCATATTCAGAGAGAATAAGGCGTACGAACCGCGAGGCGGAAGACATGGGGTGATGATAAAGTGTCGGCATCGTTCAAAGATTTTGAGCTGTCTTGAGTGAGCTGTCTTGGGAATGTCAGCATCGCGGCATATGCATCTGGCCACGGCTCGTTGTAAGGAGCTATAGGTAGTTCAGGTGGCAAACACAAGAGAATCGCAATTCTCTTCCCAAATCCCACTACATCAGGAATATCTCATACATGGCGGATCAATCCATCATCAGCGCGCTTGTTCTCGGGCTCATCGAGGGGCTCACGGAGTTCATTCCCGTCTCGTCCACCGCGCATGTCCTGCTTGCCGGCCATTTTCTCGGTTTCAAGTCGCCCGGGAATACATTTGCTGTTCTCATTCAGCTCGGCGCGATTCTCGCGATCCTGCTCGTCTATTTCCAGAAACTCCTGTCGATCGTGCGTGCACTGCCAGCAAGTGCGCAAGCGCGCCGTTTCGTTCTCTCGGTTCTGCTGGCCTTCCTGCCGGCGGCCGTCATCGGTGCGGCAGCGCATGGCTTCATCAAATCGGTCCTGTTCGAGACGCCGATGCTGATTTGCGTCGTGCTGATCATCGGCGGCATCATTCTCTACGTCATCGATCATCTTCCGCTGAGGCCGCGCTACACCGACATCTTCCTCTATCCGCCGTCACTCGCCTTCAAGATCGGCCTTTTCCAGTGCCTGGCTATGATCCCGGGAACCTCGCGCTCCGGTGCGACGATCGCCGGCGCCCTGTTGATGGGAACGGACAAGCGCTCGGCGGCGGAATTTTCCTTCTTTCTCGCCATGCCGACAATGCTCGGCGCCTTCACCCTCGATCTCTACACGAACCGCGACGCGCTTTCCTTCGACGATATCGGCCTGATTGCTGTCGGCTTCGTTGCAGCGTTCGTTGCCGGGATATTCGTCGTGCGCTCGCTGCTCGATTTCGTCTCGCATCGCGGCTTCACGCCGTTCGCCATCTGGCGCATTCTCGTCGGTATTGCCGGGCTGATCGGCCTGTGGGTGTTTGGATGATCGCGCAAAAATAAAGCCGCATGCGTCCCTTTCGAAACGCATGCGGCCCCTGGCCCCCGCCAAAAAAGAAATGTCTCTGTCCTCAGTCGCCCCTGCTGTAGCGGGTCGGGACAACGTCGGCTCAATTGCCGGAAGAGGCAACCGACGCCGTCGTGCACGGGTCTACGCCGTAAGCGGGCGTGCAGCCCTGCCTGCTGCTTGCAACGGTACTCGGTGCCATGAACGAGCCAGCCAGAATGATCATTGCCGCAGACGCAAAAAAGATTGCGATCGACTTGCCCATGGGACGGTATGCCTTTCGAGTGTGATGTTGGCGCCGGCTGTGTTTGCCGGGCCGCGTGATGCGAGCGCTGTTTATTCGCCGGCCGTGTCATGATCAATATCAGGACGTGCTGAATCCAGGGTAAATGACATACGCGCTTGCGACTGCGGCAGAACTGCAACGGTGTTGCTGTCCGGCAACAGAAAAGCCGCCGACACATCTTCGGCGGCTTCGATGCGTTCACCTGTTGCTGCGGTTCGATCAGGCGGCACGGCCGCCGCGCGTATACTGTCCCTGCGGACGATAGCGAACCAGATAGGTGGGCAGGATCGCTTCGAGCATCGTGGGTGCGATGCCGATGCCGTCGAGCGTCCGTCCTTCAACCTCCGCCTTGTCGGAGACCACATTGTCGGATTTCAGCAACACCACCTGGTCGGCGGTGATCGGCGGCGCGATGAAGGGCACCAGCGAGGCGATGCGTCCAAGAAGCGAGGCGACGCCGAAGGGGAGAGACAGGAAGGAGCGCTTTCGGTCGATCGTCTTCAGCATCAATTCGAGACAGTCGCGGAAGGACAGCACTTGCGGCCCGCCGAGCTCGTAGATCGTGCCGCCCGAAAGCTTCCCTTCTACGGCGCGGGCGACAGCCTCGGCCACGTCGCCTACATAGACCGGCTGGAACCTGGTGCGACCGCCGCCGATCAGCGGCAGGACAGGCGAGAAGCGCGCCATCTCTGCGAACTTGTTGAAGAAACCGTCCTCCGGGCCGAAGATGATAGACGGGCGGAGGATAATCGCCTCGGGCACGGTATCGAGGACCGCCAGTTCGGCGCGGCCCTTGGTGCGGGCGTAGTCGGATTGGGATTTCGGATCGGCACCGATCGCCGATATATGGGTCAGCGTCGCGCCGGCCGCACGAGCCGCTTCGGCGACCGCACGGGCACCGAATTCCTGCACGGCGTCGAAGCTGTTGCGCCCGCTTTCAAAAAGGACGCCGACGCAATTGATCACGTGGTCGGCGCCCTCGACGGCACGGTCCACCGATTTGCGGTAGCGCAGATTGGCCTGGACGCAGACGATCTGACCGACATTGCCGAGCGGCTGGAGATGGCCGGCGAGATCGGGCCTACGAACCGCAACGCGGATGCGGTAGCCCCGGCGGGCGAGCGCGCGCACCACATGACGGCCGACAAATCCGGATCCGCCGAAAATCGTCACCAGCGGCGGAAGGTTGGACAAGGTCATGGGAAACGCACTCCTGATTTCATGGGCAAGATTGCTTGCTACATATCGCAAGCGGCGGGCGAGGTGAAGGCCAATCCGCACACACCTGCCCGTCCATTTTCACGCCCTAGCAAGGCCGGAGTAGCGTGCCTCAGACGCCCTCCACGACCACCATTTCCGCATCGGCGACCTCCTGGCGGATGGCTGCGGCGAGCTGGTATTCCGGCGAGTTGTAGCAGTCGATGGCGGCCTGAAACGAAGGAAACTCGATCACCACGTTGCGGTTTCGCACAGCACCCTCGAGGCGATGGAACTGACCGCCGCGGGCGAGAAAGGTCGCGCCGTATTTCTCGAAGGCGGGTTTCGCTGCTGCTACGTAGTCCTTGTAACGGTCGCGGTCTCGTACATCGACCCGAGCAATCCAGTATCCCTTGGCCATTGCGAACTCCTCGTCGCTCTGCGAAGCGCATGACGGCGCGCGCGTCTTTTGAAGCGCGCGATGGCCGCTGCAGCACCTTGAATTGCTGCATGTTTTTTGCCTGGGCCCGGCAAAGTGAACATGCAGGAGGTGGCTACTTTCGGCAAATTGGGGACAACGTCAAGCGCCGGCTTCGCTGAACTGTTGTTTTTTCGGTGCGGCTCAACCGGGAAGCGCGACCGCCATCTCGGCGAGGATTGCGCGGCTCGCGGCAAGCGGATCGGGCGCCTTGACTATCGGCCGTCCGACCACGAGATGACTGGATCCGGCCCGGATGGCGTCGCCCGGTGTCATCACTCGCTTCTGGTCGCCTTTCTCCGCACCGGCGGGGCGGATACCGGGTGTCACGAGCGCCATGTCAGGGCCGATGATCCGGCGGACGGCGCCGGCCTCTTCCGCCGAACAGACGATGCCGCCCATGCCGGCGGAACGGGCCTGCTCGGCGCGGCGCAGCACCAGCGTGTGCGGGTCGTATTCATATCCGGCGTCGATCACATCCTGCTCGTCCATCGAGGTGAGCACAGTGACGCCGAGAAGGCAGAGATCGGATCCCCTGGCCGCCTCCACGGCCGCCTTCATCGCCTTCGGATAGGCATGGAGCGTCAGCATCGACATGCCCATTTTGACGATGTTCTCCACGCCCTTCGCCACCGTATTGTCGATGTCGAGCAGCTTCATGTCGAGGAAGACCCTCTTGCCGGCGGCAGCGAGATCGCGCGCGAATTCTAGCCCGCCGGCAAAGACGAGTTGATAGCCGATCTTGTAGAAGACGACCTCCTCGCCGAGGGTCGCGACGATCTTCTCCGCTTCCGCCACGGTCGGAAGGTCAAGGCCGACAATCAATCGGTCACGCGCATTCATGCTCATGTCGAGACTACCCCTGCCAGAATTCCATCGCGGTCCAGTCGCACGTGACGGCGCGATCCGCAAGGCGGAAAGCAAAGAGATTGCCGCCGCCCGGCAGCTGATCGGCGCTGCGCGCGATCGCAGTGCCCGTCATCCGGCATTTCAGGAGGGTGCCGACGCCGCCGTGGCCGACAAAGGCGATCGGCACTGTCGGGTCGTGCCGCTCGAGGATGTAGAAGACGGCCCTCGAAATGCGCGTCTGGGCGTCGAGTGCCCGCTCCCAGCCCCTGAAGCTCTCTTCGGGATGGGCAAAGAAGCGGTCCGCCGCCTTCTCGAACTCGTCCGGCGGAAGAAAGCCGGTAGAGGAACGATCGTTTTCGCCCGTCTCCTCATCGGTTTCGACGGGAATGCCCGCGGCGTCCGCCAATATTGCCGCGGTTTGGAGCGCCTTCCTTTCCGTGCTGGAGACGATGCGGCCGAGCAGCCGGACCCAGGGCTGCCCGGCCGTCATGCGCGTGCGCTCCCGCCCGAGATCGGAAAGACCCCATTGCGGCACGGGAACTTCAGGATCGATCCGGACCTGCGGATGGGTGAGATAGACGCCGAACATCGGCTGCGCGCCGGGTCAATGGGTGCGGCTATAGACCCAGAGTTGCGCCGGCGGAATATTTCGGACGACGAAGTCGAAATGCTGGATGCGATAGCGATCCGGCACGGCGACGACCGGCGAGAGCGGTCCATAGGAGATCTGCACCACCGGCCGCCCCACGGGAATGCGTGAAAGCAGATCCTCGATCAGCGTCACACGGCGGTGCATCGGAAAATTCAGCAGCGGCACGGCTGAGATGACGCTGTCGAACTGCTGGTCCGTGAAGGCTCCCAGCGTGTGCGAGAGATCGAAGGCATCGCCGTTGATGAAGTTGACATCGGGGAATTCCGCCCTCAACTGATTGAAGAAGTCGGTGGAATATTCCACCGAAACCAGTTTTTCAGGCGCCACGCCGCGCTCCAGAATCGCCTTGGTGATGACACCCGTCCCCGGGCCGAGCTCGAGAACCGGCAGGCCCGAACGCGGGTTGACGACGCTCGCCATGCGGCGCGCGGTGAACGAAGACGTGGGCAGGATCGCGCCGACAGCGCGGCTATTGCTCATCCAGCCCTTGAAGAAGCGGATTTCCTCGTCGAACTTCCGGCCGAACCGTTCCTTAACCTTCAAGCGCAAGCTCATAGAATTCCCTCGACCTCCTCGATGTCAGCTCTCCCCCTGCTGGCTGATTCGCCGAGCGTGAGTGCGTGTTCGTTCATAATGTGCTCCTATATGCGGCGAAAACAAGTCTGTCTGCGCCTGCTGCATGTTTCCCCAGATCCTTTCCATTTAGGGAGGAAAGACGCGACGCTTCGAAGTGCTGCTTGCGACCTTCACGCGTCTAAAATGACGCGCAGCGCCGTAATGCATGAGAATCGGCAGCAGCGCGACGAAGGGACATGAAAAAACCCGCCGTGCGAAAGCAGGGCGGGCTCCATTGCGGGGCTTCCTTAGTTTTCAAACTCGCATTGGCATCAGCACATAGAGTGCGTCGTCGCCGGCAAGATCGCGCACCAGCGTCGGCGAACCAGGATCTGCCAGCATGAACACCGCGTCGTTGCCGGTGAGCTGGGACGTAATGTCGAGCAGATATTTTGCGTTGAATCCGATCTCGAGAGGATCGCCTTCATAGCCGACAGGCAATTCTTCTGTGGCGCTGCCCGAGTCTGGATTGTTGACGGTCAGCGTCATCTGGCCATCATTGAGCGCCAGTTTCACGGCGCGGCCGCGCTCCGAGGAGATCGTCGACACGCGGTCGACGGCCTGGGCGAAGGACTGGCAATCGACACGCAGCTCCTTGTCGTTGTTCGCCGGGATGACGCGCTGATAGTCGGGGAAGGTCCCATCGATCAGCTTCGACGTCATGATGATCGAGGCGATCGTCAGCCGGATTTTCGCATCAGAGACTTCGACCGTCACCACCACGTCGGGATTGTCGAGCAGCTTCTGCAATTCGCTGACCGTCTTGCGCGGAATGATGATACCGGGCATGCCCTCCGAGCCCGCCGGCGCTTCAACGTCGGCGCGGGCGAGGCGATGCCCGTCGGTGGCAACCGCGCGCAGCTTCAGCTCGCCTTTGTTCTCGACCGTGTGAATGAAGATGCCGTTCAAGTAATAACGGGTCTCCTCGGTCGAGATCGCGAACTGCGTCCGGTCGATCAGCATCTTGAGGTCGGTCGCCTTCAGGCGGAAGGAATGCGAGAAGCTGCCGGCGGTCAGGTCCGGAAAGTCCGATTGCGGCAGGCATTGCAGCGAGAACTTCGAGCGGCCGGAGGCGACCGTCATCGCCGTACCCTCGGCGTTGGTTGCCAAGAGCACTTCCGATCCATCCGGCAGCTTGCGGACGATATCGTAGAGCAGGTGGGCCGGAACCGTGGTGGCGCCCGGCTGCTCCACCTGGGCAGGCGTCGCCTCGGTGATTTCCAGGTCGAGGTCGGTGGCCTTCATTTCGAGGCTCGCACCATCCGAGCGCAACAGGACGTTCGAGAGGATCGGGATCGTGTTTCGCCGTTCGACCACGCGGTGGACATGGTTCAGCGATTTCAGAAGATTGGACCGCTCGAGAGTAATGCGCATGGATGCTACCGCTTTCAACCATTGCCGGACGGACGAGGCGCCCGCCGCGGCGTCAACTGCGTGCCCCGGCCGGCCGGCCGGAATGATGTGGAGGGGCAAAATGGCAGAAAAAGAACCACGAAAGCAAGGGGTTTCGCGGGCAGTTTCCCCAGTGCATCCCAGTGCATGCGACCGCCGCCACCCTGCGGCCTTGCCCTGTGCATTGCGCTCACTCATAAAGGGTGCGAACCGGCGATCGGGAATAATCGGGCCGGCAGGATCGGGAAGCGGCCATTGGAAAAGCAGCAAGCAGACGAGACGGCGGAGAGGGAGAGGCAGCGCAGCTTTCGCCTGATGAACGCGACCGTTCCGGCGCGCCCGCTGGAACCGGCGCTTTATCTGGTGGCGACGCCGATCGGCAATCTCGCCGACATCACGGTTCGGGCGCTGGAGACGATCGCCGGGGCTGACCTGCTCGCCTGCGAGGATACGCGGGTTACGCGGGTGCTGCTCGACCGCTACGGCATCGTCAACCGGCCGATGCCGTACCATGAGCACAACGCAGCAGAGGCCGGGCCGCGGCTCCTTTCGGCGCTCGCCGCAGGCAAGTCGGTGGCGCTCGTCTCCGATGCCGGCACGCCGCTCGTTTCCGATCCCGGCTACCGGCTGGCGCAGCTTGCGATCGAAGCCGGTCACCGTGTCGTTCCGATCCCGGGACCCTCCGCACCTCTCGCCGCGCTAGTCGGCTCCGGCCTACCAAGCGCCGCCTTTCTCTTCGCCGGGTTCCTGCCCGTGAAAGACAAGGCCCGCCGCGAGCGGCTGGCGGAACTTGGCGAAGCACCGGCGACGCTCATCTTCTTCGAATCGCCGCACCGTATCGCCGCGACGGTCGCCGCGGCTGCCGAAGTGCTTGGGGCGGAGAGAAAGGCGGCGGTCTGCCGCGAACTGACCAAGGTCTTCGAGGAGTTTCGCCGCGGCACCCTCGGCGAACTCAAGGTCTTCTATGACCAGACGGCGGGGGTGAAGGGCGAGATCGTGCTGGTCATCGGACCGCCCGATGACAAGCCTGCTCCGCAAGAGCCGGACGTCGATGCACTCTTGCGCGAACTCGCCCGTGCCATGCCGATGGGCAAGGCCGCGACGGAAGCCGCCCGCCGAACGGGCCTGCCGCGCAAGGGGCTCTACGACCGGCTCCTGAGCCTCAAGGAAAGCAATGAAGGCTGAGCGGCCGGACGCCCGGAAGTTGAAGGCGCTGAAGCGTGGGCTTCTTGCCGAATATCGCGCCGCGCTCTGCCTGATGCTGAAGGGCTACCGCATCGTGGCCATGCGTCACCGCACCAGGCTCGGCGAGATCGACATCATCGCCCGGCGCGGCGAACTCGTGGCTATTGTCGAGGTGAAGGCGAGGACGACGTTCGACGGCGCGGTCTTCGCCGTCTCCGCTTCGTCTCAACGGCGCATCAGGGCTGCAAGCGATCTCTGGCTTTCGAGCCAGCCCGATTTCCACCGCCTGTCGGTACGCTACGATATCATCGCCGTCTTGCCATGGCGCTGGCCGCGGCATCTGCCCGATGCCTTTTGACGGACGTTTTTGACCGATTGGGAAAATGTAATCGTTCCGTCACAGAAGCATTACCGGCCTGTCATAGAAGGCCACTAGTCCACTGCAAACCACAACCACGGTGGAGAGGACAGGGGACATGATCAGGAAAGCTTTGCTTGCAGCCGTAACCTTCACATTTTCCGCAACGACGTCGCTGGCCGCGACCAACATCACCTGGTGGCACGGCATGGCCGGACGCAATGGCGAGGTGATCAACGAAGTCGCCCAGAAGTTCAACGCGTCCCAGAGCGCCTGCATGCTGACCCCGGTCAGCAAGGGCACCTATGAAGAGGCGCTCGCTTCCGGCATCGCGGCGTTCCGTTCCGGCGAGCAGCCGAACATCCTGCAGGTCTTCGATGCGGGTGCCGCGACCATCATCAACGCCAAGGGCGCCATCATCCCGGCGGAAGATCTGATCACCAAGGCCGGCTACGGCTTCGACCGCGACGCCTTCATCGACGGCGTTCGCTATTTCTACGCCGACAGCGACGGCAAGTTCGTGGGCATGCCGTTCAACTCCTCGGCCCCGATCATGTATATCAACGATGAGGCCCTGAAGAAGGCCGGCGTCGAAGCGCCGAAGACCTGGGAAGAATTCGAGGCCATCGCTCCGAAGCTGAAGGAAGCCGGCTACATCCCCCTCATCCAGTCGCAGCTTACCTGGCAGTTCACCGAGAACTTCTTCTCGCGCAATAACATCCAGTTCGCCAGCAACCACAATGGCTATGACAGCGTCGTCGATACCAAGCTGAAGGTGACGGACCCAAAGCTCCAGATGATGTTCGAGAAACTGAAGGCCTGGAAGGATGAGGGCTACTTCGCCTTCTACGGCGCCGGTTGGGCCGACAACCAGAAGGTCTTCGAAGAGGGCAAGGCCGCCTTCTGGATCGGCTCTTCCGGTTCCTTCGGCGGTCTGCAGAAGACGGCCACCACGCCCTTCTCCGCGACCTTCCTGCCCTATTGGGGTTCGATCGAGGGCGCCGGCACCAACTCCTTCATTGGCGGCGCGGCACTCTTTGCCATGTCCGGCAAGTCGGATGAAGAGAACAAGTGCGTGGCGGATTTCTTCCAGTTCCTGACTTCGCCGGAGATCCAGTATTTCTATCACAAGTCTACCGGCTACGTCGCCATCACCAAGGCTGCGTACGAGCTTGCCGAAAAGGACGGCTACTATCAGCAGACGCCGGTCGCCGAAGTCGGCATCAAGCAGCTCCTGCTGCCGGCCGGCGAATGGTCCAAGGGCTACCGCCTCGGCTTCTACCCGCAGATCCGCGAGATCATGGAGCGCGAATATGGTCGCATCTTCGCGGGCGAAACGACCGTCAAGGATGCGCTTGAGACGATCGAGCGCGAAGGCAACGAACTGCTCGCCCGTTTCGCCAAGACGGCAGGCTGATTTCGATGGCGGCTGAAACCGAAGGCCTCTCCGCGTCGCGCGGAGGGGCCGGCATTGGAGGGCATCGTTTCGGTGCCCTCCGGCTCTTTGGCGGCAAGGCGGAAAGGGGCGAGACGTCCGCCAAGCGCGTACGATTCACATCGCGCTGCCTGCCCTATCTCTTCCTGGCGCCGCAGCTCGCGATCATCTTCATCTTCTTCTATTGGCCTTCGGTGCAGGCGATTCAATCGTCCTTCTACCTCGAGGATCCCTTCGGCTTCAGCTCCACCTTCGTCGGCCTCTCGAATTACACGGACGTGCTGAAGTCCGTCGAATACCGCGGGATCGCGCGGTTCACCGCCATCTTCACCGCGCTCGTCACCTTCTTTGCGCTATCGGTCGGGCTCTTGCTCGCCGTCAAGGCCGATGGCGTCATCCGCGGCAATGCCGCCTACAAGACGCTGCTGATCTGGGTCTATGCGATCGCGCCGCCGGTCGCAGGCCTGATCGGCATGATGTTCTTCGACCAGCATATAGGCCCCATCGTCGAAATCGCCTGCTGGTTCGGCTGGGATATCAAGGTCGGGCTCGACTTCGGCGATACCGCCTTTGCGATGATCGTCGTCTCGGTCTGGAAGCAGATTCCCTACAACTTCATCTTCTTTCTCTCAGGTCTGCAGGGGATTCCGGTTTCCGTGCGCGAGGCGGCGGCGATCGATTGCCGTTCGGGGCTGCGCCGGTTCTGGACGATCATCCTGCCGCTTTTGGCGCCGACCGCCTTCTTCCTGCTGATCATCAACATCACCTATGCGCTCTTCGACACCTTCGGCGTCATCGACGTCATGGTGAAGGACAAGGCCGCCAACAACCCGATCACCCTCGTCTATAAGGTCTATATGGACGGTTTCCGCGGCAACGACCTCGGCGGCTCGTCGGCACAGTCGGTGATCCTCATGGTGATCGTCTTCGTACTCACCATTTTCCAGTTCCGCTTCATCGAGCGGCGCGTGCATTACAATTGAGGTGGCGCCGATGCATCGCACCCGGATTCTCGACCACGTCATTCTGCTGATCGGCGTCTTCATCATGGTGGCTCCTGTCGTGGTCGCCTTCATGACCTCGACCCACGAGGCGGCGGAGATCCATCGCAACGGGCTGAGCCTCAACTGGGGCGGCCATTTCGCCGAGACCTACGGGACGGTGCTGACCCGCCAAGGCGGCTTCACCGGCAAGATCACCGGCTTCAACATGGTGATGAACTCGATGATCCTCGGTCTCGGCTTCGCGGTCGGCAAGATCGTGCTCTCGATGCTCGCTGCCTACGCGATCGTCTATTTTCGTTTCCCGCTTGCGACGTTTTTCTTCTGGGTGATCTTCACGACATTGCTTCTGCCGCTCGAGGTTCGAATCCTGCCCTCCTACGAGGTGATGAACATGCTGAAGCTGACCAACACCTATACGGGGCTGGTCGTGCCGCTCCTGGCATCCGCGACAGGCACCTTCTATTTCCGCCAGTTCTTCAAGTCGGTGCCGGACGAACTCCTCGAGGCGGCGCGCATCGACGGCGCCGGACCGTTTAAATTCTTCATCGACGTGCTGGTGCCGCTCTCTCGCACCATGATGGCGGCGATCTTCATCATCATGTTCGTCTATGGCTGGAACCAGTATCTCTGGCCGACACTGATGACGACGGACGAGGGCTTCTTCACGCTGGTGCGGGGCATCAAGCAGATCCTGCTCGTCTGGGTCGGCTCCCAGATCCCCGACTATAACGAGGCTCTTGCGCTGGCGATCCTCGCCATGCTGCCGCCGGTGATGGTCGTGGTGATCTTCCAGCGCTGGTTCGTAAAGGGGCTGACCGAGAGCGACAAATAGCAAACGAAGCGGGGCGCGGGCGCGCTCCGCATTCCCAAACGCATCAACGGAGGCAGCCTATGGCGGCGATCGACATCGCAGAGGTCTCGAAAATCTACGCGGGCGGCGTCGAAGCCGTGAAGTCCGTTTCGATCGACATCGAGGACGGTGAGTTCATCGTCTTCGTTGGTCCATCGGGCTGCGGCAAGTCCACGCTTCTGCGCATGGTCGCGGGGCTGGAGACGATCTCGAAGGGCGCGGTGAAAATCGGCGCGCGGGTCGTCAACGACATAGATCCCGCCGAGCGGGACATTGCCATGGTCTTTCAGAACTATGCGCTTTATCCGCACATGACCGTCTACGAGAACCTTGCCTACGGCCTGAGGAACCGCAAGACGCCGAGGGCGGAGATCGATGCGCGTGTCGCAGAGGCAGCGCGCATGCTGGAAATCGAGCCCTATCTTGACCGCAAGCCGCGCGCCCTTTCCGGCGGCCAGCGCCAGCGCGTCGCTATGGGCCGGGCGATCGTCCGCAAGCCCGCCGCCTTCCTTTTCGACGAGCCGCTGTCGAATCTCGACGCCAAACTGCGCGTCTCCATGCGCGGCGAGATCAAGCGGCTGCAGAAGCGGCTCGGCACGACCTCGCTCTACGTCACCCATGATCAACTGGAGGCGATGACGCTCGCCGACCGGCTGGTCGTGCTGAACGGCGGCCGGATCGAGCAGATCGGCCGGCCGCTCGACGTCTATCACGCGCCCGCCTCCACCTTCGTCGCGAGCTTCATCGGCTCGCCTGCCATGAACCTCGTCCAGGCTGTGCTGGAGGGCGGCCGATTACGTCTCGGCACGCATGTGCTCGAACTCGGCCATGCGGCGCCGGCCGAGGGTGCGGTCACCGTCGGCCTCAGGGCCGAGGATCTGCGCCCGGCAGCGCTCGGCGAGCAGGCGTTTGTCTTCCGCGTCGACTATGTCGAGGAACTGGGAGCGCAGCGGCTTGTCCACGGCAAGATCGGGGCGCAGGCACTGACCGCGGCACTCGCGCCGGAAGCGCCGCTTGCAGATGAGCTCACAATCACCATATCCAGCGAACGCCTGCATTTTTTCTCGGCGGAGACCGGCAAGCGGCTCCCTCGCCAGCCGGTCACGGGTGTTGCGCCCGCTCGCCAGGAAACCGTCAATCTGGAGCCCGCATTGTGATCGAAGAGACCGTATCGACGCTCGCCATCCCATCGCAGCAGAGCCGCGACGATGTTCTCCGCATGGAGCACAGCATAGCCGCCCATGATGCGGCCATGGCGGGCATCGAAGCGATGAACAGGATCGAAATCAGCGGCGCTGCGTTGGACGGGCGGCTGGCCTTTCCCTTCTCCGTCGCGGCCTGGAACCTCGAGCGCTGTCTCTTTCCGCAAGAAAGCGCCGAACAGCTTGGCGCGACCGGCGCATCGCTGGTGATGCTTTCCGAAATGGACAACGGTATGGCCCGCACGGGCCAGTGCCACACGACGGCCGAGGTCGCGGCGACGCTCGGCATGCAATATGCCTATGGGGTCGAGTTCGTCGAACTTGACCTCGGGGCCGACAGCGAGCGCGAATTCTGCCAGGACGATTTCAATGAGAAGGGTTTTCACGGCAACGCGCTGCTGACGTCGATTCAGCTTCGCCGGCCCTTCATGATTCGACTCTGGGGTGAGCGCCTCTGGTACATGGATGGCGGCGAGCAGCCGCGCCTCGGCGAGCGTATGGCCGTCGGCGCCGTCATCGAGACCGAGGCAGGCCTCTTCGTCGCCGTCTCCACCCATCTCGAAAGCGCGACGACCGCCGCCTACCGCGAGCGGCAGGTGAAGGACCTGATCGATCAGCTGGATGCGGCCTTTCCGGCGCTCCCCGTCCTGATCGGCGGCGACCTCAACACCGGCAATCATATCGGCGGCGATTTCGAGGCCGAAGGGCTTTTCGCAATGAGCGCCGCGCGCGGCTTCAGCCGCCATGGCGGCCCTATCGACCAGATGACGACGCGGCGGAGCCTGATCACGCGCTGGCCGAAGCGCGCCATGAAGCTCGATTGGTTTCTTGCCCGGGGTCTGAGGATCGGCGAAAGCCGCATCATTCCCTCGCTGGATGCATCCGGTCGTCCGCTGTCCGACCACGACCTCATCACCTGCGTCGTCGAGGGGTTCGAATAATCTTTCGCCTCCTTGCCTGGGCGCCTTGCGCATTCTACATGTTGCGGGCTCTGTGGCGCACGGGGAGCAAGGTCGCCGCAGCACTTTGAATCGCTGAATGATTTCGCCCGCAGCGATCTCGTAGTGGGATCGATGCGGTCAGGTCCAACCAGGAACGGTAAGATGGCAAGAATCGTCAATGTCGGGGTCCAGATGGACCATGTTTCGGGCATCACCATTGCGGGCGATTCGACCTTTGCCATGAGCCTCGAGGCGCAGGCCCGCGGCTATCGACTGTTCCACTATACGCCCGACCGGCTGTCGCTGCGCGACGGCGAAGTCTATGCGACGGCGCAGCAGATGACGCTGCGCGACGTGAAGGGCGATCACTTCACGCTCGGCGAGCCGGAGCGGATCGATCTTTCGGACATGGACGTCATCCTGCTTCGCCAGGATCCGCCCTTCGACATGGCCTATATCACCTCGACGCATCTGCTCGAACGGCTGCATCCGAAGACGCTCGTCGTCAACGATCCGGCCTGGGTGCGCAATTCGCCGGAGAAGATCTTCGTTACCGAATTTCCCGATCTGATGCCGAAGACGCTGATCACCCGCGACCCGGGAGAGATCGCCCGCTTTCGCCAGGAAATGGGCGACATCATCCTGAAGCCCCTCTACGGCAATGGTGGTGCCGGCGTCTTCCATTCCGCGCGCGACGATCGCAATCTCTCCTCGCTGCTCGAAATGTTCGGGCAGATGTTCCGTGAGCCCTTCATCGCCCAGGAATACCTGCCGTCCGTAAGAAAGGGCGACAAGCGCATCCTGCTCGTCGATGGCGAACCGGTCGGTGCCATCAACCGCGTCCCGGCCGAGCACGATGCCCGTTCGAACATGCATGTCGGCGGCCGCGCCGAGGCGACGGAGCTTACGGCACGCGAGCGGGAAATCTGCGCCCGTATCGGACCGGCGCTCAAACAGCGCGGCTTCCTCTTCGTCGGCATCGACGTGATCGGCGACTACATGACCGAGATCAACGTCACGTCGCCGACGGGGATCCGTGAGGTCAAGCGCTTCGGAGGGGCCGACGTCGCAAGCCTGCTCTGGGACGCGATCGAGAAGAAGCGCCGCTGATCGCTCCGCCGAGCGGGGCGTGTCGCTCGGGCCTGCTCCTACAGCGCCGCGCGTCTTAGACGCTCAAAGGGTCGCTGTAGCACTTTGAATTGCTGCATGTCTTGCCTCTAATCGCGGTCGATTAAAGGAGACATGCAGGAGGGCTCTCCATAGATATGTTCTATTATTGTTCTTGTTTTTGAGCGCGTGCCGTGCAAGATTGATGCTGGTACCGGCGCCGGTTGTAGCGGTGGAAGCGCGCCGGGCGAAGGGGGCATCATGGTCGCGCGCGTCAGCACGGTGGCATTTCAAGGAATCGAGGGCGTTCCGGTCGACGTTCAGGTGATGGTCGCGCCGGGCAAGGTCGGCATGCAGATCGTCGGCCTGCCTGACAAGGCCGTTGCCGAAAGCCGCGAGCGCGTGCAGGCGGCGCTTCACGCATCCGGCCTGGCGCTGCCGGCCAAGCGGGTCACGGTGAATCTGGCGCCGGCCGACCTGCCGAAGGAGGGCAGTCACTTCGACCTCGCCATCGCGCTCGGGCTGATGGCGGCGCTCGGAGCGGTCCCGGCGGATGCGCTTTCCGGCTATGTCGTCATCGGCGAACTCAACCTCGACGGCACGATCGCGCCCGTAGCGGGAGCGCTGCCGGCGGCGATCGGGGCCAATGCGCTCGGCAAGGGGCTGATCTGCCCCGCCGAAAGTGGACCGGAGGCCGCCTGGGCGGGATCGGAGATCGACATCCTCGCGCCGCGCAGCCTGATCGCCATCGCCAACCATTTCCGGGGCACGCAGGTTATCTCCCGTCCGGAACCCTCTGTGCGGGCGACCGCCGCCAACCTGCCGGACCTCGCCGACATCAAAGGCCAGGAAAGCGCGAAGCGGGCGCTGGAGGTGGCGGCCGCCGGCAACCATAATCTCCTGATGGTCGGCCCGCCCGGCTCCGGCAAGTCGATGCTGGCGGCACGCCTTCCCTCCATCCTGCCGCCGCTGTCGCCGGCCGAACTGCTCGAAGTCTCGATGGTTCACTCGATCGCCGGGCAACTGGCGGGCGGAAAGCTCTCCGACCGGAGGCCGTTCCGCGCGCCGCACCATTCGGCCACCATGGCGGCGTTGATCGGCGGCGGGATCAAGGCAAAGCCCGGCGAGGCGTCGCTCGCCCATCACGGCGTGCTCTTCCTCGACGAATTTCCGGAGTTTCCACCGCAGGTGCTCGACGCGCTACGCCAGCCGCTCGAAACGGCCGAATGCGTGATCGCCCGCGCCAACCACCGCGTCAGCTATCCGGCGGCGATCCAGCTTGTCGCCGCCATGAATCCCTGCCGCTGCGGCATGGCCGGCGAGTCCGGACATAGTTGCGCCCGCGGTCCGCGCTGCATGGCCGATTACCAGGCACGGATATCCGGACCGCTGATGGACCGCATCGACATCCGCATCGACGTGCCCGCCGTCAGCGCTGCCGACCTCATCCGCCCGGTGACGGCCGAGGCGAGCGCGGACGTCGCCAGGCGCGTTGCCCGCGCCCGTGAACTGCAGAGGGACCGCTTCATGGCCCTCGGCCATCCGCAGCTGACGAGCAATGCCCGTGCATCGACGGCGATGATCGAGAAGATCGCCGAGCCGGATGCGGGGGGCTTGCAGCTCCTGCGGGATGCGGCGGAAAAGATGAAGTTTTCGGCGCGCGGCTACCATCGCGTCCTGAAGGTCGCACGCACGCTTGCCGATCTCGACGGGGCGCCAAGGGTAGGCCGCATCCACCTCGCCGAGGCGATCTCCTACCGCGTTGTCGGCGAGCGGTTGCCGGTCGCGGCCTAAGCAAGTTTCGAAGAAGGTGCCGCACGGCTTCCGATGAGCATCTGCGGCAAACAAGCAGGAAAGCTTGGGCAGAAGCCAAGCAAGTCTGCGGTGCAGCGACGCTTGGTGCTTCGACAGCCACGAGTGCGTAAAAAGCCTAAATTGACCGCTCGCAAACCGCGGCCTTCATCGAATGACCATTGCCCGGCGAGATTGCGATTGATGGTTGCGGCGGATGTAAGAAGGGCGCCGGGCGGCGCCCTTTCAAGTCATCGGAAACAAAACAATGGAAAGCGGGCTCGACCTACGCCCCTAACCCGTCGAACAGCACCGTCGAGAGATAACGTTCGGCGAAGGACGGGATGATGACGACGATTGTCTTGCCGGCGTTCCCTTCGCGCCGCCCGACTTCGATCGCCGCCTGCAGCGCCGCACCGGCGGAGATGCCGACGGGCACGCCTTCGAGACTCGCGACGAGGCGCGCGGCATCGACGGCTTCGCCCGCGTTGACGGTGATCACCTCGTCATAGATTGATGTGTCGAGGATCGCCGGCGCGAAGCCGGCGCCGATGCCCTGGATCTTGTGCGGTCCGGGCGCGCCGCCGGAAAGGACCGGCGATTCTTCGGGCTCGACCGCGATCACCTGGACTGAAGGTTTGCGTGCTTTCAACACCTGACCGGCGCCGGTGATGGTGCCGCCGGTGCCGATGCCGGAGACCAGGATATCGACCGCGCCCTCGGTGTCGTTCCAGATTTCCTCGGCCGTCGTCTTGCGGTGAATATCCGGATTGGCTGGGTTCTCGAACTGCTGCGGTATGATGGCATCGGGCAGCGTCTCGACTAGTTCCTGTGCCTTCGCAATCGCGCCCTTCATGCCCTTGGCGCCTTCCGTCAGCACCAGCTCGGCGCCGAGCAGCGACAACATCTTGCGCCGCTCGATGGACATCGTCTCCGGCATGGTCAGGATCAGTCTGTAGCCCTTGGCAGCGGCGACGAAGGCAAGCGCGATGCCTGTATTACCTGAGGTCGGCTCCACGAGCGTCGTGCGGCCGGGCGCGATCTTGCCCTGGGCTTCCAGCGATTCCACCATGGCGACGCCGATCCGGTCCTTGACCGAGGCGATCGGGTTGAAGAATTCAAGCTTTGCGAGCAGGTTCGCCTTGACCCCCTTCTCCCTAGCAAGCTTGTCCAACCGCACGATCGGCGTGTCGCCGATCGTTTCGGTGATCGAGGAATAGATGCGGCCGCGGCCGGGCTTGCGCGGTTCGGGCATTTCGGTTCTCCCATGGGTTAAAAATTGGTTGATGCGAGAATAGGAACAATGGGCGCGTCATGCGAGAGCGGGAACGCCTCGGATGCGCGCCGCCGAAGGAAAAAACGGTTATAGAGCCGCTGGTTGAGAAATCTTTTTTCAGGTGGCGCAGGTGAGCGTGACCATCAGGCTCGACAGAAAGTATGTGACCGCTTTCGCCGATTTGCGCGCCTCTGCCTCCGGGGCAGAAGACCGGCGGTCAAGAGTTTCCAGGCGATATGAACGAGATAGCGCGCGCCGGCGATCTTGACGACGAGGAAAGCGGTTGTGAAGGTCGGGGCGATGAAGGCGAGCCCGAGTACCACGGCCGTAAGGTAGAACATGTCGCAGGGGATCAGGCCGAGGCCGATGAAAAATGTTTCGCGAATACCGGATCCGAGCGCCCGCGCCACGATGGCCGTCACACCGGGCCCGGGAATGGCCGCAGCGAAAAAGAGAGCGCCGCTGTAGGCGAGAAGGGTCGCGAGCGTCATATGCGTTTCTTCGGACAGGCAGCCTTTCTAGCGCAAGGCAGTGAGAAGGAAAATCCGGGTTGAATGCGGGGGCAGCGTTCTCGCAATTAATTGATCGGGTGACAAGAACAAGCTTGCCCGGACCTGGGCAGGCGTACACCTTCCGGGAAATTGTGGAAGGGCCGCCTCATGCCTGAAATCCAGAACCTTGTCGGTTTTGCCTTGATCGCGTTCGTTATGGTGCTGACGCCAGGGCCGAACATGATCTACTTGATCTCTCGTTCGATCTGCCAGGGAGCTGCGGCGGGCCTCGTCTCGCTTGGTGGCGTCGCGCTTGGCTTCGTCTTCTACATGGTCTTCGCCGCGCTCGGCATCACCGCCCTGCTGCTGGCGGTGCCTTTCGCCTATGATGCCCTGCGCTTCGCGGGCGCCCTCTATCTTCTCTATCTCGCATGGCAGGTCGTCAGGCCTGGTGGCCGCTCGCCATTTCAACTGCGCTACCTGCCGGAGGACGGGCCGCTCAGGCTTTTCGTGATGGGGTTCGTCACCAACCTGCTCAACCCGAAGGTGGCAGTGCTTTATCTTTCGCTGCTGCCGCAATTCATTCACCCGGACGCGGGCAACGTGCTCATGCAATCTCTCGTCTTCGGCAGCCTGCAGATCGTGATCAGCGTCACCGTCAACGCCTTGATCGCGGTGGCGGTCGGGTCGATTGCCACCTTCCTCGCCGGGCGCCCCTCCTTTCTGCTGGCGCAGCGTTGGCTGATGAGCACCGTGCTTGCGGGTTTGGCCGTCAGCATGGCCGCCGAGGCTCGTCGATAGAACGACGCCTACGCGAAAACAGGGCGCATGAAGCTGCGCTCGTAGCGCACGATGCAGCGGGTCTCTTCGGCATAGACGAAGGCCGCCTGGCATTCCGGATCCGCCGCCATCTTCTCGCGATAGGCCTCGTATGCGGCAAGCGAGGGAAAGCTGAAGAGCGCAAGGGCGATGTTGTTCGCGCCCTCATGCGGGAGGAAGTAGCCGTGATGGGTGCCGCCGAGCCGATTGACCAGTGGAATCCAGAGCTTGGCGTAATGTTCGAAGTCGGCAAGCTTGTAGGGATCGATGATGTATTTCAGGTAGCAGGTGATCATGAAGTGCTCCGTTTGCGTACGAGTCTGATAGGCGGGATGGACCGGAAATTCCATCCGAGATTTGTACCCGCGGCAGCAACGAGAATCGCCGCCGATCCAGCAAACTGGACGGGCTGCAATGCGTGCCCGAACGCCACTCGATCGACCAGAATCGCCGCGATCGGGTAGATGAAGGAGAGGGCGCCGGTCATATGCGTCGGCAGTTTCTGGATGGCCCCGTAAAGCAGGATGTACATGAGGCCGGTGTGGACGACGCCGATGGCGATCAGCAGCGTCCACTGCATTGCGTCTTGCGGCAGCGGGTTGGCAAGCGCGAAGGGCGCCAGCATCACGGCGCCCGTGATCACCTGGATCAATGCGATCAGTTGTGGCGGTGTGCCCTTGAGGAGTTTGGTGACGACCGCCGCAATGGCATAGAAAAAGGCGGCTGCAAGCGCGAGTCCGATGCCGGCGAGATAGCTGGCGGGCTCGAAATAACCCGCCGGCTTGGCGGAGACGATCGCCATCATCCCGGCGAAGGACACTGAAAGCCAGAAAAGCTTCATCGCGGTGATTCTTTCACCAAGAAAGAGGGCGCCGAGCCCGAGCAGCATGAAAGGCTGCGTGTTGTAGACCATCGTCGCGATCGAGATCGAAGCGCGGGGGTAGGCCGCAAAGAGCAGCAACCAGTTCACCACGATCGCCACGCCGCCGGCAACGGAGAGGGCGATCACCCGCAGCCGCAAATAGCGGAGGTCGACGAGGCCGAACGCGACCGCAAGCCCCGCGAGCGTCGCTGTCCCGAAGACGCAGCGCCAGAAGACGACGCCAGCCACCGGCTGACCCGACATCAGCACGAACCAACCGATCGTTCCCGAAATCAGCATCGCCGCCGTCATTTCCACGCTTCCGCGCCTCGTGTCCCTGTCCATCATGCCGGCTCCTTTTCAGAATTGAGGGAGAGCATAATGAGCTCTTGGGGAATTCTATATGGAATATGGAAGGAGAACATGCGACAACCCCTTACAATGTAAGGTTAATCTGTATCTCTTCCTAATGGTGTGAACATGCTCGACGATCTGGACCGCCGCATTCTCGAGATTCTTGCCGAAAATGCCCGCGTCTCACTGAAGGAACTCGCGCAGGATGCGGGGCTTTCATCGCCAAGCGCGGCCGAGAGGCTTCGCAAGCTCGAGGAGCGGGGCGTGATCAACGGTTTTACCGTCAACGTGAATCCGTCCCGCCTCGGCTATCCCTTGCAGGCGGTCGTGCGGGTGCGTCCGATGCCGGGCATGCTGCATATCGTCGAGCGGCTGATCCAGGAAACCCCGGAAATCGTCGAATGCGACAAGATCACCGGGGACGATTGCTTCATTGCCAAGCTCTTCGTGCGCGATATGAGGGACCTCGACACCATCCTCGACCGCATCGCCGAAAAGGCGCAGACCAATACTTCGATTGTCAAGTCGACGCCGGTCAAGAGGCGCCTGCCGCCGCTTGTACCAAGTCTCGGTGATAGGAATCGATAGGCCACCTGCGGCCGGCTTCCCGGGCTGTCTGGCGTCGTCGAGACCCCTTGATCCACGGGTTAACCCGAGGATGCAGAAGCATCGTCCTGCGAGCCTCTCCTACAGCGCAGCGCGTCTTATAAGACGCTATAAGACGCGCGAAGGTGGCTGTAGCACTTTGAATTGCTGCAAGTCTTTGTCCTCTAATCGAGGTCGATTTAAGGACAAAGACATGCAGTGGCAGACAGCCCGATCGAGCCGGTCCTATCGGTTCCTATCGTCGAGACTTGGTATCAGACCGCTTCCGCGTAAAACAGAAGCTTTTGCCTTCACCCATGAACTCAGGCGGCGATCTTTCCTGTCTTGAGCAAGGCTGCATCGTGCCTTTTCAGGAATGCCATCAGTCGTTCGGGGTAATCCTCGGTGACCGCCGCTACCACGCTCGGCCGGGCGGACAACGCCCGACGCCAGCAGTGCACGCGCGACAGCCCGTCGAAGATGCCATGCTCCGAGATGCGGTCGAACACGTCGAAGTAGCGGAAAACCGGAGCGAAGACGGCGTCGACCAGACTGAAATCGGCGCCAGAAAAAAAGGGCCCGTCGCCGAGTGCCGCCTCGACGGTCGCGAATTTGGATCGAAGCGCCTTACGCTTGGTTTCGAGCGTAGCGGTATCGTGCGTTGTCTCAAAGAGCCAGAGATCGGAAAGAATGGACGAGCCGAACTCCATCCAGCCCCGATGGCGTGCCCTCGTCAAAGGGTCCGACGGATGCAGTTTCGCTCCGGGTGCGGTCTCTTCCAGATATTCGCAGATCACCGAGCTTTCGAAGAGGACTGCCTCCCCCTTTTCCAGCGACACGCGCAGCAGCGGCACCTTGGCGAGTGGCGAGATCGCCACGAACCAGTCGGGCTTGTCGGCAAGATCGATATGGACGCGCTCGAAAGCCACGCCCTTCTCCGACAGCGCGATCGCGGCCCGCTGCACATAGGGGCAGAGATGGTGACTGATGAGGGTCAATTGTGCGGTCATCAACGGTCTCCCGATTTACATGCGATTGCATATATCTAAACCGACTTGTAAGATCCGTCAATATGTATGTAAATGCATCTATGCAGGACGAAGAAACTTCCATGCCGACCATGGCCACGACAGAAGCCTGGATCGGCCTCATGCGGGCGCAGCAGCGCCTCCTCACGGCGATCGAGAAGGATTTCAAGAGGGCCGGCCTGCCGCCGCTTGGCTGGTACGACGTGCTTTGGGAATTGGTAAAGGCGGACGACGGCCGCTTGCGCCCTTTCGAGATCGAAACCCGAACGCTGCTGGCCCAGTACAATCTGTCGCGGCTGATCGACCGGCTGGAGAGAGAGGGATTGGTGCGTCGCGAAGCATTCGACCAGGACGGCCGCGGCCAGTGGGTCGTGATCACGGAAGACGGCCGGGCGATGCGGGCGCGCATGTGGCAGATCTATGCGCCGTCGATCGAACGACATGTCGGCGCCAGACTGAGCGAGGACGAGGCGCGCGAACTGACGGCCTTGCTATCGCGCTTCAAATGAGCCGATCAAGCGATCAGCGGAGCGGCAATCGCCTTCAGCACGGCCTGCGCATCCTTCGGGGAAAGCCTCACCTGCAACCCCCTTTGACCGCCATTGATGTAGACGAGCAGCTCGGCGAGCGCCGCTTCCTCGATCGCAGTCGGAACCATCTTCCGCTGACCGAAGGGGCTGATGCCGCCAACGTGATAGCCGGTGAGGCGTTCGGCATCGGCGGGCTTCATCATGTTTGCCGATTTGCCCCTGAAGGCGGCCGCGAGCTTCTTCATGCTGACCTCCTCGTCGGAGGGCACGATACAGCAGACCGCCTTCCCGTCCACCTCCGCCATCAGCGTCTTCAAGACGCGCGACGGATCCTCGCCGAGCGCTTCCGCCGCCTGCAGCCCGACCCGTTCGGCGCCAGGGTGGTAGTCATAGCTGTGCGTGGTGAAGGCGATGCCGGCCTTTGCGAGCGCTTGGGTTGCCCGGGTCGTCTTCGACATGGCCTCTTACGCCCCGAACTCGGCTTCGTAGAGTTCGGGCTTGAAGCCGACGACCAGTTTGCTCCCGTTCTCTAGCACCGGCCGCTTGATCATCGACGGCTGCTTCAGCATCAGCGCGATCGCCTTTTCCGCCGTCAGTTCCTGCTTCTCGGCGTCGTCGAGCTTGCGAAAGGTCGTGCCGGCGCGGTTCAGCACCGCTTCCCAGCCAAGCTCGGCACACCAGCGTTCCAGGCGGGCGCGGTCGATACTCTCGGCCTTGTAGTCATGGAACCGGTAGGCAGTCCCGCGGCCGTCTAGCCAGCTTCGCGCTTTTTTCATCGTATCGCAGTTCTTAATGCCGAAAATCGTAACCGTCATTGTCAAAACCCCGTGTCAGCGCGCCGTACACATAGCCGCGCTCGCTCGAAGAGAAAAGGCCATCACGTTCTCAGGTCACGCCGACATAGCGGCCGGGCTTGTGGTTGATCGCCAGCATGAGGTTCACCACGGTAGCGCCGATGATCGAGAGCGCGAGATTTGCCGGCGGCAGCACGAAGGCGGCGGCCGTGAGGATCGCCAGGTCGACGCCGAGCTGGAAATAGCCGGCGCGGATGCCGCATCTTTCCTGCAGGTAGATCGCCACGATGTTGATGCCGCCGAGACCGGTGCGGTGGCGGAAGAGGATGAGCAGGCCCATTCCCATCAGGGCGCCGCCGGCGATGGTGGCGTAGACCGGATCGACCCGGGCGAACTCCACCCATCCGGCGGTCAGGCGGGAAAAAAGCGAGACGAGACTGACGGCGGCAAAGGTTCTGAGGGCGAAGACCCAGCCGAGCCGCTTGATCGCCAGCAAGTAGAAGGGCAGATTGACGAGCGAGAACATCAGCCAAAAACTCGATCCGGTGGCGTATTGCAGGAGCAGCGCCAGCCCGGCGGTGCTGCCGGTCAGCAACACCGCCTTGCTGTAGATCACCACCCCGAGCGACACGACGAGCGCCCCGGTCACGATGGCGAGCACATCCTCGTAAAACCGGTGGCGGTCCACCGGCGGGGCCTCGATAGCTGTCTTATCCAGGGATCTCATGTTCAGGGATCTCATGCCGGCGCCACCGCTCAGAGGCTCATGAACTTGCCGACGACATCGGCAACTTCCGTCGTCTTCAACCCGGCAATGTTGATGCGGCCCGAGCCAGGCATGTAGATGCCGTGTTCCGTCCGGAGACGCAGCACCTCCGCTTGGGTCAAGGGCAGCATGGAGAACATGCCCTCCTGGTCGGCAATCGCGCCCAGGCTTTGCCAGCGGGTCCTGAGCCCCTCGGCGAGCGCCCGGCGAATGCCGGTCATGCGCTGGCGCATGCCTTCCAATTCCTCTGCCCAGTCGCGGGCGAGCGCCGGGTCGGAGAGGATCGTGCGCACGACGGCGGCGCCGTGGTCCGGCGGCATCGAATAGCTGGTGCGGGCAAGGCCGGCAAGATTGGAGCGTACGACGTCGGCGGCCACCGGCGAGGTGGTCGGCGCGAAGATCGCGCCGGTGCGCTCGCGGTAAAGCCCGAAGGATTTCGAGCAGGAGACGGCGACGAGCGCTTCGGGAACGACGGTCAAGAGGTGCCTGAGACCGGCGACGTCCGGATCGAGGCCGCGGCCGAACCCTTGATAGGCGAGATCGACGAGCGGCAACAGGCCGCGCTCGGCGGCCAGGGCGGCAATCTCCAGCCATTGCGGCTGGCTCAGCACGCCGCCGGTCGGGTTGTGGCAGCTCGCGTGCAAGAGCACCGCGTCGCCGGCCCTCGCGCCCTCGAACGTCTGGACGACATTGTCGAAAAGGACCGATTGCGAAGGAATGTCGAAAAATTCATAGGTTGCGATTTCGAGCCCGGCCGCCTTGAAGATCGGCGCGTGGTTCGGCCAGCTCGGCAGGCCGAGCCAGATCCTTGCGCCCCCCATGCGCTTGATGAGATCCGCCGCCAGCCGAAGCGCTCCCGAGCCGCCGGGGGTCTGCACGCCCGCCACATGGCTCCGCTCGACGACATCGCCGCCGACGAGCGTCCAGAGATGATCGAGAAAGACGAGGTCGCCTTCCGGGCCGACATAGGCCTTCGTATCCTGGGTCTCCAAGAGCCGCTTCTCCGCCGCCTTGACGGCGCGGAAGATCGGCGTGCGCCCGGTTTCGTCCCGATAGACTCCGACGCCGAGGTCCGCTTTGCCGGGGCGCTCGTCCATTCGAAAGAGGCCGATCAGGGCCAGCAACGGATCGTCCGGTTGGCGAGCGAGTGTATCGAACATGTTGGTATTCCCTCCAAACTCAAGGACTTGATGGAATAGTCCTCTCGGGGCGACGCAAAGGCAAGCGGTGCCAGCCGCCTGCCCGCCTTCTCTAGATCCGACCGGGCGCAAATTCGACAATGAAATTGCCTCTGATGTCGCATGGATTTAAAGGTTTTTGCGGATTATGACACTTCCACTTGATGCAATTTGCTCAAACGGACCGGAGTGCTTTTCGATGGAGCGCGGACGAACGGAACTGGATGCCACCGACCGGCGGATCATCGCCCTATTGGTCGAGGATGCATCGCGAAGCAATAACGAGCTGGCGGAAAAGGTGGGGCTTTCGCCCGCACCCCTCTCGCGGCGGCTGGCGCGTCTCTATGCGTCCGGGGTGATCCGCCAGACGGTCGTGGTCGACCAGAAGGCGCTCGGGATCGGATTTCAGGCCTTTGTCGAAGTGACCCTGGAGCGCACCGCCAGCAAGGTCGGTCAACGCTTCATCGAACTTGTCTCCCGCATGCCGGAGGTGGTCGAGTGCCATACGGTCGCAGGCGATTTCGATTTCCTGCTGAAGATCGCCGTTCGCGACGTCGCCGATTACAAGCGCCTGCTCTGGAGCAAGTTCGAGGATGTGGCGGAGATCAAGACCTTTCGCTCGACCATTCTGCTCGACAGCCCGAAGACAGGCGCCCACGTGCTGCCATGAGCTAGCCGCCATATTCCAGGAAAGATCGCGGCAGGTGGAGAAGGCGAATACAGGATCCGCCCCTCCTTTTGTTGTCTTACGCGCGGAGCACGCCGCCGGTGGATTTGGCGACATTGGCGACGATCCGGGACGTCAGCGACTCGAAATCCTCATCCGTCAGCGTCCGCTCGACCGGCTGGATCGTCACTTCAATCGCCACCGACTTCTTGCCTTCACCGACCGATGCCCCTTCGAAGACATCGAAGACGTTGACACCTGTCACCAGCTTGCGGTCCGCCGCGGATGCGGCGCGGATGATCGCCGCCGCCTCCACCGCCTTGTCGACGACGAAGGCGAAGTCCCGCTTGACCGCCTGGAACGGCGAAAGCTCCAGTGCCGGCTTCGTACGCGTCGCCTTCCTTTTCGCCTCCGGCATGGCATCGACATAGATCTCGAAGCCGCAGAGCGGGCCGGAGACGTCAAGGGCGTCAAGCGTCTTCGGGTGGAACTCGCCGAAGGCGCCGAGCACGATCTTCGGGCCGAGCTTGATCGTGCCGGAACGGCCCGGATGGTACCAGGACGGGCCGCCGGCGTCGAACTGGACATTGGCCATCGGCACACCGCAGGCCTCGAGCACGGCAATGGCATCGGCCTTCGCATCGAAGACGTCGACCGGCTTGCCGCCGCCCCTCGCCGCATTCGACCAAAGCCGTCCGGCGCCGTTGAGTGAGGCGGTACCGCGGCGGATGCCGCCCGCGACGCGGCGCTGCGCCTCGGGCGTATCGCCCTCGTAGGTGCCGGAAACCTCGAAGATCGCGACGTCACCATAGCCTTTGTCGGCGTTGCGTTGCGCGGCAGTCAACAGTCCCGGCAGCAGCGACGGCCGCATGTCGGACATGTCGGCGGCGATGGGATTGGCAAGCCTGAGCGCCGGCTGGCCGCCGCCGAAGAGCTTCGCCTGCTCTTCCGAGATGAAGGACCAGGTTACGGCTTCCAGCATGCCGCGGCTTGCCAGCGCGCGCCTGGCCTGGCGGGTGCGGATCTGCAGCGGCGTCAGGATCCTGCCGTTTACGGCATTGTGGCTCGGAAGCGGTGCCGCGACGATGTAGTCGACGCCGTGGATGCGCATCACCTCCTCGACCAGGTCCGCCTTGCCGTCGATATCCGGCCGCCAGGAGGGGACGGTGACGCTCAGACGCTCACCGGAGCCCTCGACGCCGAAGCCGAGCTTCTTGAGAATCGAAATGCTCTCCTCGGAGGACACTCCGAGACCGGTCAGGCGCTTGACTTCCGAGACCGGGAAATCGATGACCATCGGCGCGTGGCCCTCAAAGCCGACGACATCCAGGCTCGTCGCCGCGCCGCCGCAGAGCTCCAGCACGAGCTCGGTCGCCCTTTCAAGGCCCGGCACCATGTATTCCGGATCGACGCCGCGCTCGAAGCGATAGCGTGCATCGGTGATGATGCCGAGTGTGCGGCCGGTCTTGGCGATGTTCATCGGGTCCCAGAGCGCCGATTCGATCAATACGTCGGTGGTCGCCTCGTCGCAGCCGGAATGTTCGCCGCCCATGATGCCGCCGATCGATTCGACGCCCTTCTCGTCGGCGATCACCACATTGGCCGGCGTGAGCGCGTATTCGCGGCCGTCGAGTGCCAGGATCTTCTCGCCCTCCTTCGCCCGGCGAACCGTCAGGTGACCGGCGACCTTCGCCGCATCGAAGACGTGCAGCGGGCGACCCTGGTCGAAGGTCAGGTAATTGGTGATGTCGACCAGCGCGTTGATCGGCCGGAGCCCGATCGCGCTCAGCCGCCGACGCATCCAGGCCGGGCTCGGGCCGTTCTTGACGCCGCGCACGAGGCGAAGCGCGAAGCCGGGGCAGAGATGCCTGTCCTCGCCCAGGTCGAGCCGGACCTTGAGCGGCGTTTCGCCTTCGAGCGGAAAGGACGGTGCCGGCCTGGTCTTCAAGGTGCCGAGGCCGGATGCTGCAAGATCACGGGCGATGCCGTGAACGCTGGTGCAATCCGGCCGGTTCGGCGTCAGGTTGATCTCGATCACCGGATCGTCGAGGCCCGCATAGGTCGCGTAGCTTGTGCCGACCGGCGCGTCTTCGGGCAAGTCGATGATGCCGGTATGATCCTCGGATATCTCGAGTTCCTTTTCCGAGCACATCATCCCGCGGCTTTCGACGCCGCGGATATTGCCGACCGAGAGCGTCACGTCGATGCCGGGCACATAGGTGCCGGGGGCGGCAAAGGCGCCGACGAGGCCCTTGCGCGCGTTGGGAGCGCCGCAGACGACCTGCACCGGCTCGCCCGAGCCGGTGTCGACCTTCAGCACCTTCAACTTGTCGGCGTTCGGGTGCTGCTCGGCCGAGATGACCCTGGCGATGACGAAAGGCTTGAAGGCGGCCTTGTCGTCGACATCCTCCACTTCGAGACCGATCATCGTCAGGCGCGCGCAGATTTCCTCGAGCGAGGCGTCGGTTTCCAGATGGTCCTTCAGCCAGGAAAGCGTGAATTTCATGATTTCACCTGTGTCTTTTTGAATTTGCGCGGGCGATCACGACGACAAGCCGCCGAAGAGCGTCGGCACGTCGAGCGGGCGAAAGCCGTAGTGGGACATCCAGCGGACATCGGCGTTGAAGAAATCGCGCAGGTCCGGCATGCCGTATTTCAGCATGGCGATGCGGTCGAGGCCCATGCCCCAGGCAAAGCCCTGATACTCGTCCGGATCGAGCCCGCCGGCCTTCAGCACGTTCGGATGCACCATGCCGCAGCCGAGAATCTCCATCCAGTCCTTGCCTTCGCCGAACTTGACGATCGGGCCGGAACGGTCGCATTGGATGTCGACCTCGAAGGACGGCTCGGTGAAGGGGAAGAAGGACGGGCGGAAGCGCATCGTCACCTGGTCCACCTCGAAGAAGGCCTTGCAGAATTCTTCCAGCACCCAGCGCATATTGGCAACGTTGGCGGTCTTGTCGATCACGAGCCCCTCGACCTGATGAAACATCGGCGAATGCGTGGCATCGGAATCCTGCCGGTAGGTCTTGCCCGGGATGATGATGCGGATCGGCGGCGCCGCAGCCTCCATCGTGCGTATCTGTACCGGCGAGGTGTGCGTGCGCAGCACCTTGCGCTCGCCCTTCTCGTCCGGATCGAAGAAGAAGGTATCGTGCATCTCGCGGGCGGGATGTCCCTCCGGGAAGTTCAAGGCGGTGAAATTGTAGTAATCCGTCTCGATGTCCGGCCCTTCGGCGATCGAGAAGCCCATGTCGCCGAAGATCGCAGTGATCTCGTCGACGATATGGCTAATCGGATGGATGCGGCCGCGCTCGGCCGGCGAGGAGCGCACCGGCAGGGTGATATCGACCGTCTCGCGCGCCAGCCGCTCGGCGATCGCGGCATCCTTCAACGCCGATTTGCGGGCGGAGATCGCCTCAGTCACCGTGGTCTTCAGCGCATTGATCCGGGCGCCGCGCGTCTGGCGTTCTTCCGGGCTCATCGTGCCGAGCGTCTTCAGGAGTTCGGAAATCGAGCCTTTCTTGCCGAGCGCGCCGACGCGCACCGCCTCGATCGCCCCTTCGTCGCCGGCGGCATCGATCTCCGCCAGCAATGTCCGTTCCAATGTTTCCAGTTCGCTCATTCTGTCCTGCCTCAATGCGGGAATGGTCGGTGTATCGGTTCAATTCTTCGGCAATGTGATCGCATCGATCGCGGACGATGCGCCGAATAAGAAAAACCCGCGCCAGCCCTGCCAGCGCGGGTTTCCCAACAATTTCAGAAACGGTCTTGGGAAAACGCTGGCTTAACGGACAGCGCTTTCAAACTCGTTTGCCGTACCGGCTTCCTTGAGATAGGCAAGCGCCTTCTTGGCAGCTTCGACGAGCGCCGTGAATGCAGCCGACTCATGGATCGCCATGTCGGAGAGAACCTTGCGGTCGATCTCGATGCCGGCCTTGTTCAGGCCGTCGATGAAGCGGCCATATGTCAGCCCGTGTTCGCGTACGGCAGCGTTGATGCGCTGGATCCAGAGTGCGCGGAAATTGCGCTTGTTGACCTTGCGGTCGCGGTAGGCGTACTGCTTGGAACGGTCCACCGCTGCCTTGGCGGCGCGGATGGTGTTCTTACGGCGACCGTAGAATCCTTTGGCAGCCTTCAGCGTCTTCTTGTGCTTGGCGTGGGCGGTTACGCCGCGTTTTACACGTGCCATGTCATGATCTCCTTAGTATCCAATATGCCTGACGTCTTAGAGACCGTTCGGCAGGTAGTTCTTGATGACCTTCTTGCCATCTGCTTCGGCGAGAACCATGGTTCCGCGCGCGTCGCGAATGAACTTGTTGGTACGTTTGATCATGCCGTGGCGCTTGCCGGCAGCCTGCGCCTTCACCTTGCCCGAGGCGGTGATCTTGAACCGCTTCTTGGCAGACGATTTCGTCTTCATCTTGGGCATTTTGCTACTCCATTGTTCTTCGTTGTCGAAACGGGCAGACGTGGCCCATCTCCAGCGTTAAGAACGGCCACGGCATGCCCTGCCGGACCGTTCGGACGGGGGCTTATAACCGCCCCTCCGGAAAAACGCAACCCGGCTGCAGAAGAAGCCGGCGACCGCACGCCTCGCAAATCGACCGCGATTTCAAGGACAAGGACATGCTGTGGCGAAGCCCATGAAAAAGCCGCCCGGAGGCGGCATTTTCATCATATCACTTCTCCTGCAAGTCTCCTTGAATCGACCTCGGTTCAAGGATCGCAGTCGGATGAGACGCGCGACGTGCAGCGGCGGCGATCACTTCGGCGCCAGCACCATCATCATCTGCCGGCCTTCGAGCTTCGGCTCGGCCTCGACCTTGGCGATCGCCTGGGTATCGTCCTTGACTTGCATCAGAAGCTTCATACCGAGTTCCTGGTGGGCCATTTCGCGCCCGCGGAACTTCAGCGTCACCTTCACCTTGTCGCCTTCCTCGAAGAAACGGTTCATGGCCTTCATCTTCACCTCATAGTCATGGGTGTCGATGTTCGGGCGCATCTTGATTTCCTTGATCTCGACGATCTTCTGCTTCTTGCGCGCCTCGGCCGCCTTCTTCTGGTTGGCGTATTTCAGCTTGCCAAGATCGAGAATCTTGCACACCGGCGGGTCTGAGTTCGGTGCGATCTCCACCAGATCAAGACCGGCCTCGTCCGCCATGCGGAGCGCCTGGTCGATCGGCACGTCGCCCAGGTTCTGGCCTTCGGCATCGATGAGCTGGACCCGGGGAACCCGGATTTCCTTGTTTGCGCGAGGCCCTTCTTTTACCGGGGCGTCCGCTTTGAACGGTCTGCGAATGGTCGTACTCTCCTCGAGCTGTTTGCGTACTAATTGTGCAAAAACGGTCAGCGCGATTTCAAACGATGCGCTTGAAATAGTCACTGTACGGCAATGTGTGAATTGCGGCTCCAGAGTCAATAGCATGGTGCGCAGGGAAAATCACCACCTGTCGAAGCGCTGGCGAATCTGTTTTAGAAGAAAATCCGCTCGAAACGGATGCGTTCGGGCGAGATGGAGCGAAGGGAGCGCGATTTTTCGCCTTCGTCCCGCTCCGGTTCGTCGCCGGGCTCGACCGACCCGGCGAATCGCGGTCCAAAGGGAGACATGCAATGTCAGCGACGCCGGCCGAAACCGAAATTTCGCGGATCGAGGTGGGCAAGGACGCCTCGGCGCGGATGATCGCCCTGCGTATCTTTCGCGCCAAACCGGCCTCGATGCTGCCCGCCCTCGTCTGGCTCGGCGGCTATCGCTCCGACATGACCGGGACCAAGGCGGTCGAAGTCGAGCGCCATGCCCGCGCCGTCGGAACCGATTGCATCCGCTTCGACTATTCCGGCCACGGCGCCTCCGGCGGCGCGTTCAGGGACGGCACGATCTCGCGCTGGCTGGAGGAAAGCCTCGCAGTCGTCGACCATGCAGCGAGCGGACGGGTGATCCTCATCGGCTCGTCCATGGGCGCCTGGATCGCACTCCGGCTCGTCGAGGAACTCAGGCGCCGCGGCGAGGGCGAGCGGGTTGCTGGCCTCGTGCTGATCGCCCCTGCGCCGGATTTCACCGCCGAACTGATCGAGCCCAATCTCACCGAAGCCGAAAAGGCGTCCCTTGCCGAGCAAGGCTATTTCGAGGAGCCGTCGGACTATAGCCCCGAGCCCAACATCTTCACCCGCGCCCTCATCGAGGACGGCCGTGACAACCGGGTGATGACGGGTCCGATCGAGACCGGCTGCCCCGTGCATATTCTCCAGGGCATGTGCGATCCGGACGTCCCCTACACGCATGCGCTCAGGCTGATCGAGCATATGCCGTCGGACGACGTGGTGATGACCCTCATTCGCGATGGCGACCATCGGTTGTCGCGAGAGGAAGACATTGCCAGGTTGAAACAGGCGATCGACGCGCTCATCGCCAAGGCCTGATCAGCCGCCGGACGCCGCTATAGGAATTTCCCCTGCTGTTGAAAACCCCCGCGAAACCCGCGGGCGCAGGGTCCTGCGCGCTTTTGGTTGGGGCGCTTAACCATAAAGGCTAATCCGCCATTCAGCCGATTGACTCTGAGGATCAGACAATATTAACTCTTTGTTAACGATTAGAACAGCGTCAGGGGAAATCCTAAAAAAGCTGTCATCAACTCAGGATTGCGCGACAAGGCGGGAACAGCAGGTCGCGTTGCAGGGGATTTGTATGGCAATTTGGAATGGGGTTAAGGGAAGCGTAGCTGGACTCTGCGCAATTTTCCTTTCGGCAAACATGGCAATTCCCGCGCAGGCGGGTGCTTCTCCCTGGATGCAGACCGGTTCGGCGACCTCGCAGCCGATCGGGCATTACGAATTCTGCCAGAGTCACAAGGGCGAATGCAGCGTCCGTTCGAGGACAGGCGCGGCACCGCGCGTCACCGCCAGCGGCTGGGCCGTCATCCGGCAGGTGAACGCCTCGGTCAATCGCGAGGTCGCAGCGATCACCGATCAGGAACTCTACGGCAGGGAGGAAGTCTGGTCTTATCCGAATGGACGCGGCGACTGTGAGGATTTCGCGCTCGAAAAGCGCAGGCGCCTGATGCAGAAAGGCTTTTCCGCCGGCGACCTGCTGTTGACCGTTGTGCGCAAGCCGGATGGCGAAGGACACGCCGTTTTGACGGTGCGCACCGCCCAGGGCGACTTCATTCTCGACAATCTCGATAATGGCGTGAAGCTCTGGACTCAGACTCCCTATCGTTTTCTCAAGCGTCAGGCCACGCGCAATAGCGGCCATTGGGTCACGATCGACAACAGCGCGGAGGTGCTCGTCGGCTCGGTTGGCCAGTAGCAACAATTATCGAGGGGGATGTCGAAAAAGGGCCGGTTAGCCGGCCCTTTTTCATACCCTGCACTCTTTGAACTGAATCTAAGCATCGTACCATCCGAAAATCGGGTCCGATTCTCGGACCGATGCGCCAGCCATCCGTCAGGCGTTGCCGATGACGACGCCGGCCGCGAGCACCAGGCCGCCGCCGAGCACGACCTGGAAAGCGGCCCTGAGGAACGGCGTCTCCATATAGCGGTTCTGAATGAAGGCAATCGCCCAGAGTTCGAAGAAGACAATGACGATGGCGGTGACCGTGGCCGTCCAAAAATGCGGAATGAGATAGGGCAGCGCATGGCCGAGGCCGCCCAAAGCCGTCATGATACCGGAAGCCAGGCCGCGCCTGACCGGTGAGCCGCGGCCCGAAAGCCTGCCGTCGTCATGCGCGGCTTCGGTGAAGCCCATGGAAATGCCGGCGCCGACCGAGGCCGACAACCCGACCAGGAAGGTCTGCCATGTGTCCTGCGTGGCGAAGGCGGCGGCGAAGATCGGCGCGAGCGTCGAAACGGAGCCGTCCATCAGTCCGGCAAGTCCCGGCTGCACATAGGTCAGAATGAACTGCCGGCGTGACGTCTGGTCCTCCGCGTCGCGTATGTCCTCGGGCGTATGCTCTTCTCCAAGTCGGCGGGCGAGCGATTCATGCGACTTCTCGGCAATTGCGAGATCCCCCAGAAGCTTGCGCGTCGCCGCGTCCCGGCTGCGCGCCGCCGCCTCGACGTAGAAGCGGTGCGCCGCCGCCTCCATCGCCTCCGCCTCCTCGCGCGCCTTTTCGATTGGCATTTCGGCGATCAGCCAATCGGGCTTGCGCTCGGGAAAATCGCGCACATGCTCGCGGCGAATGAGCGGAATGCGGTCGCCGAAGCGGGCGACATGCAGGTCGATCAAAGCCTGGCGGTGCCGGCTTTCCTCCTCCGCCATTTCCTCGAAGACCTTTGCCGAGTGCGGATATTTGTCGCGAAGCGCATCCGCATAGGCGAGATAGATGCGGCCGTCGTCCTCTTCCGACGAAATCGCAAGCGCAAGCACTTCCTGTTCGCTGAGCGAGAGAAACCGCCGCTTGGAGCGGGAGAAAAGGCGGGCAAGCATCGCAAGAATCCATCTTTAGAATAATTCTAAAGAGAGATAGATGCCGTCCGCCGGGCCGTCAAGGCGAATCCTCTTGGCGCCCGGCTCAGATCGAGAGATCGAGCGCCTTTTCCTGCTCCATATAGGTGCGCTGGCGGTCGGTGATGTAATCGCGCACGATCGGCGTCGCGTCGCGCGAACGCGACAATTGCATGTGGAACACGAGCTGGCTGCCGGTGCGGAACATCATTTCCGCGCTGATCAGGTAGAATTCCCACATGCGGGCGAAGCGCTCGTCATACATGGCGATCACCTTGTCGCGGTTTTTCTCGAACCGTTCGCACCAGTGGGCGAGCGTCGTCGCATAATGAAGGCGCAGGAATTCGAGATCCGTCACCCAGAGGCTGTTCTGCTCGACGACCTCGAAGACTTCCGAGAGGGCCGGCGAATAGGCGCCGGGGAAAATGTATTTGCGAAGCCAAGGGCTGGCCATTCCGGGCGGGCTCATATGGCCGATCGAGTGCAGGACGGCAAGCCCGTCATCCGGCATCAGCGCGTTCAGCTTCTTGAAGAATTCGTCATAGTGGTGAACACCGACATGCTCGAACATGCCGACGGAAACGATGCGGTCGAAGGGGCCCTCGACATCGCGATAGTCCTTGAGCTCGAACCGCACCCGGTCGGCAAGTCCCGCCGCGCGGGCCCGCTCGGTAGCGAGCGCCTGCTGCTCCTTGGAGAGGGTGACGCCGAAGACCTCGACGTTTTCCAGTGCCGCCAGGTAGAGGGCGAGATCGCCCCAGCCGCAGCCGATGTCGAGCACCTTCATGCCGGGCTTCAGACAGAGCTTGGCGGCGAGCAGCCGCAGCTTGTTGCGCTGCGCCGCCTCCAAAGTCTCGCCCGGCTCGCGGAAATAGGCGCAGGAATAGAGCATATTCTCGTCGAGGAAGAGCCTGTAGAAGTCATTGCCGAGATCGTAGTGATGGGCGACGTTCTGCTGAGCCTTGCCCTTCGGGTTTGCCTGCTGACGCTTACGGAAGCGCATCTTGATCGCCCGCAGGAGCTTCTGGATCGGATAGGAGCCAAGCGAAAGGCGATTGATCGAAAAGAGGGTGAGGAAATCCCTCAGCGTCGACCCCTCCTCGAAGCGCAGGGTGCCGTCCATATAGGCCTCGCCGGCGGCAAGCTCCGCATTGAAGACGAGGCTGCGATAGAGCCGTTTGTCCGTCAGCCGCATCGTCACGCGCGGGCCGGGCTCGCCGGAAAAGACGTGCCTCTTGCCATCGGCATCGATCACCGTCAGGCAACCCGTGCGGATGAAGGCCTTCATCATATGCGACAATGGAAACATGCGGTGCCTCGCTCTCGTACCGCTCTAATGGCGGCGGGATGTGACCCTAGCACCGACCAGGCAAAATGCACGCTGGATTTTTGCCGCTGCACCACGGGTTGTGGCTGCGCTCGGGCCGAACGACAATGGGGACAGCAGGCCGTCCCCATCGAAGCATTTTGAATGATGCGCGGGCAATCCCGTGCCGATGCAGGTAAAGCCTCAGTCCTTGGCGCGCTCGACGTAGGAGCCGTCTTCCGTCGCGATGACGACGCGGGTCCCGGCCTGAATGTGCGGCGGCACGCTGGTGCGAACGCCGTTCGAAAGTACGGCCGGCTTGTAGGAGGAAGAGGCAGTCTGGCCCTTGACCACCGGTTCGGTCTCGGTGATCTCGAGGACCACGTGGCGCGGCAGGTCGATGGCGATCGCAATCCCTTCATGGATCGACAGCATCACCGCCATGCCTTCCTGGAGGTAGGACTTCTGGTCGCCGATATCCTCGGCCGACATGACGAGCTGGTCGTAGGTTTCCGGGTTCATGAAGTGGAAGCCTTCGGCATCCTCGTAGAGGAAGGTGTGCTCGCGGTCCTCGACGAAGGCGCGCTCGACCTGCTCGGTCGTGCGGTAGCGCTCGGAGACCTTCACGCCGTCGGAAATGCGGCGCATGTCGACCTGCGTGACCGGCGTGCCCTTGCCCGGGTGGAAGTTCTGCGCGGTGAGCACGACATAGAGCTTGCCGTCGACATCGAGGACGTTGCCCTTGCGGACAGAAGAAGCGATGACCTTGACCATTAGTCTTCCTTGTAACAGAGGTACGCGACACGAGCGCCCCGGTGGGCCATGAGGACGCGAGAATGGAGTTTCGCGCCGCCAGTACCGCAAATTTGCGCGAAATGCCAGCCTAAGCCGGCACGCCGCGCGCAAGAAAGCTTGGATCAGACCGACCATGCCGCATGCCTCTCCCTGGTGGACCCCGGATGTCCATGCCGACCGGCGCCCTTTCCTGATCGGACGCAACCGCATCCAGTCAGCCTTGCGCCGGTACTTCGAGGAGCGCGATTTCATTGAAGTCGACACCGCGACGCTGCAGGTGTCGCCCGGTAATGAGGCGCATCTGCACGCCTTTGCAACTGAAGCGATCGGCCATGACGGCTCGGTCCAGCCGCTCTATCTTCACACCTCGCCGGAATTCGCCTGCAAGAAACTGCTTGCCGCGGGCGAGAGGCGCATCGCCTGCTTCGCCCATGTCTACCGCAACCGCGAGCGCGGGCCGCTGCACCATCCGGAATTCACTATGCTCGAATGGTATCGAGCCGGGGAGAGCTACGAGATCTTGATGCGCGACTGCGGCGAAATCCTTGCGATCGCCGCCGGGACGGCCGGCGCACGGGCCTTCAGCTATCAGGGTCGTGTCTGCGACCCCTTCCTGGAGCCGGAGCGGCTGTCGCTGGCCGAGGCTTTCGAGCGCTTTGCCGGCATCGATCTCATCGACTCGATCGAGAAGGACGGTTCGACCGATCGGGAGAGGCTGGCCGCCGCCATGCGCGCGGCTGGCCTGCGCGTCGCCCATGACGACAACTGGACGGATCTGTTCAGCCGCGTGCTCGTCGAGAAGGTCGAGCCACATCTCGGCTTCGGCCGGCCGACGATCCTCGATCACTATCCGGTCGCCGAGGCGGCGCTCGCCCGACCTGCCTCCCACGACCCCCGCGTCGCCGAGCGCTTCGAGCTTTATGCCTGCGGCGTCGAACTGGCCAATGCCTTCGGCGAACTCACCGACGCCGCCGAACAGCGCCGGCGCTTCGAGTTGGAAATGGCCGAGAAGGCGCGGGTCTACGGCGAAACCTACCCGCTCGACGAAGACTTCCTGGCGGCGCTTGCCAAGATGCCGGAGGCAAGCGGCATCGCGCTCGGCTTCGACCGGCTGGTCATGCTGGTGACGGGAGCCTCCCGCATCGAGCAGGTTCTATGGGCGCCGGTCGCAGAGGCAAGCGCATGACCATCGACCGCCCGATCAGGACAGCGCGCGAGCTGGCCGGAGCCGGTCTCATCGACGCCAAGGCTGAGGAAGCGATCTCCCGCGTTGCCTCTCGCTATGCCGTGGCGATCACCCCGGCGGTCGCAGGCCTCATCGACCGCGACGATCCGAACGATCCGATCGCCAGGCAGTTCGTGCCGGATCCGACCGAATTGACGCTTTCACCCGAAGAGCGGGCCGACCCGATCGGCGACGGGCCCCATAGCCCGGTGACCGGCATCGTTCATCGCTACCCGGACCGGGTGCTGCTCAAGGCCGTGCATGTCTGCCCGGTCTATTGCCGCTTCTGTTTCCGGCGCGAGATGGTCGGCCCACAGGGGCTGGGCACATTGACGGCCGCCGAGCTCGACGCGGCGATCAACTATATAGCGGGGCATCGGCAAATCTGGGAGGTGATCCTCACCGGCGGCGACCCCCTCGTGCTGTCGCCCCGCCGGCTTCAGGAGATCTTGGAGCGCCTCCGCGCGATCGAACATGTGAAGGTCGTCCGTTTCCACACGCGCGTGCCGGTCGTGGAGCCGGAGCGGATCGATGCGGATCTCACTGCGGCGCTGAAGGCAAGCGGCAAGGCGACCTATGTCGCGCTTCATGCCAATCACCCTCGGGAACTCTCGGCCGCAGCGCGCGCCGCCGCCGCCCGGCTGATCGATGCCGGCATCGTCATGGTCAGCCAGACCGTGCTTTTGAAGGGCGTCAACGACCACCCGGAAGTGCTCGCCGACCTCATGCGCGGCTTCGTCGAAACACGGATAAAGCCCTATTACCTGCACCACCCGGACCTCGCTCCGGGTACCGGCCACTTCCGGCTGTCGATTGAGGAGGGCCAGGCCCTTGCGGCGTCTCTTCGCGGCCGCGTTTCCGGCCTCTGTCAGCCAGCCTATGTCCTCGATATCCCCGGCGGCCACGGAAAGGCGGTCGTCAGCGCAAATGCGATTTCATCCGAGGGCGGCGGCAGCTACACGATCACGGATTTCCGGGGAAACCCGCATAGCTATCCCCCGAAGGAGTAAGGTTCCACTGCAGGGTGGTCATCATCGGCGCGACAAGCTGATAAAATTAACATGCGCTGAAACACCTTGAAACTGTGCATCGGTCTTCCGGAACTCGGTTACGATTTTCGGGCCGATGCTTTGATAACCCGCGATACCTGTCCAAGGCTCCAGCAAATCGAGCACAAGGGAGCATCTTCGAAATCGATCCAAAAGGCTGAAACGCGGCATGCGGGTGCACGACTGCGGCACTCCCCATCCCGTTTCGTATGGCCCCGGAGAACGCGATGGAACCGGAGATCCGCTTCACGGGAGTGAGGGAAACCCTGCTCATCACACTGCAGGCGAAGGCCGATGAAAGCCGCATGCCGGACTCTCTCCTCAATGATCGCCGCGCCGCCGCAGTGCTCCGGCGGATCGGCCAGGACTTCGAGCGGCTGAGGGTCGGCCACGACATGGCCGTCGGCATTGCAATCCGCGCCCACCTGCTCGACCGCTGGACCGCCGCCTTCATCGACCGGAATCCCGATGCAATCGTCGTCCATCTTGGCTGCGGGCTCGACAGCCGGGTCTTTCGCGTCTGCCCTCCCCGGCAGGTGCGCTGGTTCGACATCGATTTTGCGGACGTCATCGCCCTCAGGCGGAAGGTCTATCCTTGCCCCGAAGGCTACACGATGATCTCCGGATCCATCGTCGGGAAGAAATGGATGGAGAAGCTCCCCAGCGACGGCCCCGCCATGATCCTTGCCGAGGGCGTGCTGCCCTACCTGGAACCGGATCAGGTGCCTGCATTGTTGCGACGTCTTGTTGGCTATTTCCCCAGCGGCGAAATTGCCTTCGACGCCTATAGCGCGATAGCGACCCGATTGCTCTGCTACAATCCTGCCATCCGAGCCACCGGCGCCGTGCTCCGCTGGGCCGTCGACGACGCGACCGAGCTTGAGCGGCAAGTGCCGGGTCTCGCACTCATCGAGGATCATTGCGAGTGGAATGGCGCACAACTGGCGCGCCTGTCACCGTCGACCCGCATCGCCGTGCAGTTCCTGCAGCTCGGCTTCCTCCACTGCCGTATGGGCCAGATCCTGCGCTACCGATTCTAGCGCGAAAGGCCGCACGGTTTCCCGGCGGCCCCTGCGAATGCGGATGCGAGACTCAGCCCTGTTTGATCGGCGCGATCGAAATCTCGACGCGGCGGTTTTGGGCGCGGCCGGCTTCCGTGGCATTCGAGGCAATCGGGCGCTGCAGGCCGTAGCCCATCGTGGAGATGCGCCGCTGATCGATGCCGCGGCTGCCAAGATAGTTGGCGACGGAGGCGGCGCGACGCTCGGAGAGGCCCTGGTTATAGGAGGCGCTGCCGGTCGAATCAGTATGGCCGTCGACGTCGATCAGCGTCTTGTTGAACTTGCGCAGCACGATCGCAACGGAATCGAGCGTCGAATAGAAGTCCGGAATCACCTGGTCGCGGTCGGTCGCAAAGGTGATGTTCGACGGCATATTGAGGATGATGCGGTCGCCGGCACGCGTCACAGAGACACCGGTGCCCTGGAGCTGGGCGCGCAGCTCCGCCTCCTGCTGATCCATGTAGTTGCCGACGAGGCCGCCGCCGAGTGCGCCGATGCCGGCTCCAACGAGTGCGGCGTCACGGCGCCCGGCAGCGCTGCCGCCGACCAAGAGACCGGTCGCCGCGCCGAGGCCCGCGCCGATCAGCGCGCCGCCGGCCGTGTTCGACATCTTCTGCTCTCCCGTATAGGGATCGGTGGTCGTGCATCCGGAGAGATAGACGGCGGCAACTGCAAGGATGGCGCATTTCTTGATCATCGAATCAGTAATCCCCATTGGTGCTGAAGCTGCTTCATACCATGGATTGCGGCAGGAAGATGGAGCGGCGGCGGCTTTCCACAGAGGCAGATTGCGCCACGGCCGGCACGAGGACTACCTGCATGTCTCCTTTCATCGACCTCGATTCAAGGACAAAGATATGCAGCAATTTAAAGTGCTACAGCGACCTCTGCGCGTTCAATAAGACGCGCGGCGCTGTAGTGGCGGCGCACCTCCGCCACATTGCTGTCCAGAGCGCCCGCTAACCGAGCCTCGCACAACCGCGGTCCTGCGTTTCTCTTCTGGATAGGCGGCTCCGACGCGCGGAGTCGCATTCGGCACGAGGTTGTATTACTGAAGGTAAATGAGCCCCCGGCATCCCTCGCAAAGCGGGTATTGCCGGCGGACCGGAGCGATTGGAGAAGGGCCAGACATGACGATCGAGTTCGGCGATACGGAACGCAGTCTCAGCGACACGCTCACCGGAATGATCGCTTCGATCCGCGGCGATACGATCACGCTGCGCGAGTTGATGGTCGAAATCGGCGAGCAGGGATTCCTGCTTCTTTGCGCGCTGCTGACGCTGCCGTTCCTGATTCCGGTATCGATCCCCGGGGTGAGCACCGTGTTCGGTGCAGCCATCATCCTCATCTCTCTGGCGATCACCCTGAACCGTCTCCCCTGGTTGCCCCGGCGCATTCTCGACCGGCAGATCGACACCGAGAAGCTGGTGCCGACCCTCAGGAAGGGAGCGGCATTCGTGGCGAAACTCGACCGGTTCGTGCGACCGCGGCTTCACGGCCTTACCCAAGGCGCCGTTATGAACCGCTTCAACGGCCTAATGATCATGGCCGGTGGCGTACTGCTGATGTTCCCCCTCGGGCTGGTACCGCTGTCGAATACGCTCCCGGCCATCGCCATCCTGCTCCTGTCGCTCGGCATTATCCAGCGGGACGGGCTGACGGTGGCCGCGGGCTATTTCTTTCTCGTCGCGACCACAATCTATTTCACCATGCTCGGCTATGCCGCCTTCGCCGCAGGTCAGGGCCTTTCGAACTTCTTCATCTCCTGAGGCGTCAGACAAGCGACTCCAGGCGCTTGTAGCTGCCGAAATCGGTGCGGATATTAAGCCGCCCCATCATCGCTTCCCGGTCGAGGCGCAGTTCCCTGTCCAGTGCCGCCAGGGCGGAGACGATCCGGGGCGCGACCTCCTCGCTCGCAAACTCGATCATCGTGACGAAATTGAACACGCCCGGACCGGCATTCTGCTCCAGGATCCAATCGCGTACATAACCCTCCTGGCTGCGGACGACGGCAAAGGTCTTTGCCACGAGGTCGAGGAACTCGTCTCGCGCTTCCGGCGGCACAGCGAATTTGTTCACGCGGTACAGGGGCTGCGACGCGGCCTGCTCAATCTCACTCATCGACTTCTCCTTTAGCTAAAAGCCCGGCCGCTCGATCGCGGCCTGACAAACGCGGTCATTGGTACGACCTCAACCAAAGTTGAGGTCAATAGCCGGATGGAGAAAAATCAGCGGGCGATGCCCATGAGCACATTGGCGACGTTCAGGCCAATCTCCGGGACACCATAGCCGCCCTCCATGCAGACCACGGTCGGCAAGCCCATACTCTTCAAGCGTTCCCCCATGCGGAGATAATCCTCCGACTTCAGCTTGAAGAAGCTGATCGGATCGCGCTCGAACGTATCGACCCCCAGCGAGAGAACGAGGGCCTCGGCACCGAAATCGGCGATGCGCGACAACGCGTCGTCCATCGCCGCGCTCCAGGTCTCGAAGGTCGTGCCGCGCGGCAGCGGATAGTTCTTCGTCGAGCCTCGGCCGACGCCGGCCCCTTCCTCGTCGGCGAAGCCGAGAAAATGCGGAAAGGCATCGGCGGGGTCGCCATGCAGCGAGGCGAAGAAGACGTCGCCGCGCTCGTAGAAGATGTCCTGTGTGCCATTGCCGTGGTGAAAATCGACGTCGAGGACGGCGACCTTCGTCGCGCCGAGATCGCGCAGGCGCTGGGCCGCGCAGGCGGCGTTGTTGATGAAGGAATAGCCGCCGAAAAGGTCGATCGCGGCATGGTGGCCCGGCGGGCGGCAAAGCGCGAAGGCGGCAGGATTGCCGGCCGCGACATGCTCCGCCGCCGAAAGCGCGCAGTCCATTGCGGCGCGTGCGGCGGCGAAGGTGCCATCGGTGATCGCCGTTTCGGCGGCGAAGGCGTAATAGCCGAGCGCGCCGTCGATATCCTTCGGCGGATGCTGGCGCATGCGCCGCGCCGGGAAGCAGGCGGGAATGGCCTCGCCCCGATAACCGTCGGCCACCCAGCGGTCCCAGGCTGTCTCGAGGAATTCGAGATAGTCCGCCGCATGGAGCTTCAGTGCCGTTTCCATGCCGTGACGCCCCGGCGCGACGACATCGGAAAAGCCCGCTTCTTTGACGGCGGCGAGGATCCACTCGGCCCGAAACGGCGCCTCGAAGGGCGCAACGAGTTCGCCGCCATGCAGTTCGGTGCGGGCGTCTCTGAGTTTGTGGTCTTCGGAATAGATTACGCGCATCTCGGGGTCCTGACTGGTGGAGTGCTGAGCCAAGCGACACGCAAAGCGTGCGACACTTTTGCGGGACCTGCTTAGGCGGAAAGATGCTTGTAGAACAGTGTGGTCGCGCAATAGCGGCCGTCCGGCATCAGCGCATAATCGGGAACGACGCCCACCCGTTGCCAGCCGAAGCGCTCGTAAATGGCCTCGGCCGGTTCGCCGGTGGCGGTATCAAGCACCAGTACCCGCCTTCCCCGTTTCACCGCTTCGGCCTCCGCTTGCTCCATCAGCCGGCGCGCAATGCCGAGCCCGCGCGCCTGCCGATGCACCAGCAGCTTCTTGATGTCGGCGCGGTGCGGCTGGTTCGGCATCGTCGCAAGGCCGATCTGCACGGTGCCGAGCGCCCGGCCATCGACCTCGGCGACGATCAGCACGGTTTCGCTCCGGGCAACTGCGGCCGCAACGCTTTCCCAGAAGGGTCGTGCGTCCTGCGGGGCAAAGGGCTGCATGAAGCCGACCGATGCGCCGCCCTCGACGCAATCGGAAAGCACCTCGGCAAGCGCCGGCAGTGCGGCACGGGTTTCTTCTTCGGTCAGGACGCGGATGATTGCATCGGGCATGGTTACACCTTGGTGCGGCAGAGGATGACGGCGTAATGCGCCGTCTCGTCATAGGGATTGTGAAAGACATGGGCCTCTTCGAGCCCCATGAAGAGGCAGTCGCCCGCCTCGAGCACCAGCGGGCCGTTCTCCATCGTCAGTTCCAGGCGCCCGGAGAAGAGCCAGAGGTGCTGGGTGATGCCGCGGTCGGCCGGCTGACGCTCGAAGACGACACGCGCCCCCGGCGGAAATTCGACCTCGACGATATCGACCGGTGAACCGAGACCTTCCGGCGAAACCGAGCGGCGGAGATAGCCACTTTCCGGATCACGCCACAGCCGCTGCTCCGCCCGCCGCGCAATTGGCGAGGCGTCGTTGCCTGCGGTAGCAAAAAGGGTCGACAGCGTTGTGCCGAGTGCGCTGCAAAGTTTTGCCAGGAGTTGGGCCGTCGGGCTCGCCTCGCCGCGCTCGATGCGCGAAATCATCGCGCGGCTGACGCCGGAGCGCATGGCCAGTTCATCGAGCGTCAGCGAGCCCGCCGCACGCAGTTCGCGCACCCGCTTGCCGATCGTCCGTTCGAGAGTGGTCGTTGCATCCATTATTTGAGAATGGATTTCTCCTATAATGGAGTCAAGGACCGTGAAAAATAAACTTTGCCGATGCCGCTCGGACGACACTGCGACGGCCGCGGCCGCGCTAGTCTTGCGTTGAGGCGGCTTCGTGAGGAGAGCAGCTTGAGCAGGTCCCCTTCAGCGCTCTTGTCGATCGCCAGCATCGTTACGTCGATGACGGCGGTCGCCATCGGCAACGGCATGATGCTCGCCTATGTCCCGTTTGTCCTGACCCGCTCCATGGCGGCGGACTGGGTTCCGGGGGCCGCAGTGACGGCGATCGCCTTTGGCGGTCTCGTCGGTTGCGTGCTGGCGGGTCCGCTGATCCGCCGCGTCGGCCATGCCCGAGCCTTTTCGTGCTCGATGGCGGTCGTCATCCTTGCCGCGGTATTGATCAGCCTCGGCGTCAACCCCGCACTCTGGATTCTTGCTCGCGGCCTTTACGGCGCCGCCGCCAACACCAACTTCATCATCGCCCAGAGCTGGCTGAACCATGCCAGCGACAATCACTGGCGCGGCAAGGCCATGGCGCTCTTCTACATGGCCTATGTGATCGGGCTAGGGACCGGCGCCTCGCTCTTCGGGCAGGTCCCACTCGAGGGCAATCTCGCGCCGGTCGCCACCATCTTCTTCACGGCGATCGCGATCCTGCCGATCGGACTGACGCGGCTGCCGACACCGCCCGCGCCCGCCCGGGTCCGCATCGACATCGCCATGGCGTGGCGCAGTTCCCCGGTTGCCTTCATCGGCGTGCTCGCCTCCGGCGGCCTCTCCATGCTGGTGCAGGGCTTCACGCCGATCTATGCCGCCGCCAATGCGATGAGCCAGCGCGAGGTGGCGACTCTGATGTTCGTCATGCAGTTCGGGCTGCTTCTCATCCAGTATCCGATGGGAGCGTTCTCCGACCGCATCGATCGCCGCATCGTGCTGGTCGCCACCTCGGTGCTCATCATGGGGGCCGGGCTTGCAGCCCTCGCCGTCTCTTTCGACAGGCTCTGGCTGCTGATGCTGGTCTTCGCGGTTTTTGCCGGGGCCGTCGAAACGATCTACTCGATTGCCAATGCCCATGCCAACGACCGCACCGATCCGGACGATTTCGTGCCGCTTGCAAGCACCCTCCTCGTCGCCTGGTCCGCGGCGGCGACGGTCGTGCCGCTGCTGGTGACCGCACTCACACCCGCCTTCGGCGCAGGCCTGTTCATCCCCGCGACGGTGGTGGTGGCGCTGCTCTACGCCGCCTTCGTACTCCTGCGCCTGCGCACGCGCGAGCACGTCCCGCCGCCGCTTCGCGGGGCCTTTGAACTGAAGAGCGCCCAGTTGCCCAGTGACGCTCCATTGGGCGAGGCGGAAGCGCGTCCGGAGTAGCCGCCTCACGGCCGAATTTATAGTGAACGAAGCCTTCATTTCCCGCTTTGCGCCGCCTGAACGCGCTGCTATATGCGGCCCATGAGCACACCAAATTCCAAGACGCCCCTGTCGCACATCCGCAACTTCTCGATCGTGGCCCATATCGACCACGGCAAGTCGACGCTGGCCGACCGGCTGATCCAGTCAACCGGCGGGCTTGCGGAACGCGAAATGTCCGAGCAGGTCCTGGACAGCATGGATATCGAGCGGGAGCGCGGCATCACCATCAAGGCGCAGACCGTGCGCCTGCACTACAAGGCCAATGACGGCGAGACCTATGTCCTGAACCTCATCGACACGCCCGGGCATGTCGACTTCGCCTACGAGGTCTCGCGCTCGCTCTCGGCCTGCGAAGGCTCGCTGCTCGTCGTCGACGCCAGCCAGGGCGTCGAAGCGCAGACGCTCGCCAATGTCTACCAGGCGATCGACAACAACCACGAGCTCGTGACCGTGCTCAACAAGATCGACCTGCCGGCGGCGGAACCGGAGCGGATCAAGGATCAGATCGAGGAGGTGATCGGCATCGACGCCTCCGATGCCGTGATGATCTCGGCCAAGACCGGTCTCGGCATTCCCGACGTGCTCGAAGCGATCGTAAACAGGCTGCCGGCGCCGAAGAGCCCCGGCGGCGAGAAGGCGCCGCTCAAGGCCCTGCTCGTCGACAGCTGGTACGACACCTATCTCGGCGTCATGGTTCTGGTGCGCATCATCGACGGCGTCCTGGCCAAGGGCCAGACCATCCGCATGATGGGCACCGGCGCCAAGTACACGATCGAACGCGTCGGCGTGCTGACGCCGAAGATGGTGGCGTTTGATTCGCTTGGCCCCGGCGAGATCGGCTTCATCACCGCTTCGATCAAGGAAGTGGCCGACACCCGCGTCGGCGACACGATCACCGACGACAAGCGCCCGACGGCAGAAGCGCTTCCCGGCTTCAAGCCGGCCCAACCGGTAGTTTTCTGCGGCCTCTTCCCGGTCGACGCCGCCGATTTCGAGGAGCTGCGCAGCGCCATGGGCAAGCTGCGCTTGAACGACGCCTCCTTCTCCTTCGAAATGGAATCCTCCGCCGCGCTCGGCTTCGGTTTCCGCTGCGGGTTCCTCGGACTCCTGCATCTCGAAATCATCCAGGAGCGGCTGTCGCGCGAGTTCGACCTCGACCTGATCGCGACCGCTCCTTCGGTCGTCTATCAGCTGACCATGACCGACGGTACCGAGAAGGAGCTGCACAATCCGGCCGATATGCCGGATGTCGTCAAGATCGCCGAATTCCGCGAGCCGTGGATCCGCGCGACGATCATGACGCCGGACGAATATCTCGGCGGCATCCTGAAGCTCTGCCAGGACCGGCGCGGCATCCAGACCGAACTCACCTATGTCGGCAACCGCGCGATGCTGACCTACGACCTGCCGCTCAACGAAGTCGTTTTCGATTTCTACGACCGGCTGAAGTCGATCTCCAAGGGCTACGCTTCCTTCGATTACCACCTCTCGGACTATCGCGAGAGCGATCTCGTCAAGATGTCGATCCTCGTCAATGGCGAGCCGGTCGATGCGCTGTCGATGCTCGTCCACCGCTCGGCGGCGGAAAAGCGCGGCCGCGTCATGTGCGAGAAGCTCAAGGACCTGATCCCGCAGCACATGTTCCAGATCCCGATCCAGGCGGCGATCGGCGGCCGTATCATCGCCCGCGAGACGGTGCGCGCGCTGCGCAAGGACGTTACCGCCAAGTGCTACGGCGGCGACGCCACCCGCAAGCGCAAGCTTCTGGAAAAGCAGAAGGAAGGCAAGAAGCGCATGCGCCAGTTCGGCAAGGTGGAGATCCCGCAGGAGGCGTTCATCGCGGCGCTGAAGATGGGCGACGAGTGATTGCGCGATCTGTTTTCTCAGCCGCGCGATCTTAAGATCAGCCATTCACATGCAGCTGAAGGGCAATCTCGCAAGCTAAAAGGGCCGAACAGGAAAGGCCCTTGCGCGTGAAGAACGCCCAGTCAGTCGCCGATGCAGAACGGCTTTGTCGAAAGACCCGGCTGCCGTGGCCAGATACCGGCAATCTGATGCCGCCGTTTCACGTCTATCCCCTGCGCAGTCGGTGTGCCCCGCGATACACTCGCCCGCCATCATCTTATCGCGCTCGTTCGACGTCATGACCGGACCTATCCCTTTGCCTTTGCCTTGGCCCGCGCCGCTTCGAGCCGTTCCAGGCTTTCCTTCGGCCACTCCGCCTTGAGGTTGTAATAGGCCTCGAAAGCCCTGGCGCCCGGCGGCAGCGGCAGCCAGTCGAGCTTCGAACGGGTGTAGATATGCACATCGGGTGTGAATTCGGACGGCCGGTCGAGCGTGGCAAGGCGCAGGAATGAGAGCCACTTGCGCCGGCCGTAATCACTCCAGAGCGGCGACTGGCACCCGGCGCAACGGTAGACGTCATGCGGGCGGCCGCTTTCGGTCGTGAGCGTCACCAAAACGGGTTCGCCTTGCAGAAGCTCGACGTTCTCCGCCTCGACAAGGCCGTTGATGGCGAAGGCGCTGCCCACCTGCCGCTGGCAATCGGTACAGTGGCAGCAATGGACGAACATTGGCCGGCGCTTCAGCCTGTAGCGGATGCGTCCGCAGAAACAGCCGCCTTCGATCGGTTCGTGCATGGTCCACCTCCGTCAACCGAGATCACCATGGGCGGCGCCGGCTTGCAAGAGCGGCTTAGAACCGGACCGGCATACGGCCGAAGCGGGCCGTATGCCGAAACGGCAGGCTCAGAACTGCTTGCCGAGCTTGGCGTCGACCGAATGGCTGTTGGCGCCGCGGATCGCGAAGAAGAAGGTGATCGCCGCCCAGAGTATCGATTTCTCTGCGCCGCCGAGACCCTGGCCCTGGACGATCCCATGGAAATAGACCGTGACGATGAGCACGATGGTGGCCGCGAAGGCGGCCGGCCGCGTCAGGAAGCCGATGGCGATGAAGATGCCGCCGAAGAATTCGGTGGCGGAAAGCAGCGGCGACCAGAAGACGCCCGGATAGAAGCCGAGGCCTTCCACCATGCCGACCGCGCCGAAGGGATCGAGGATCTTGCCGTAGCCATGGGTGACGAGCAGCGCACCCGCAAGCACGCGCAACAGCGTCTCGGCGAAGGTGTCGAGCGGCAGGTAGAGCTTTTCGAGCGCCGGCAGGATCGCGCGCGGGCGGCTGTTCGTATGAGTGGTATCGGTCATCAAATCTCTCTCGCAGTTGTTGCAGTGGAGAAGTCTCTTGCCGCACACCCTTCCGAAAGCAAGGGGCGCCCGGCAAAATCATGACTTCCCCAGTTGACATTTATGTGAAGAGGCGGTGAGGGGCCGGTTGTTCCGGACCGACCGCGGGGCTACAGCGCCGCGCGTCTTAACAGACGCGCAAAGGTCGCTGTAACTCTTTCACTCTGCGCATCGAGCTTTCCGAAAATCGGTACGATTTTCGGGCCGATGCTATACTGTGCCCGCAGAACGCAAACAGGACATGCCGTATGAGTGAAAAGCCGCGCGTCACGATTCTCTATTGCACCCAGTGTAACTGGCTGCTGCGGGCCGGCTGGATGGCGCAGGAACTCTTGTCAACCTTTGCCGACACGCTTGGAGAAGTGGCGCTGATCCCCGGCACCGGCGGCAATTTCGAGATCCGCGTCGATAGCGAACTCGTCTGGGAGCGCAAGCGCGATGGCGGCTTTCCCGGTCCGAAGGAACTGAAGCAGCGGATCCGAGACGTCATCGAGCCCGAGCGCGATCTCGGTCACGTCGACAGGAGCTGACACTGGATCTCGGCATGCTTGCGGGCGTCTTCGGCGCCGCCTTTCTCTCCGCGACCCTGTTGTTCGGCCTGTCGGAAGCGGCGGTCGCCGCCGCGGCGCTTACGGCCGAGACGAGCCGGACGGCACTCTTTCTTTCGGCAACGGCCGGCAATGTGCTCGGAGCGCTCGTCAACTTCGCGCTCGGCCGGTTCTTCTTGCGTTTCGAGGGCCGAAGTTGGTTTCCCGTGTCATCGCCTGCCCGGCGGAAGGCCGAGACGCTGTTCACCCGCTACGGACAGCCGGTGCTGCTTTTCTCCTGGCTGCCGATCATCGGCGATCCGCTGACCTTGGCCGCCGGCTTGCTGCGCACCCCGCTTACCATCTTCCTCGTCTATGTGACGATCGGCAAGGCGGCGCGTTATGCCGCGCTTCTGTGGCTGACGCCCTGAGCCGCCGCACGCTCAGCTGTGGGCGAAAATATCGGTCTCTTCCCAGCCGAGCAGGTCCAGCTTGGCCCGTGTCGGCAGGAAGGCGAAGCAGGCTTCGGCATGCTCGATGCGGCCGTCGCGCAGGAGGCGTTCGGTCAGCCTGTCGCGCAAGGCATGCAGATGGAGCACGTCGGAAGCCGCATATTCGAGCTGCGCCGGCGAGAGGATATCGGCGGCCCAGTCGGACGATTGCTGCTGCTTGGAAATGTCGACGTCGAGCAGTTCCTTGAGATTGTCCTTGAGCCCGTGCCGGTCCGTATAGGTGCGGGTGAGACGCGAGGCGATCTTCGTGCAGAAGACGGGCGCCGCCGTGACGCCGAAGGTGTGGAACAGCACTGCGATATCGAAGCGGCCGAAATGGAAGATCTTCTGGCGGGCGGGATCGGCGAGCATCGCTACGAGATTCGGCGCTTGCCTCTGGCCGGCGGCGATGCGGATCACGTCGGCGCTGCCGTCGCCCGGGGAGAGCTGCACGACGCAAAGGCGGTCGCGGCGGGGGACAAGGCCCAGCGTTTCCGTGTCGATGGCGATCGCACCCGTATAGCGCGCGGCGTCCGTCGCGGAAATATCGCCTTCGTGGAACCTTATTGTATTTGCCATTGAAAATCCCCAAATGCCTTCAACGTCGTTGGCCTATAGCGCAAGTTTGGCGGCCGCGATACCGTTCCTCTCGCGTCGGCGTCGAATTCGCCGGCCCCTGCCGGAAAAGTCCGCAAGCATGATCAGGTTTCGTTCCGCCTCGGCGCTTCCTTTGGCCGCTCTGCTTCTCGGTCTCTCCTCCCAGCCAGGCTTGGCGGACCGGGCGACGCTGCAGCTTGCGCAGGCGTTTCACGACCTTCCCGGCGTTGAGCCGCTCGATCCGCTCAAGGAAGGTGCCGATGTGGTCTGCGAGCAGGTTTTCGTCGACCGTTACGGTCCGTTCGAGCCCTCCAGCGGCCGGCCTCGCTATGAAACCATCTACCGCTGCCGCAAGGGCGGCGGTCCGGTCTTCCAGAGCGGGCGGCTGCCGCCGTCGCTCGAGCGGCAGAAACGCGGGCTGAACTATTGACCCGCAGCCGTCTTGGCAAGGGTTGCCTGCTCCTGCAAAGATGAAACGGTTGCCGTGCCCGCAGCCGATCGGGAGGAGAGACATGACGGAGATAGACCGCCCGCTCGTCATCAGCGCCCCCGCGCCACGCACACTCGATCTGATCTTCACGCCCGAGGCCCTTGCCTTGCTCCATCGGGGCTATCGTGTGATCGAAGCCGATCCCGCAGACTTTGCCGGGCTAGGCGACGAGACGCTCGGCGAAGCGCGCTATATCATAGGCCAGCCACCCCTGGACGAGGACACGCTCGAGCGCCTGCCGCGCTTGCGGGCGATCCTCAATGTCGAAAGCAATCTCCTCGACAACATGCCCTATGCGATCCTGTTCCGCCGCGGCATTCATGTGCTGACGACGGGGCAGGTCTTCGCCGAGCCGGTGGCGGAACTGGGTCTCGCAATGGCGCTCAATCTCGCCCGCGGCATCGTCGATGCCGATCTCGCCTTTCGCGAAGGGCGCGAGCTCTGGGGCGGCGAAGGCAACCGCTCGGCGCGGCTTCTTTCCGGCTCCGAGATCGGCATCATCGGCTTCGGTGATCTCGGACGAGCCTTGAACCGCGTGCTTTCCGGATTCCGCGCCCGCATCCGCGTTCATGACCCCTGGCTGCCGGCCTCCCTTCTCAAGGACAGCGGCGTCGAGCCGGCTTTGCTGGAAATGGTGCTTTCTGAAAGTGATTTCGTCTTCGTCGTCGCCGCCGTGACGAGCGAGAACGAGGGCTTCCTCGGCGCCGATGCCTTCGCCAGGATGCGCCGCGGCGCCGCCTTCATCCTCCTCAGCCGCGCCGGCGTCGTCGACTTCGACGCGCTCGTTGCGGCGGTCGAGCGCGGCCATATCCTCGCGGCGAGCGACGTCTTTCCGGAAGAACCGCTGCCGCTCGACCACAGGATCCGCAGGCTTCCGGGTTTCCTGCGCTCTGCGCATCGCGCGGGGGCGCTCGACGTCGCGTTCAAGAAGATGGGCGACATGGTGCTTGAGGACATGGAACTGATGGACCGCGACCTGCCGCCGATGCGCTGCAAGCGGGCGGAGCGCGAAACGGTCAGGCGGATGCGCTCGCGGCCGGTCACGGTCAATTGACGCGCCCCAACCGGGCAATAACGCACCGGGCAGGCGGACAGAGCGGCTTGAAAGAGCGCACCCCTGACATGCAAAAAACCCGGCGAACCGGGTCTTTTCTGCAATTCATGATCGTCAGAGACGATCTGAAAAGGGGAAATGGTGCCCAGAAGAGGACTCGAACCTCCACGCCTCGCGGCACAGGTACCTGAAACCTGCGCGTCTACCAATTCCGCCATCTGGGCGACGGACCGGCATGTAAAAGGCCCGGCCCAAAGTGTCAACAGGCATTTTGAAGTTTTCGTGTCGGAAGGCGAAAAAGCCGAGGCAAAATCGTGCGATCGCGTGACGGCACTTCGCGGCGAACCCCTGCCCGCGGCGATAGCTGAAGAAATTCAGTGACATCACCGCTCAAGAGGCGCATGCTTGAGGCATGCTGACCGGCGCGGAAATCCGGCATTTCAGACGCGTGCCGCGGCGTTGGGATAAACCCGCAAACAGCAAGGACAGAGAAGGGACGGTAACCGGAAAGCACGGCTTTCTGAAAGTGAGGACAAGATGACGGGATTTCGCAATTTCGTTCTGAGCTGCGCATTGGCGGCCGCCTCCGTGATCCCTCCTGCAGCGCCTGCCATGGCCATGCCGCGTCCGGTGCTCGACATAGCGGCCTCGGTGCCGGCGGAAATCGAGCCCGTGCGCCACCGTGGACACTATTATGGCTGGGGCCCGCGCTATTACGGGCCGTGGTCGGGCACCTACGGCGGCTGGGGTGGCGGCTATTATCCGAGACGCTCGGGCATCAGCATCACTATCGGGACGGGTCCCGGCTATTATCCGGGCCGCTACTATTATGGGAACCGCTATTATTTCGGTCCCCGGTATTACGGCCCCGGCTACTATGGCTACCGCTATTTCCGCCCCGATTACGGCTACCGACATTACCGTCCCGGCTATGTCGGGCAGGGTTACAGCGCGCATGTGAACTGGTGCCTGTCGCGCTATCGCTCCTACAATCCGGCGACCAACCGTTATCTGGCCTATAGCGGGCTCTACAGGGTCTGCAATTCGCCGTACCGCTAAGCGGGCTCGGCCCGGGACTGTCGTCTGCGGACGATGCCCAGGCGCGCCATGACCTCCTTTGGGATGCCATAGCGGCGAACGACGTCACGGCTGTCGCGCAAGCCGCATATTTCGCGCTGGATCAGAAATGCCCAGACCGCATCGGCTGCCTCGTCGAGCAGCCGATGCCTTTCCTGCGGCGGCTGCTTGTCGGCGTCGAAACCGCTCAGCGCCGCGATCGCTGTCTCGACTTTCAGGCCGTGGCGGCCAAGCGCGTCCGCGCGCTCCGCCATCAGCTCGTATTCCAAAACGTTGAGGCCACCGCCGGTGACCCCGCGAGGACTGAGCGATTGCGGCGGACGGATTGTCATCGGCGGCTCCATCAAGTTCGGGATCCGGTGTCTCGGCAGAGGCAGGATGGACCTGGAGAAGTTCCGATGCAAGGGCGGCCGCGCCCCCCTACAACATGGTTAACGCTTGATAAACCTCTCCGGTTTATCTTTGGCGCTCGATGCGCAGAGTCGAAGCGTTCGAGCCCGCGGCGGACCATGCGGGCAACTGCCTGTCTCCTGGAATCGACCGCGACTTTAAGTGCAAAGACATGCAGCAAAGCGCATGAAGCGCCCCTCCGATCACCTGGAATCGCGACGGCGAGCATAGCTCGGCACGGACCGCCGCGCGCCTTGGAGAGCAGATGCCGATGCCCATCGTCACGATCAGGAACGCGACCGGCCCGGGCGATGACGCCCAGGGTGTTCGCCGTTCGCTGCCCTCCGTGGGCCCGCGGGCAGTGGCGGTCCAGAAGATCCTCGATGCGCTCGCCCATCACCTTTCCGGCGATCAGGTAGTTTCCAGCGATGCCGTTGCGCGGTTGACCGACGATCTTTCCCGCCTCCTGAAATCGTCGTTCCTGCCCCAGGACAGGGAACTGGCCGCCGCTCGACGGCTGGTGGCGTTCATCGAATCCCTGCCCGCACCTGAACGTCTCGCCGTCGAGAGGGAGCTTTCCCGCAATCCGCTACAACGTCTCGCCGCGGCAGCCCGCGAAGCGGCAAGCGTGCCGCCGGCCGAGCCCGGGGCCGTACCGCCGCTTCCTGCCGAGCGGCCTGCAATTAGAAGCTTGCCCCTGTCGGCGCCGCCGCTGCAGAATCCTGCTGCGCCGGCCTCGACAGCCGACGCGGCCTTGCTGCAGGCGATGTTGAAAAGAACTTTCGGCGCCGATGGCGAGGCCGGAGGAACCGATCCGGCGATCGAAGACCGGCCCGAGCTGAGGCCGGACGCGGCGCGTGCGGGCAGTCCAAAGCCGGAAAATGCCGGCGAGAGCCGCCGGGCTCCGGTCGAAACGCATAGTCCGGCCCCGATTGAAGACGGCCCCACGGAAACGGTGCACAGGATTTTGCCCGGCGATGCCGACAGCAGCGCCCCACGGGCACCGCCAGAGAAGGCCGGCCAGACACCGGCAGCCTCGGGTGGCGACACACCCGTCTCCGATGCAAGGCGGAAGGCCGAAGCGAAGACGGAGCAGGCGCGACACGGTGGGGCGGACCGAGAGCCGGAAGAAGGCCCAGCGGGACCGGATTCGGACGGTACCTACGGGCCGCCGCGGGCCAGGGGGGAAGGCGAGCGGCAACAGGCGCGGCCGGCCGCCGCGCGGAATGGAACGGCAGCCCCCTCGCGCGCGCTCGGCGATGCCGTCAACGCGCTTGCGGGCGAGAGCCCCGCCGACTTGCACAAGCCGGCGGTCGGCGCGCGATCAGAATCGCCGGGTTCCCCCGGCGATCGACGGCACCCGTCAGCGGATCTTCCCACCCAAGAACCGGCGCGGGATAGCGCCATTCGGTCGCGTAGCACGATGGCAGGCGGCGAGCCTTCCGTCGATCCGGACGCGATGGACCGGAACGACCCTCCTTCCCGGGACGGTGCCGCCATCCAGCAGCGTCCGCTGCAGGCGCCCGACGACCCGTCGACGCAGCAGGCGATCGCCCTTCTCGTCGACAGCGGACTTCCCAAAGAAGTCATCCCTTTTGCGCTTGTCCCCTTCCCGCCGACCCAGGCGGAGGCGGAAAATGACAAGCCGGAGCGGGAGCCGCAGGACGAGAGCGATGAGAATGCCGAACCCGGAGCGGAGGATGGCGGCGAAGGCGACGCCCGTCAGCACGGCGAAGATGATCCGTCGGAAGAGCCGGACGCCGATCCCTACGATCTCTACAGGAAACTCGGCGGCCTCGGTTGAGCATCGTGCTCTGCCCGGTCGCGCAGATCATCCGCGAATCGCGCCGCGTCCCGTCGACCTCATGTCTCCTCAACCGATGCCGAAATCCCCGGGCGCTACGGCAATCCTGTCCGTCGTGTAGTTCCGCCCATGAAAAAAACCCGCGGAGATCGCTCTCCGCGGGTTCCATTGCTGTCAGTGCAAGAACGATTATTCGTTGCCCTGGCGGCTCTTGAGGGCCGCACCCAGAATGTCGCCGAGCGAAGCGCCGGAGTCGGACGAACCGAACTGAGCGACGGCTTCCTTCTCTTCCGCGATTTCCAGAGCCTTGATCGACAGCTGGATCTTGCGGTCCTTCTTGGAGAAGTTGGTGACGCGGGCATCGACGGTCTGGCCGACGGAGAAGCGCTCCGGGCGCTGCTCGTCGCGGTCACGCGAGAGATCGGCGCGGCGGATGAAGGCCGTGATGTCCTCGTGGTTGACGAGCTTCACCTCGATGCCGCCATCGTTGACGCCGATGACCTCGGCCGAAACGACGGCGTTCTTGCGCAGTTCTCCGGAAGCGGCAGCTTCACCAACGGCATCGCGGCCGAGCTGCTTGATGCCGAGCGAGATGCGCTCCTTGTCGACGTCCACATCGAGAACGACAGCACGGACGACATCGCCCTTGTTGAATTCCTCAATGACCTGCTCGCCCGGGCGGTTCCAGTCGAGATCGGAGAGGTGGACCATGCCATCGACATCGCCGTCGAGGCCGATGAACAGACCGAACTCGGTCTTGTTCTTGACTTCGCCTTCGACTTCGGTGCCGGCCGGATGGCTATGGGCGAAGGCCTGCCACGGGTTCTCGAGCGTCTGCTTGAGGCCGAGCGAGATGCGGCGCTTGGTCGGGTCGACTTCGAGAACGACCACGTCGACTTCCTGGCTGGTGGACAGGATCTTGCCGGGATGGACGTTCTTCTTGGTCCAGGACATTTCGGAGATGTGGATCAGGCCTTCGATGCCCGGCTCCAGCTCGACGAACGCACCGTAGTCGGTGATGTTCGTGACGGTACCGGTGATCTTCTTGCCGACCGGATACTTCGCACCGATGCCATCCCACGGATCGGACTCGAGCTGCTTCATGCCGAGCGAGATGCGGTGGGTTTCCTGGTTGATGCGGATGATCTGGACCTTGACCTGCTGGCCGATGCTCAGGATCTCCGACGGATGGTTGACGCGGCGCCATGCCATGTCGGTGACGTGCAGCAGGCCGTCGATGCCGCCGAGGTCGACGAACGCACCGTAATCGGTGATGTTCTTGACGACGCCTTCGACAACCTGGCCTTCCTCGAGGTTCTGAACGATCTCAGAACGCTGCTCGGCGCGGGACTCTTCCAGAACCGTGCGGCGCGAAACGACGATGTTGCCGCGGCGCTTGTCCATCTTCAGGATTTCGAAGGGCTGCGGGTTATGCATCAGCGGCGTCACGTCGCGGATCGGACGGATGTCGACCTGCGAACGCGGCAGGAAGGCCACGGCGCCGTCGAGATCGACGGTGAAGCCGCCCTTGACCTGGTTGAAGATGATGCCTTCGACACGCTCGCCGGCTTCGAACTTCACTTCCAGGCGCTGCCAGCTTTCCTCGCGGCGAGCCTTCTCGCGCGAGAGCACGGCTTCGCCGAGCGCGTTTTCGATGCGCTCAACGTAAACTTCGACCTCGTCGCCGACCTTGAGCGCGCCGTCCTTTGCCTTGGCGCCGAATTCCTTCAGCGGCACGCGGCCTTCGACCTTGAGACCGACGTCGACGATGGCGACGTCCTTTTCGATGGCCGTGACGACGCCCTTGGCGACGTAGCCTTCGGCGAGGTCCGTCTTGGCGAAGGACTCTTCCAGAAGTGCTGCGAAATCATCACGGGTGGGGGTGGTTGCAGACATATAATCTCCTGCTGCATCTCGCTTGAGACGCATATGCGCCGGTGGTTCGCGTTGAACGGCCTGAACCCAGTCCGCCCCTTCAACGGGGCTTTCCGGCGCGTGGACGGAATTTCAGGCTTCTTCGGAACATGCCGACCATTCTGTCGAACTGTCGTCACGATCCGGATTCTTGATTTCGCATGATCCGTCCCGAAACCGCGGTAGGGTTTTCGAGATCATGCCGGAAGGCAGTCCGGCCGGGGCCGAGGACGAGGCCTTCCTCAGATATTCTCTTTCAAGGCCGCGTCGATCAGCATTTTCGCCGCCTGGAATGCCGCCTCTATACTCATTTCAGACGTGTCAAGCAAGTGCGCGTCCTCGGCGGGCCTGAGCGGGCTGTCGGTCCGGCCCATGTCGCGCTCATCGCGCCGTTTCACGTCCTCGAAGATGGCGTCATAGTCGGCACTCCCGCCGCCGGCGACGATCTCGTCATAGCGCCGCCTCGCCCGGACTTCGGGCGAGGCGGTGACATAGAGCTTCACCGCCGCATCGGGGCAGACGACGGTGCCGATGTCGCGGCCGTCGAGCACCGTTCCCGGCTCCTTCCGGGAAAAGGCGCGCTGCGCCTCGACCAGCGCCCTGCGCACGGCCGGCATGACGGCGATCTTCGAGGCCGCTTCGCCGATCTCATGGGCCGAAAGCACGGAACGATCGAGCCCGGCAAGCTCCACCTCGCGCGCCGTCTTCTCCGCCACCTCCTCATCGTCGAGCGGCAGTCGCGCATCGAGAAGCGCCTTCGCGGTGGCGCGATAGGTGAGCCCGGTATCGAGATGATGGAAGCCGTATTCCTCGGCGATGCGGCGCGAGAGCGTTCCCTTGCCGGCTGCTGCGGGTCCGTCGATGGCAATCACCAGTGTCATCACCCTGCCTTGGTCTCGGTCTGCTCGATCTTCGCGCCCAGCCCCGTCATCAGGCCCATGAATTCCGGGAAGCTGGTGGCGATCATCGTCGCGTCGTCGACCGTCACTGGATGTTCCGAGGCGAGCCCCAGGACGAGGAAGCTCATGGCGATGCGGTGATCGAGATGGGTTTTCACCTTTTCGCCCGGGGCGTTGCCGAGGCCCTTGCCATCGGGGCGCCCCCGCACCACGAGCGAGGCTTCGCCCTCGTCGCAATCGACGCCGTTGAGCTTCAGGCCATCGGCAACGGCGGAAAGCCTGTCCGATTCCTTGACGCGCAGCTCGTCGAGCCCGTTCATCACCGTGGTGCCCTCGGCAAAGGCGGCGGCGACGGCGAGCACCGGATATTCGTCGATCATCGACGGTGCGCGCTCTTCCGGCACGGTGACCCCCTTCAGTTCGGAATGGCGCACGCGCAGATCCGCGACGTCCTCGCCGCCGGCAAGGCGCTTGTTCATGACCTCGATGTTGGCGCCCATTTCCTGCAGCGTCAGGATCAGGCCGGTACGGGTCGGGTTCATCAGGACGTTGAGAATGGTGACGTCGGAACCCGGAACGATAAGGGCGGCGACCAGCGGAAAGGCGGTCGAGGACGGGTCGCCGGGCACGTCGATCACCTGGCCGGTGAGCCTGCCGCGGCCCTCGAGGCGGATGGTGCGCACGCCCGCCGCATCGGTCTCGACCGAGAGATCGGCGCCGAAGCCCTGGAGCATCTTTTCCGTGTGATCGCGCGTCATCACCGGCTCTATGACGGTCGTGATGCCGGGCGTGTTGAGGCCGGCGAGCAGCACGGCGGACTTCACCTGGGCGGAAGCCATCGGCACGCGATAGGTGATCGGGTTCGGCGTCTTCGGCCCGTGCAGCATCACCGGCAGGCGGTCGCCCTCGGCCGACTTCACCTGCACGCCCATCTCACGCAGCGGATCGAGGACGCGCCCCATCGGCCGCTTCGTAAGCGAGGCGTCGCCGACGAAGGTGGACGCGAAATCATAGACGCCGACCAGGCCCATGGTCAGGCGGCAGCCCGTGCCGGCATTGCCGAAATCGAGCGGCGCTTCCGGCGCGAGCAGCGCCCCGTTTCCGACACCGTCGATGATCCAGGCGTCGCCCTCCTTGCGGATTTTCGCGCCCATGGCCTGCATGGCCTTGCCGGTGTTGATCACGTCCTCGCCTTCGAGCAGGCCGGTGATGCGCGTCTCGCCCGAGGCAAGGCCGCCGAACATGAAGGAGCGATGCGAGATCGACTTGTCGCCGGGGATCCGCACGGTGCCTTTGAGATCGGAAGACTTGCGTGCGGTGGCGGGCCGCGAGCTCTGGCCGTGGGACATGGTGCTTTTTCCTCTAACAGTCCGGCGTGGCGGCGGCCCGCAACCCTGCTGTGATGGCAAAAGGTGGAGCCGCTCCGTCTGGCCGGCTCCGTAACACAAAGCTGAAAATGGGTCATCCTCTCAAGGGGAAGAAATTGCCGTGACGCGACACGGAAGTTTGTCTTTGACAGACGCGGCCAAGACGATTAAGGGGACCGGCTAATCAATCATCAGTTTGATACCTTTCCATCAGCCGGGATTACCGGCAAGTGCCGGCTCGCCGGCCATTCAAGAGGCTTTGACTGTGGCAAAACCGGAACTTGGAACAAAGCGTATCGACCCGGAAACCGGGCGCAAATTTTACGATCTGAACCGTGATCCGATCGTCTCCCCCTATACGGGCAAGTCCTATCCGCTGTCCTTCTTCGAGGAAAGCTCCGTCGCCAAGGTGCTCGAGAAGGAGGAGGAGGAAGACGTCACGGAAGTCGATGCAGAGAACACGGAAGTCGAACTCGTTTCGCTCGAGGATGCCGACGACGAGGCTGCGGGCGGCGACGACCTGCCGGATCTCGGCGATGACGACGTCGAGATCGACAGCGACGACGACGACAGCACGTTCCTTGAGACCGACGACGAGGACGATGATGACGACATGAGCGACATCATCGGCGTCTCCGACGACGACGAAGACGTCTGATCAAGCTCCAGCGATGCGGGCGGCTTCGCCCGCATGCCCTTGGCCTAAGGGTCTCAAAAGACGCGTGAAACCGCCCCGCCCGCCGGAACAGCCCGCGGTCGGGGTCAAAGCCGGGGGGACAGAGAAAATCGCACCGGCCTTCAATTTTCGGCTTGCCATCTGCAAAAAGCAGAAGTAATAAGCCGCCACTCGCCGGGCACGATGGCCCGACGATGTTCCCGGACCGGCACAGCCGGACCCTCGATGGGGCTATAGCTCAGCTGGGAGAGCGCTTGCATGGCATGCAAGAGGTCAGCGGTTCGATCCCGCTTAGCTCCACCAAATTTTTCCAAAGCGCGAAAAGACGTGGTTAAACAAAGACTTGCTTGCTAGCGAGCACTAGCTTAGTACCCACGTTAGTACCCAGCTTGCGTACCCATCATCGAAGCGGTCAGCCTTAAAGCCACGCAAGGGCCTTCATTGCTTTGAGTTGCGAAGGTGGAGGGGGGAAATGTTAACCTCCGTACGGCAAACTGGCTGGACGACATTTGATGCAATTGAAAATTAGCCTTGACATTGGAACAAAAAAAAGAGTGGCGCACCTTACGCGAATATGCGACTCTTCAATCGTTGATCCCGATTTGTTCTAAGATCGAGAGGAACTTATGCTCCCCGCCACAGCCACTATAGAAGCAGACGAGCTCGCAAGACTGGCTTTGAAGGCAGCCACGCAGCTTGATAAAATCGAGCGCCATAGGCCGGCTGACGTGCAGGTCATAGAAAGGTTTGTGGATGCCTTGGCTTCGCTTGCACACTATGAGTCAGGTGCGGCGAGTACGAGCGTTTCCCTCGGGCCGCTTGGATCTGAGATGTTAACTGCTGCGGTGCAAACGGCCACTAGCCATCGCGTAACCACAACGCAAATGTTGACGACTGAGATAGCGAAGATCGCCCAAGAACTGCGTCAATCCGCCAGCTCGGGAGCTACCGAAGACGGATTGAAGCCCTTGAAGTCCTTTAGCTTGTTCATCCATGACTTTATTCATAAGAACAAGATGCCTCAAGGTATGAACGAGCGTGGCGTCTTCGATTATGACTACAGTTTCTCTGGCTAAAGAATTTTCGGTACAAAGGCTTCAGGCTGCGGTTCAACTCGTCACTGGGCTCCTTGACACAGACTGGGCTTATCCAGACTCTGCAGGGGCCCTTCGTCTTATTCAGGTCGCTCTTCAAGAGCAGCTGAATGAAATACTAGATCTCGACGACGACACAGACGAGAAGATAATACGGCGCTACGGAATCGAGGCCCAAGCGACCGTGTCCGACCTGATGGGTTTCATCGGGTTCATCGTTCGTTCGTCGGACGTACGAAATAGTTTCGAGATTTATGCCCCAATAAAGGAAATCAGCTCAGCTTTGCTGGGAGACGACCTCAAGATCGTCGTTGGCTCTGAATGGAGCTACAATCCCTTTGTTTATCCGCTGCCTCCCTCAAGGCTAGAGAATTACATTTTTGTAGGACTACCCGCTTCAGAAGCGCAAAACGCTCTTCTCGTGCCCGTGGCAGGTCACGAACTTGGCCATGCGGTTTGGCGTCGAACCACCGTTCGCTCGAACCTTGTTTCCAAGATAGCAGCGGCCGTAATTGAAGAGTTCCGGAAACGCTGGTCTGACGTCAAGACGTTGTTCGCATCGGGAGTGACCCCCGAGACGATCGACACTGACTTGATGGCTCTGGAAGTTTGGGGAAGGAGCAATTCATTTGCTCAACGTCAATGTGAGGAGATTTTTTGCGATCTACTTGGCCTCTGGATCTTCGGTGATGCCTTTCTTGCAGCGTTCGAATACATACTTTCGCCAGACAGCGGACGCAGAACCTCTGAATATTACCCGCCGAACAAGGTCCGCGCTCGGCATTTAGCCCGCGCAGCTGCCGATTGGGATTTCACAAGCCGTGGCTCGCTTCCAGAGGCATTCAGTGAACCGGATGCTCCGCGGGACACAATAGCAGCCATCGCCCAAGACGTTACCCAAATGATGGTCCCTGACATCCAGCGTGTCGTAGAGAAGCTTTGTTCGGACTGTGGCCTCGTCCGACCTTCCGAGGAAGGCGTAAATCAGGCGACAGAAAGGCTCCGCAAGATCTCTCCAACCGGCAAACAAACACCCGCAGAAATTCTGGTCGCAGCATGGGCCATCAGGGATGACCTGGATCGTTGGAGCTTGCCGGGAGTGAAGCCGGAGCGGAAACTCCCCATCCTCAATGATCTGGTACTGAAGAGCTTTGAAGTTCACGAATGGATTAATTATGATGGGCAGCGAGCATGTTAAATTGCCAAGAACTTGCCGACCGGATGTTTGTGGCCGCTGCGGACTCTTCTCTAACAGTCATTCCATCGCCGGATGAAACACAGTTCCGCGCTGAGGCCGGAGCTTCAATCGATCTTCGGCTCGGACGATGGTTTAGAACGATGAAGCAGTCAAACCTGCACATTCTCGATCTAGCAAATTCCGAACACGATAGCCGGTTCACCAAAGAGCATTTCGTACCCTTTGGCCAGCCTTTCATACTTCATCCTGGGAAGTTTGTTCTCGGGATAACGCTTGAATGGCTTCATCTCCCAGGTGATTTAGCCGGATATGTTACGGGAAAGTCATCCTTGGGGCGGCGGGGGCTGATTATTGAGACGGCAGCCGGTGTTCAACCCGGCTTTGCCGGTTGTCTTACTTTAGAACTGGCTAACGTCGGCGAAATCCCGATTAGGCTTGTCGCCGGGATGAAAATTTGCCAACTCTTTCTTCATCAAGCGTCGAGCGGGAACCCTAACGCAACGAGCCAGTTCAAGGGCTCCCGCAAACCTGGACTAGGGACGACTAATTGATGATGTTAAGAAAGTTGCTCTCCCCAGAACTTGCATAGCTCGCTTCCGGCAGGAAGTACAATGCGCTTTACCATTAGTACAGCGACTATGGTCGCCACAACAGGGTCGGCGCCCAAGTACACCACCAGGGCAGCCGTCAGTCCGGTGGTCATTTGGGTTGGGTCCAAAGAGAGAACTTTGGTCAGTTTCGACCGTTGTTCTACATCAGCGACTTCGCTACCGCAAACAAGCTGATGGAGTTCGCGGCTCAGGCGGTGATAAATTCTTTGGCCTAGGTTGCGCAAATCTCCCCCGGCGAGCCCCAGCGTATCCGGATTGTCCGTTTTGTCGAGGCTGGCGGCTGCCGCTTTGCCAATTCGTTCCAGCAGTTCGTCATCTGCCAATTTATCAAGTTCATCGATCGTAGCCACCTGCTCCCCCAATGTCCTACCAACCAATCATGAGCTAACAGCTCTGGCTTCTATGATGCAACTGTTTCTTGTCGGCGTGATTGCCTTGGAGGACGCTACCAACGGCTGGTCGGGTTCGGCCAGGCTAATAACGCATGACTAAAAGACACCGATGGACGAGCTACACCCGAAGCAATCCGTCCTGCCACCGAGGCTCCAGCAAGAGGAGCCAAGGCGGATTGAAGACACAGTGCCGTGCCGCGGGACAGGGCTGCCGTTGGCACCCCGATCACTAAGCGCTGCTAAACCCTTTGAGATGCGTCTACCTTCTCAGGACGAGGACGACATTTCTGAACACGCACCGACCGCGTCTCGCTCTCGACGCAATCAAGGCCAGCCCATGTTCTGAGCATTCGATCACGCTGGAAGACGGGAGTGTGTCCATCCTTGTCGAGAGCCCTGCGGATGATGTGGACCTTCCCGCAGGGGTCGTGTCCGAGGTCGATCAGCTTCCGACATAACGGAGAGATCGGCCCCTTGGTGCTGCTGCGGCTTCGACGGGAGGTGAGATCGACCGTAAGGCCGCTTTCGACATGACGGGCGACGTAGGACCCGGTCAGTTTTATCGTGTACATGGCGGTGATGACCGCTGGGATCAATGCAGGGTACCTTTCCTGTTGATGATGATGATGATGATGATGGGTGAATTGGAGGAGACGACCCCAAACGCCGGAAAGCCGGGGCGACCAGCCATGGCAGATGGACCGCAGAGACCGACCGCAGCCTATGCCAAGCATTGCCAACGTCTGGGGGAGCACCTATCAGCAGTCGCCCTGGGCGAAGACCCAAGGCATGTCTGAGATCAGTCTTCGAACGTCAGTGGTTGGCTGTCTTCGGGGAAGGAGGCGATCAATGATCCTCCTCATTACGGGTCAAGCTCTGGTGAGAACGCTGGAATGCTTCCGCGTGGGTGCCACGGAGATCACCTGCGAGAGGGGAGCCATAGCCCAGCCCTGAGGCTGCACCGCAGGTGTAGACCGTGGTTCACTGCGGTTACGCTATGGTCATGGGGAGGAGATGGAATGATCCATCCCTCTTCTCTCAGGGAGCTTTGGTCAGGAATCCCAGTTCATCTAGGTGGATACCTTAGTTAACTATAGAGGAACCCGGGGTAGACCTACTGTTGCCCCAATTCGCTAGAGCGCTGTCGTCGGGTCTCCCGGCGCTCCTCGAAGTCTGCCCCGTTGATCTCGACAAGCTCCATGCGGTGGGCCTCGGGCGGCATATTCGAACGGGCAATCCGCTTGGCGCGGTACAATCGTTTCGAACGGAAGACGGACTGCCGTCCGCCGCTCAGGACTTCCTCCCCGTCGAAGTAGGTCACCGCGAAATATCGGACTGGTCGTGATTGCCTTGCTGATGATGGGGGCTGAACGCCAGAGGCGGGACGCGGGGCGACATTGCCATGTGCCATGGTGAATTCCTTTCGCGGTGTCGATGCGACGGTGGGGGCGCACGATCAAAATGAAAGTGCTCCTGTTGCCCCCATTCGACCCCGATTCATGATTCCGTAGCAGCCTCCTGAGCGTGTTCTGCGGTTCGAGCTGGGGCAGTAGCGGAAAGACGCTGAACCCTCTGAAACGCCTCCACGGAAGCGGAATACGGCCATCCCGCTATGACGGAGAGGAGGCCCGATCCAAGACCCTCGAAACCTGCGTCGGTGTCCACTTGCCGCCCCGGGGCCGAGGGGTGTGAAACGCCCCAGCCGCACCGCCTCCTGAGCGGTATGCCGGATCAGCCTCCGTTCGATCCCCGCGCCAACGCGTTAGCCTTCACCCGCTTCGAGAGACGGGACAGTGTGGAGCGGGAGCAACCCGTGGCGGCGATGATGCTGGCCCAGCTTTGACCGTTGGTGAGCATCGTCATGATGGACGCATTCCGTTCACCGTCTTCGGGCCTGCCCTTGTACATGCCTTCCGTCTTGGCCTTGGCAATGCCCTGCGCCTGTCGCCTCCTGCGATCCTCGTAGTCCTTCCTTGCAATCGCAGCCAGCATGTCCAGCATCATGCCGTTGATCGCGTCCAGCATCCGGCTTTGGATGTCGTCCTTATTTGCAGTCGCCATCATCCATGAAGTCGGAAGATCAAGAGCGACCACCTTCACCCGCCGTCCCTGTATCTCTGCCTTCAACCGCTCCCAGTCGGCAGCGTTCAACCGGCTTAGGCGGTCCACCTGTTCCACCAGCAGCACATCGCCGGGATGACAGTCAGACAGCAACCGGAACAGTTCAGGGCGGGCCAAAGAAGCGCCGCTCTCGTTCTCGATATAGGAGGCTGCGATCTTCAGACCGCGTTCTTCAGCGAAGCGGAACAGATCGTCCTTGGCGCGGCTGGCGTCTTGGTCTTTGGTGCTGGCTCGGAGATAGGCGCGGACATACATGGGAAACTACCTCGGTTCGTTATGGGTAGTTCTCTTATTATTGGTTCTCTATGGGTAGTCAAGAGGCATTTATCGAACCATCAACGGACTGGTTCTGCAGAGGCATACCCTATTGATCAGGCTGCCATTGCTTCTCAGCTCGAACCACAAGACACGGTCGCCTAAGTTCCGAGATGTCGTCGGAGAGGCCAGCGTGGATCAAAGCCGCACCCAACAAGCTGAAGCATTCCTCAGAACCCAAATAACTCAGCACTTTCGCTGAGCCCGTCAGAAGCCTGTAAGCCTCCACGGCTGCTTGCCTTGCATCCACGTCGTGACCAGAGGAGCAACCGCCCGACACGAATGCTTCAAATACAAGCATCTGTCCCGGCTCGGTCGGCGTATAGGTCCAATCCTGCCATGCCACCGCATTCGGCACCTCGGCGCAAAGGAAGTCGAGAAGGGAGGGGACGATTGCCATGGAGATCGTCGCGACCGTTGCTCCAGCAGACCCGCTCCACGGACGGTTCCCTTCCCCCGGTCTTTGCTGGAGGGCTCTCATCAAATCTCGCTTGGCGGGAACATACATCGGCGCCTCAAACCCGAGGACCATAGGGCCTTGCCTGAGGCAATGTGCGAAAGCCGTCTTCATCGCCTCCACGTCGGTTCCGCCGACATCCCAGTCGGGACCGTGAAGCCACCAACCAAGGTTGCCCTTGCTGGGCGACCCAATGTCCACAACCGCGCAATGCAAATCAGCGCCCTCAGTTCTCTTTGATAGATGCCTAACAGAGAGCTCCGTCAATGCAAGACGAGGGGGTACCCGGGGGGACGCGCCGGGTTGCCTGTAGTTTGATGGGTCGCTCAGAAATTTCTCCCCAACATTCTGGAGTGGAAGACCGAGTTCTGCCATGGTAAGGGCCGGGACGACACAGGAGATCGCGACGAGACGCTTCGTCGCCACCCATCTCTTTACCTCGTGTTCAGCAAGAATCAGCTAACGCGGCCCTCAAATAGATGGATGGAAGGCGAAAGCCATATGAGATGAGCAAGGGATATGACCCGAGGGCTGTAGCCAATCTGATGCTTGATGAAGCTGATCGGCTCGACATCAAGATCACCAACCTTGCGCTTCAGAAGCTCCTGTATTTCGCTCACGGGATTTACCTCATTCAAACCAAGACGCCGTTGGTATCAGGGTATTTTGAGGCATGGCAATACGGCCCAGTGCATCCAACCGCCTACCGCTCCTTCAAGGAGGCAGGTTCCGAATATATAAACTTTCGAGCCACTGGTCAGGACCCGCTGACGGGAAGGCCGAGAGAGCTTGGCCTACCCGATGATGCGCGGCTCACCGGATTGGTTCAGCAAGTGTTGAACTCTTACGGTCGAATGCCGTCGGGGAGGTTGGTAGACCTTTCACACGCCAAAGACTCGCCATGGTCGCATGTCGTGAACAAATCGCGCACAGAAGTTGCGTTTGGGCTCCGGATTCCGGATAATGTGATTGTGGAGCGATTCCGATTCCATAAGGTGTCGGTAGGCTTGCGACCGTTATCTGGAGAACCACATGACGATGCCCCTTTTGCCTGACACCGACTTGGCCCGCATTGCGCCGCTCTCGGACGAGCTGAAGCGCTCTGCACTAAGGCAGATGAAAGGTCGCTTCTCTACATTTTCCTACAAGCACGTCAGGGCTTGCTTCGGAGATGTCTTCAACCTCCAGATCGGAATGTTTGCCCCTGTGCAGCCCACTCCGTGGGACAAGATTTACGAGCGCTTGCTTAGGACCTGCGTCCCTCTAACCACGCCCAGTACACGGAAAGGCGGCTGATGTATTTGTTCAGCGTTGCGGGGTCGCTCTTGCCGACCAAGCCGGGAAGGTCGTCACAGAACCGGACGGCCTCGCGCTTCGACATCGCTTGGAGGTACGGAGGAACGCCAGTCTTCTCGCACCATTCCTTGAGGAACTTGAAGGCCCTTCTGTCGTCTGCTGCGGTTCGCGCCTTCACGTGCGACATGGACATGTACTTCTCATGGTGGAAATCGAGGGGCGTTCGTTTCCCCTTTGCAATCGCAAGAAACTCCATCGCAAGGGCGTCGCGCTTCGGTTCGTAGACCGGGTGGCCCTGCTCGTCGGCCTCGATAGGATCACCCGCCAGAGCCTCGGCGTAGTCCTCAATCGCATCGTCAACTCTCTCCCTCTGCTCGGTGCCGAACGCCACCAGTCGTCGCAGAGAGAGCCGCCGCGCTTCCTCCATGGCTTTCACTCGGGCATTGGCAAGGGCAGCCTCCTTCGACATGTCGGGACGTTCGGCCTGTTCTATGACGGCCTTGAGTTCAGCCACGATATCCCACTTCAACCGGTTGGCTTCGCGAAGGCTGTCGGTACCCAGAGGACGCTTGAGTTTTGTCCCGAGCTTCCTTTGCAGCTTCCTCGGCACGTTCACGACAACCCGCCATTTGCTGCCGTGTACTTCAAGGTATTTGGTGTCGGCTGACGATGGCGCTGGCATGAAACCTCCGGCTGAGTACCCAAGAAAGTACCCTGCCTTAGTCCCAGCAGTCGTTGAATTTCAACAACAATTTGAAACAGCTCACGAAAAAGATGGCGAGGGTTGTAGCCCGCTTAGCTCCACCAAACTCTCTCCCGAGGCGCCTTAACCAACCTGCACCGAGTGCGTGAGACCGGCTGCGGATGTCCTGTGAGGAGCGGACCGCAGAGCCATGCTCGTGCATCGGTCGAGGTTTGCGACCCCGCTGGCGGCCGACAGACGGGCCACTCAGGGCGTTTTCGATCAATATTGGTGCAGGTTGATATATCTCCAGCGCCCGAGCGGACTGCCATCACTCCGTCACAACCGTTGTCGGCTTGCCTTGTTCGCCGATAAAAACCACTAGAATCTTGGTCGGCATGTCGGACGCGTTGAAGGCCTGGTGCTTGCGGTTCTGCGTTTCGATGAATGCCTCACCCGCCTTGTAGCGATGCGGCTCCTTGCCTTCCGTTCTCAATTCCACCTCGCCTTCCATGATATAGACGTACACGGGTACGGGATGTTCGTGCAGGGCGGTCCGTCCGTTCTTTGTCAGCGTACCGATAACGGAGATCACCTCGGGATTTCCGGTGGGGTAGACGATCGGATCATCATCTCTGCTCAGGCCCGTCTTGATCAGCGGCTGCGTCTCGAAGCCCTGCGGCAACGGATCGTCTTGAGCAACCGCAGCCGTGACGCCCAGCACAACGAGACATGTTGAAAATGCGCAAGATCGTTTCATCGGTTTCCCTCCCTGTGGCACCATCGTCATATTAAGACACGCGGGCGGCATGGGGCAGACACCAAGGTAACTGCATGCCGGGTGACAATTCGTTCTCCGGTCGATTTTCCGGAATTTTAACCATCCGCCCCCGAAGAACGGCTTTATGTTCCTCGCTTCGAAAATCTTCTGGCTCGTCGCCCAGCCGCTTTCCTTCGCCTTCTTCAGCCTGCTGATCGGCCTGCTGCTGACCTTCGCCCGTCTTCGGCGAACCAGCGGCGCCTTGAGCGTGCTCGGGCTTCTCGTGCTGTTCTTGACCCTGTTCACGAGCACGGGCTCCTATTTCTTGCAGATCCTGGAGGACCGGTTTCCCCGCCCCTCGCCGCCGCGGGAACTCTCCTGCATCATCGTGCTTGGCGGGGCCTTCGAGAACGAGGTGATGGCGGGACGCGGCGGCCTGGAGTTCAACCAGGCGGGCGATCGCTTCGTCGAGACGGTCAGGCTCGCCAGGACCTATCCGGCGGCACGCGTTCTGGTCTCAGGCGGCGACGGATCGTTCAGCGGGACTTATGAGGGCGATGCGAGGGCGTCGGAAGCCTTCTTTGCGGCTTTCGGCATCCGGCCGGAGCGTCTGATCCGCGAGGAAGAATCGCGCACGACCTTCGAGAACGCGGCGAACACGAAGGACCTGCTCGCCGCCCATCGGCTTGAGAACTGCGCGCTCGTCACCTCCGCCTTCCACATGCCCCGTTCGGTCGGCCTGTTCCGCAGGCTCGGGGTAGATGTCATGCCCTGGCCGACGGACTACCGCACCAGCGGCAAGGTTCGGCTCGGCTTTGATTTCACCCAGCCCTCGCTCAATGCCCAATTGACGACCACCGCGGCGCGCGAATGGATCGGCCTGATCGGCTACTACTTGACCGGCCGAACGCCGACGGTCCTGCCGGATTCGGGTTGATGGCAGCCATTGACGAGAGGAGGCAAGCTGCGCCAGCCTGCAACTCACCCACCATGACGCGGGGAGCCCGATGCCGATTCTTGAATTTCTCGACTATGCCGGAGTCGCCGTCTTTGCGGCGACCGGCGCACTGTCGGCTTCGCGCAAGCAGCTCGACATCATAGGCTATATCTTCCTGGCTTCGGTGACCGGCATCGGCGGCGGTACGATGCGCGACGTCGTCCTTGGCGCCACTCCCGTGTTCTGGGCGGTCAACCCGGCCTATCTCGTCGTCTGCGCCGTGGTCGGCCTTCTCGTCTTCTTCGGGGCCCACCGTCTGGAGTCGCGCTACCGGATGCTCGTCTGGCTCGATGCGATCGGCCTTTCGGCCTATTGCGTCATGGGCGCGGCAAAGGGGCTCGCGGCCACCGGTTCGCCGATCGTCGCGCTGGTGACCGGCATGCTGACGGCAACCTTCGGCGGGATCCTGCGTGATCTCCTCGCCGGCGAGCCTTCGGTGCTGCTCCGGCCAGAGATCTACGTCACCGCGGCGCTCGTCGGTGCCGGCGGTTTCGTGCTGGCGACGATCGCCGGACTGCCTCTCGCGGCAAGCTCGGCGCTCGGCGTGGCCGCCGCCTTTGCCGTGCGCGGCGGGGCGCTTCGATACGGCTGGACGCTGCCGACCGGCAAGGCGGGGCCGGGCCGCGACCCGAACGAGGTGATGTGATAATGAAAGGTCAGCCGCTCAGCAGCGGGATTTGCGGCGCAGGCGGATCACCACATCGACATGGGAGATTTCCATGCCTTCCGGCGCCTCGGGCAGATTGTCGATCTGGATGTTGCTCACCGGAATGTCGAGGACCTCGTTCTCGCCTTCGACGAAGAAATGGTGGTGGTCCGAGACATTGGTATCGAAATAGGTCTTCGCGCTCTCGACGGCGAGAACGCGGATCATTCCCGCCTCGGTGAACTGGTGCAGGGTGTTGTAGACGGTCGCGAGCGATACCGGGACGCCGGCGACGACCGCCTCCTCATGCAGTTCCTCCACCGTCAGGTGGCGGTCGCCCTTGGCGAAGATGAGATCGGCAAGCGCCACGCGCTGGCGCGTCGGACGCAAGCCCGATTTGCGCAGCCTCTCCTGCGAGGATATCTCCATTGCTTTCGTCATACGGCAACCGTTCCGATATTCCTGCTTGAGGACCATGGACCATCAGCTTGCGATATAACTTCTAGCGCCGTTGCTTTCAATAGATTCTAGGCCGGAAGTAGCGCGCAAAGGCCTGAAAATCGGGCCAAAGCGGGGGAAGGCTGGCATTTAACTCTGGCCGTGGCCACATTCATACTGTAAGCGACGGCGGAACGATATCGCCACAGGGAGCGAAATGGAGGACAATGCCAAGGCGGTTTTCCAAACCGCAATGTCGCTCTACTTGAAAGAACGTGACAAACTGCAGTCACCGACGGGCTGCGCTTCAATTCGGGCCGCGCTTGCTCTAAAGCAGGCAGACAACACTTGAGACACGCGGGGAAACAACCTTTCATGACCACCAGACAATCCAGCTTCAGCTATGAGGAAATCCTGACCTGCGGCCGAGGCGAAATGTTTGGCCCCGGCAATGCACAGCTGCCGCTGCCGCCGATGCTGATGTTCAACCGCATCACCGATATTTCGGAGACCGGCGGTCCGCACGACAAGGGCTATGTGCGTGCCGAGTTCGACATCACGCCGGATCTGTGGTTCTTCCCCTGCCATTTCATGGGCGATCCCGTTATGCCGGGCTGCCTCGGCCTCGATGCCATGTGGCAATTGACCGGCTTCTTTCTCGGCTGGCTCGGCGAGCTCGGCAAGGGCCGTGCCATCTCCACCGGCGAGGTGAAGTTCACCGGCATGGTGACGCCGAAGACCAAGCTGGTCGAATACGGCATCGACTTCAAGCGCGTGATGCGCGGCCGGCTGGTGCTCGGCATCGCCGATGGCTGGATGAAGGCCGACAGCGAAGTGATCTACAGGGCTACCGACCTCAGGGTCGGCCTTTTCCAGGAAAAGGCCGATTGAACTGCGGGCCCTGACCCGCACGGATCCAACCGAAGAAAAGGTCATCAATTATGAGACGGGTTGTTGTAACGGGCCTCGGCATCGTTTCCTCGATCGGTAACAATGCAGACGAAGTCACCGCGTCGCTGCGCGAGGCGAAGTCGGGCATCACGTTTTCTCCGGATTTCGCCGAACACGGTTTCAAATGCCAGGTCTGGGGTCGGCCGACGCTCGATCCAACCGACCTCGTCGACCGGCGCGCCATGCGCTTCCTGTCGCAGGCCGGCGCCTGGAACCATGTGGCGATGAAGCAGGCGATCGCGGATGCCGGCCTGGAAGCTGCCGACATTACCGATGAGCGCACCGGCATCATCATGGGCTCGGGCGGCGCCTCGACGCGCACCATCGTCGAAGCGGCCGAGATCACCCGCAAGAACGGGAGCCCCAAGCGCATCGGCCCCTTCGCCGTGCCGAAGGCCATGTCCTCGACGGCCTCCGCGACGCTTGCGACCTGGTTCCAGATCCATGGCGTCAACTACTCGATCTCATCGGCCTGCTCGACCTCGGCGCATTGCATCGGCAATGCGGCGGAGATGATCCAGTGGGGCAAGCAGGACGTGATGTTCGCGGGCGGCCATGAAGACCTCGACTGGACCATGTCCAACCTCTTCGACGCGATGGGCGCGATGTCCTCGAACTTCAACGACACGCCGGCAAGCGCCTCGCGCGCCTATGACGCCGACCGCGACGGTTTTGTCATTGCCGGCGGCGCAGGGGTGGTGGTACTCGAGGAACTGGAGCGGGCAAAGGCTCGCGGCGCCAAGATCTATGGTGAACTCGTCGGCTACGGCGCGACCTCCGACGGCTACGACATGGTCGCCCCCTCCGGCGAAGGCGCCGTGCGCTGCATGCGCCAGGCGCTCGCGACCGTGAAGGGCGAGGTCGATTACATCAACACCCACGGCACGTCGACGCCGGTCGGCGACCAGAAGGAAATCGGCGCCATCCGCGAGGTTTTCGGCGACAGAATTCCGCACATCCAATCGACCAAGTCGCTCACCGGCCACTCGCTCGGTGCGGCCGGCGTACAGGAATCGATCTACGGTCTGCTGATGATGCAGGCCGGCTTCATCGGCGAAAGCGCCCATATCCGCGAACTGGACCCGGAATTCGAAGGCGTGCCGATCGTGCGTGAGCGGATCGACAATGCCAAGATCGACACGGTTCTTTCGAACTCCTTCGGCTTCGGCGGCACGAACGCAACGCTCGTGTTCCAGCGCTACAACGGATAACAGCATGAACGGACTGATGAACGGAAAGCGCGGCCTCATCATGGGTGTGGCCAACAATCATTCCATTGCCTGGGGGATTGCGAAAACGCTGGCAGCGCAGGGTGCGGAACTGGCCTTCACCTATCAGGGCGAGGCGCTCGGCAAACGCGTGAAGCCGCTGGCGGCCGAACTCGACTCCGACTTCCTGCTGCCCTGCGACGTCGAGGACATCGCCACGGTCGATGCCGCCATCGCCGCGATCAAGGAGCGCTGGGGCAAGCTGGACTTCATCGTCCATGCCATCGGCTTCTCCGACAAGAGCGAGCTCAAGGGACTCTATGCGGACACGACCCGGGAAAATTTCAGCCGCACCATGGTGATCTCCTGCTTCTCCTTCACGGAGATCGCCAGGCGTGCCGCCGATCTGATGAGCGCGGGCGGCACCATGCTGACGCTAACCTATGGCGGCTCGGTGCGGGTCATGCCGAACTACAATGTGATGGGCGTCGCCAAGGCTGCACTCGAGGCCTCGGTGCGCTATCTCGCCGCCGATTACGGCGTCCGCGGCATCCGCGTCAACGCAATCTCCGCCGGCCCGATCCGCACGCTCGCCGGCGCCGGCATCTCCGACGCGCGCGCCATGCTTTCCTGGCAACAGAAGAACTCGCCGCTGCGCCGCACCGTCACGATCGACGACGTCGGCAGCTCGGCGCTCTACCTTCTCTCGGACCTCTCCCGCGGCGTGACCGGCGAGATCCATTACGTGGATTCGGGCTACAACATCACCTCCATGCCGACGCTGGACACGCTCAGGATCGCCGACGCGGAGTGACACCGCCGGGCGAGATTCGCACCAGCGGCTCACAATGGGCGGATGGAGGGCGAGCCGAAAAGCCGCTCAGCGCTTCGCCCAGAGCACCTTGAAGCGCGCATTGCGGCAGGTTTCGCCGCTTTCCCTGAAACCTTCCGACAGGACCTGTTCGTAGGGCAGGCCGCGATTGGCGACCAGCAGCAGGCGGCCGCCCTGCTTCAGGGCCTTGGCGGCGGCCCCGATCATGGCCGCGCCAAGCGCCGGTTCCGCCGCATGCCCTTCGTGGAAGGGTGGGTTCATGACGATCAGGTCGTACTTGTCGCGCGTCTCCTCGGCCGTCAGGTCGTGCCAGTAGAAGCGCGCCGGGGTCGAGGGCGCGTTCGCCGTCATATTGGCCCGTGCGGCCTCCAGCGCCTCGTAATCCGCTTCGAAGAGATCAATGCCCTTGAGACCCGGGGACGCCTCGGCGAGCTTGACCGAAAGATAGCCCCAGCCGGCTCCGAAATCCGCCGCATGTCCGGTGAAATCGCGCGGCAAGCGCGACGCGAGCAACTCCGAGCCGGCATCGACGCGGTCATGCGAGAACATGCCGGGCGCGGCCTCGAACAGGCTTTCGATGTGCACCGGCGCTTTCGTGAGCCTGGAGACGGCTTCTGAAACGTCCTCGGGGCGCGTGAACCAGAAGGCGACGCCATGGTATTTCGGCATGGAATCGCCATCCCAGCCTAACTTGCCGATCTTCTTGCGCAGCGGCTGGATGCCATCCTCCTTGCCGCCGGCGACGACCACCAACGCGCCGGCGCGGGTGCGCTTCAGCGCCTCGGCGATCCTGTTCTCGTTCTCGCCTTTGTGCTTGCCGCAGAGCACCAGCGCCAGGTCGTAGTCCTCACCCGCGGCGACGGGCGCAACGTCGATGCGGGCGGCCGCCAAGGCGCGATAGAGGGGCCGCAGCGGCTGCACGGCGGCGATCGATCCGGCGAAGCCTTCCGGCAGTCGGTAACCGGCCTCGGCGCCGAGGAACAGAACGCGCTCGTCTTCGCCCGGCGGGTCGATGATGCCTGTGTCGAAGGGATGGAAGAGGGTTTTCAGCGCGTCACGGCTCATGGGGGTGGATTCCGGTTTCAAGGTCAGCGGAGGAACCCCTCCCCACAAGGGGGAGGGGCTTACCTGTCGCACCGCCTCTCCATTCCTCAACGGCTCCCCGATTTCGGAGGTGCAGATGGCGGCAGGCGGGTGCAGCACTGAGTCCCTCCCCCTATGTGGGGAGGGGTTGGGGAGGGGTCTCATAACGGCGGAAACGGGCGTGGCCCCGCACTTGCGCACGGAGCCACGCTCGCATTCTTGCGGCAATGCCGGCTTATTCGGCCGCTTCGCCACCATCCTTCTTCTCGGCGACGATCTCCTTGCCAGTCGTTTGGTCGACGACCTTCATGGAGAGGCGGACCTTGCCGCGCTCGTCGAAGCCCATCAGCTTGACCCAGACCTTGTCGCCTTCCTTGACGACGTCGGTCGTCTTGGCGACGCGCTCGGAGGCGAGCTGAGAGATGTGGACGAGGCCGTCGCGGGCGCCGAAGAAATTGACGAAGGCGCCGAAGTCGGCGGTCTTCACGACCGTGCCCTCGTAGACCTGGCCGACTTCCGGCTCGGCAACGATCGAGTGGATCCACTTGCGGGCGGCCTCGATCTCCTTCGAAGAGGCCGAGGCGATCTTGACCGTGCCGTCGTCCTCGATGTTGATCTTGGCGCCGGTCTTCTCGACGATCTCGCGGATGACCTTGCCGCCGGATCCGATGACTTCGCGGATCTTGTCGACCGGGATGTTCATGACTTCGATGCGCGGCGCGAACTCACCGAGCTGACCGCGACTTTCGGAGATCGCCTTGGCCATTTCGCCGAGGATGTGAACGCGACCGGACTTCGCCTGGTCGAGCGCGACCTTCATGATCTCCTCGGTAATCCCGGCGATCTTGATGTCCATCTGCAGCGAGGTGATGCCAGATTCGGTGCCCGCGACCTTGAAGTCCATGTCGCCGAGATGATCCTCGTCGCCGAGGATGTCCGAGAGAACGGCGAAACGCTCGTCTTCCTTGATCAGGCCCATGGCAATGCCGGCAACGGGCTTGGCGAGCGGCACGCCGGCATCCATCAGCGCCAGCGAGGTGCCGCAGACGGTCGCCATCGAGGACGAGCCGTTCGATTCGGTGATCTCGGAGACGACGCGCAGCGTGTAGGGGAATTGCTCAGCCGTCGGCAGCATCGGGTGGATGGCGCGCCAGGCGAGCTTGCCGTGACCGATCTCGCGGCGGCCCGGAGAGCCGAGGCGCCCCGTTTCGCCGACCGAGAAGGGCGGGAAGTTGTAATGCAGCATGAAGTTTTCCTTGTACATGCCGGTCAAGGAATCCACATACTGCTCGTCTTCACCGGTACCGAGCGTGGCAACCACGATTGCCTGCGTCTCTCCGCGGGTGAAGAGTGCGGAGCCGTGGGTGCGCGGCAGGAGCCCGACTTCGGCGACGATCGGGCGAACGGTTACGAGATCGCGGCCGTCGATGCGGCTCTGCGTATCGAGGATGTTCCAACGGACGATCTTGGCTTGCAGGTGCTTGAACACCTGAGCGATCTCTTCCGCGGTATGGCCGGGGTTTTCGACGCCCTCCGGCAGGAAATGTTCCTTTACCTTCGCCTTGACGGCATCGACGGCGGCGTAGCGCGCAGTCTTCTCGGTAATCTTGTAGGCGTTGCGCAGTTCGGCCTCGGCAAGTTCGAGCATGGCGTTTTCGAGCGCGGAATGGTCTTCCGGATCGAATTCGCGCGGCTCCTTGGCGGCGACTTCGGCAAGCTTGACGATCGCGTCGATCACCGGCTGGAAGCCCTTGTGGCCAAACATGACGGCGCCGAGCATCACGTCCTCGGGCAGTTCCTTCGCTTCCGACTCGACCATCAGCACGGCGTCCTGGGTGCCGGCGACGATGAGGTCGAGCGTGGACTCGTCCATCTCGTCGAGATGCGGGTTCAGGACGTATTCGCCGTTGATGTAACCGACGCGGGCGCCGCCGACCGGGCCCATGAAGGGAACGCCGGAAAGCGTCAGCGCAGCGGAGGCGGCGACCATCGACACGACGTCCGGATTGTTCTCCAGGTCATGCTGCATGACGGTGATGATGACCTGCGTGTCGTTCTTGTAGCCTTCGGGGAAAAGCGGGCGGATCGGACGGTCGATCAGGCGCGAAACAAGCGTCTCGTTCTCCGACGGGCGGCCTTCGCGCTTGAAGTAACCGCCGGGGATCTTGCCGGCGGCATAGGTCTTTTCCTGATAGTTGACGGTCAGGGGAAAGAAATCCTGGCCGGGCTTCGGCGCCTTGGCCGAAACGACGGTGGCAAGCACGACGGTTTCGCCGTAGGTGGCGAGAACGGCACCGTCGGCCTGGCGGGCGATCTTGCCGGTTTCGAGCTTGAGCGGACGCCCAGCCCATTCGATTTCTACCTTGTGGGTCTCGAACATGTTCTGTCCTTCGTGTGCGGGAGAGCGTCCGCGGCCACTGCGGCGCGGGCGATCTCAATGCCGCTTATGGCGCATCACGGGCAAGACAACGGGAGGCTTCTGATAAGACCGGCCGCTCGCCGCCTGCTGCGCACCCGCAGGGAAGCGCCTCGGCAAGCAGGCGCGGAAGCATCCTGCAATCCTGCCCCATGACGGGCCATCGGTTGATCCGCGATACCGGCCCATCCGGTTCGCTGGACAATCCCCCCTTTCTTTCAAGCGCGTCCGGCGCTCCTGGGGAGACGATTTCTGCAGCGAAGCGCGGCTTTTCTCAAGGCGCGATGTCGGTGCAGCATTTCGATTGCCTGCATGTCTTCTAGCCTTAAATCGGTTCCGATTTATGGAAACATGCATTGCGGCGCGCGAGCGCCAAAAAAAGCCGGCGGATCGCCAGGCGACCCGCCGGTCAGCTTTATCAGCGACGGATGCCGAGGGCACCGATCAGCTTGGTGTAACGCGCTTCGTCTTTCTTCTTCAGATAGTCGAGGAGCGAACGACGGCTGGAAACCAGCGCGAGAAGGCCACGGCGGGAATGATTATCCTTCTTGTGGTCCTTGAAGTGCTCGGTCAGATTGTTGATCCGTTCCGTCAGAATCGCAACCTGGACTTCCGGGGAGCCGGTATCGCCTTCGGCGGTCGCGAATTCCTTGATGAGTTGAGCCTTGCGCTCTGCAGCGATCGACATCGGATGATCCTTTCGTTCGAGGATTTCGGGGTCGCCGGCAGCCGGGATGTCGTCCAGCCGCGGCCGTTCACACGAAGAGGCAGCGCCCCTTCGCTGGCGTGCCTATAACCGAAACCGGTCCAAAAGGAAAGGGCGATGCACCACTGGCGCTTGCGCCGTCCGCACAGGCGCCTCCCGACCCCTCACGACGCCGCTTCCTCGCGGCTATCCCCCCCGTCACGCGGGATGCGAATCAGCCATTCGATGCCGTCGGCATGCGTCGTTCGCTCCAGTTCGGCGCTCAGTGCCATGCCGAGCATGCGCTCGATCACGACGGTTCCGAACCCTCTGCGGGGCCTGGCCTTGTTCGAGACGCTTATCTTCGCGCCCCGCTCGCGCCAACGAATGACGAGCATTTTCTCCTCCATTGACCACTCCAGCATGATCGTCCCGGCCGGATTGGCGAGAGCACCATGCTTGATGGCGTTGGTCGACAGCTCGTGGAAAACCATGCCGAGCGTCTGGGCCATTTGCGTGTCCAGCCGCAGATCCGGACCCTTGAGTATGACACGGTTCTGATCGTCGGGCATAAAGGGCTGCAACTGGCCCAGCACCAGCTCGCGGAATTCGACCCCGAGCGCGGCATTGGCAAGCATCAGGTCGGTCGAGCGCGCCAGCCCAGCCAGGCGCCGGCGGAATGCATCGACGAATTCCGTCGTATCGTCGGCGGACGCGGCAGACTGGGCGAGCATCGACTGGATGACCGTCAACTGGTTTTTCGAGCGGTGGGCGACTTCGCGCATCAGAAGGCGAATTTCCGCTTCGGCCCGGGTGCGCGCGGCCGCCGCGAGCGCCAGAGCCGCCGACACGGCCTCGACTTCGGCGATCACATAGCGGCGCGGCTCGATCGCTTCGCCGGCACCGAGACGCCGCGCGTCGAGCGCCAGGAGCTTGACGCCCTGCGTCAGCAGCCGCGCGATCGTCAGCGAACCCGCGATTGCGATCCCCGCGAAGAGGACTCCGCCGAGCGACAGCCACAGGAATGACGAAACCATCGGCTGATCGACGATCTCGCGCGGCGCCCAGGCGACGATGCGCCAGCCGGACACAACGGAGAATTCCGATGCGACCCGATATTCCGTGCCGTTCGCACTGACATTGCCAACACCGATGCTGATCGCCGGCAGCGTCTTCAGAAAGAACGGCTCGCCCGACCTCACCACCGGATCGGAGGAGGCGATGACCTTGCCCGCGCGATCGACCAGCGCCGCATTCCAGCCGGGCGACAGCGTCTCGCGGTTGACGGCCTTTCCCATGCTGGAAGCATCCTGGGTCAGGCCCAGCAGATATTGCTCTCCGTCCGAAGCCATATAGGGCAGGTAGACACTGAAGACCCATCGCCCGCTCGCTTCGGAGAAGAAGACGCCCGAGACGGAATGCGTGGCGCTTGTGAAGGCGCGTTCGATTTCTGGATCCGAACCCTTGCCGAGCGGCGTTCCGAGGGGAAAGCGTGTGTTCAGGCGCAGATTGTGGTTGCGGTCGATCATGATCATGTCGGAATCGGAATCGGCGAGCGCCACCGACGCGCGATCGAAGAAGGTGCCTATTTTGTCAGGATCGATCGCCGGCGAGGTCGAAAGCACCTTCAGCGTCGTCAGCATTCCCTCCACCTCGCGCTCGACGATGCGCGTGACGGATCCGGTCGAGGCCTTGAGCAGCGAGGTAACCACCTGCTCCTGTGCATCGAGGCTGCGCTTCAGGATCACCAGCGAGAAGATGAAGGGCGGTATGATTGCGATCAACAGGAGCGAAATCAGGTAGAAGCTGAAGGGACGCCGGAGGTAGTGGCGAATGTAGCTAGCTACCGACTGTAAGCCGCCGCCAGAGATCTCTCGCTCACTCTTGCTCACTTCAATCATCCGGATCGCCTTTTGCCCTTGGGATGTAAGACCGTGTATCCCCTCATCCGCCCGCCGGCACACGAGGTGGGGGCAATCCGATCGACACACTTCACTCCCTTCGCGTCAATAGGAGTATACGCGCGCTTGCTTCGACGGGAATGACTTTTCGGCGGCGCCTGATGCGGATCTCCCTCGATCGCCCTCGATATGACAACGAAGACGTGCGGCAATTCAACGGGATTACTCAGCCTTGGCGCGCACGATCACAGTGCCGCCTCATGGTTGTGGTGGGGGCGCCGCCAAACCCATTTACGCTACCGTTATGCATAGTGGCGTCTTTTCAGACGCGCTACGATTTTCGGGCCGATGCGCTGGATTGCTCACTGACCGGCAAATACGCGCTTCGGCCGGAATTCACCCTCGGCGACCTCCCCGATGGCGACGAGCTTGCCGCGCGCCGTGGCATAGGCTTCAGGGGCCGGCAGAGGCGCGTCTCGACCCCGCAGGATGATCGGATTTCCCATCCGGAGTCGGTACGCCTGATCGTCGTTGACCGCAACATGCGGCAGGTCGGAAAGCGCTTCGCCGGTCTCGATGAGGCAGCCGTCGAGGGCGGCAAGCCGCTCCGCCTCGTCCTCTATCTTTTCCAGCGCAACGAGTTCGGCAAGCGGCACCATGTCCTCCTCGCCGAAGGGAGCGACGAAGGTGCGGCGGAGTGATGCTATATGGCCGAAGCAGCCGAGGTCGCGGCCCATGTCGCGGGCAAGCGAGCGGACATAGGTTCCCTTGCCGCATTCGATCTCGAACTGGGCCAGATGCGGCGTGCAGCCGATCAAGGACAGACGGAAAACCTCGACCTCCCGCGCCGGAATCTCCACGGTCTCGCCGTCGCGCGCGAGGTCGTAGGCGCGCTCGCCGTCGATCTTGATCGCCGAAAACTGCGGCGGCACCTGTGCGATGACACCTGTATATTTCGGCAGCAAAGCGCGGATCGCCTCCTCGCTCGGCCGCTCGGCCGACGAGCGGACGACCTCGCCTTCGAGGTCATCGGTCGAGCGTTCCTCGCCCCAGGCCACAGTGAATTCGTAGATCTTGCGGCCATCCATCACATAGGGAACGGTCTTCGTCGCGTCCCCAAGCGCGATCGGCAGCATTCCGGAGGCAAGCGGATCCAGCGTGCCGGCGTGACCCGCCTTCTGTGCCTTGAACAGCCACTTGATCTTGGAGACCGCTTCGGTGGAACCGTAGTCGAGCGGCTTGTCGAGAATAAGCCAGCCCGAGATTGGACGGCCCTTGGGTTTGCGCGGTTTGGACATTCTTATTCTTCGTCTTCGGAATCCGGATCGAGATCGCGGCTGACTTCGGGCGAGCGAAGCAGCGCGTCGATCTTCTTGTAGTTGTCGAAGCTGGTGTCGTCGCGGAATCGGACGTCCGGCATGTATTTCATCTGCCGAAGCTGCGGTCCGAGCCGGCCGCGGATGAACTTCGCATGCTTGTTCAGCGCCTCGATGATCGCCGCGTGATCCACGACGCCAAGCGGTGTCACATAGGCGGTGGCGATCTTGAGGTCGGGCGACATGCGCACCTCGGAAATGGAAATCACCGTTTTCTCGATCACAGGATCGCGCACTTCGCCGCGTTGCAGCACCTGCGTGATCGCGGCACGCACCTGTTCGCCGACGCGCAGCATGCGCTGGGACGGGGCGGAGGATGTGGGTCTAGTCATCGTTTTTATCCCGGACCGCCTGCCGTTCCGCGGCGGTCGCTTTCGGTTCTGTAGAAAACAGCGCGAGCGCCGGAAGCGATCCGGCGCTCGCACAATCTCCTGCCGGACTACAGCGCCGCGCGTCCTATCAGACGCGCGAAGATCGCTGTAGCTTTGAACTGCTGCATGTCTTTGTCCTTTAATCGAGGCCGATTAAAGGAGACATGCAGTAGCCTTAGAGGGTCCGCGTGACGTGCTCGACGCGGAAGCACTCGATCGTGTCGCCCGGCCGGATGTCCTCGTAGTTTTCGAAGGCCATGCCGCATTCCTGGCCGGACTGGACTTCGGAGACCTCGTCCTTGAAGCGCTTGAGCGTCTTGAGCTTGCCCTCGTGGATGACGACGTTGTCGCGCACGAGGCGGACGCCGACACCGCGCTCTACCTTGCCCTCCGTGACGCGGCAGCCCGCGACCTTGCCGACCTTGGTGATGTTGAACACCTCCAGGATCTCGGCATTGCCGAGGAAGGTTTCGCGCCGCTCAGGCGAGAGCAGACCGGACATCGCCGATTTCACGTCATCCACCAGATCGTAGATGATGTTGTAGTAGCGGATCTCGATACCGGCGCGCTCGGCGGCATCGCGCGCCTGCTTGTTGGCGCGGACGTTGAAGCCGATGATCGCGGCGTTGGAAGCCTCGGCGAGCGAGATGTCCGACTCGGTAATGCCGCCCGCGCCCGAATGCACGATTCGTGCACGGACTTCGTCCGTACCGAGCTTTTCCAATGCGCCGGCGATCGCTTCGATCGAGCCCTGAACGTCGCCCTTGATGACCAGCGGGAACTCCTTGAGGCCGGAGGTCTGGAGCTGGCTCATCATCTGCTCGAGCGAACCGCGCGAGCCGGACTGGCGGGCGACCGCCTTCTCACGGGCAAGCCGCTGGCGATATTCGGAGATCTCGCGGGCACGGCTTTCGCTTTCGACGACGGCGAATTTATCGCCGGCGGCCGGCGTACCGGAGAGGCCGAGGACTTCGACCGGGGTCGACGGACCGGCAGCCTTCACATGCTCGCCCTTGTCATTGACGAGCGCACGCACCCGGCCCCACTGGTCGCCCGCGACGATGATCTGGCCCGGCGTGAGGGTTCCCTTCTGGACGAGAATCGTCGCAACCGCACCGCGGCCGCGATCGAGCTCGGCTTCCACCACGGTACCCTCGGCCGTCCGGTTCGCATTGGCCTTGAGGTCAAGGATTTCCGCCTGCAGCAAGATCGCGTCGAGCAGCTTGTCGAGGTTGGTATGGTTCTTCGCCGAAACCTCGACGTCGAGCACTTCACCGCCCATGGACTCGACGAAGACCTCATGCTGCAGAAGCTCGGTACGGACCTTTTGCGGGTCCGCCGACGGCTTGTCGATCTTGTTGATCGCCACGATGATCGGCACATTCGCCGCCTTGGCGTGGTTGATCGACTCGATCGTCTGCGGCATCACGCTGTCATCGGCCGCGACGACCAGGACGGCAATGTCCGTCGCCTGAGCGCCGCGGGCGCGCATCGCCGTAAAGGCGGCGTGGCCGGGTGTGTCGATGAAGGTGATCTTCTGCCCGTTCTGCTCGACCTGATAGGCGCCGATGTGCTGGGTGATGCCACCCGCTTCACCGGCCACCACGTTGGCATGCCGGATCGCGTCGAGCAGCGACGTCTTGCCGTGGTCGACGTGGCCCATGATCGTGACGATCGGCGGCCGCGCCTCCAGATCCTCTTCCACGTCGGCGATGTTGAAGATGCCTTCCTCGACATCGGACTCGGAGACGCGCTTGACGGTGTGGCCGAATTCGACCGCGATGAGTTCGGCCATATCGGCGTCGATCAGATCGCCGGGCTTCATCATCTGGCCTTCCTTCATCAGGAACTTGATGACGTCGACGGCGCGCTCCGACATACGCTGCGACAATTCCTGAATCGTGATGGTCTCCGGCAGGACGACTTCACGCGAGATCTTCTCACGCGTTTCCTGCATCTGGCTGCGCTTGAATTTCTCCTGGCGGCGACGCATTGCCGAAAGCGAGCGGCCGCGCTGACTGCCGTCTTCGTCGACGGCAGCGGTCAGCGTCAGCTTGCCCTGGCGGCGACCTTCGTCGCCCTTCGGACGGGCGGCAGGCTTTGCCGGCTCCGGCCGCGTGACCTTGCCGCGGGGCACTCCGGCGGCGGGACGCGGACGCTCGTCCTCTTCCTCAGCGCCGGCACGGCGGCCACGAAGGGCGGCCGGCGGCGTCTGCGGTGCGGAGGGCGCCGGACGTGCCGGCTGCGGGCGCGTCCCGGCAGGGCGCTCGGCGACAACCGGACGCCCCTCTTCCGCTACTTCCTCGACCTTTACTGCTTCTCCGGCGGGGCGCGCAGCCTCTTCGGCGGCGCGACGGGCGGCCTCTTCCTTCTCGCGCGCGAGACGCTCTTCTTCCTCGCGCCGGCGGCGGGCTTCCTCTTCGACGCGGCGCTTGGCTTCCTCGGCGTCACGGACCTGAGCTTCGGCGAGCGCGCGGCGGCGGGCTTCCATTTCGCCTGCCGACAGATCGTTCAGGACGACGCCGACACGCGGACGGTTCTGCTCCGCGCGGGGCTGATGCGGCTGCGGCTGCGGGGCCGGCCGGCCGGCCGGCTGCGGCGGAACAGGGCGCTGCTCGGCCGTCCGGGCAGCCGGCGTTCCGGCGACCGGCGTGATCGGGCGCTCGTCCTTGTGCTTGGTCACATGGCCGCGCGTTCTCTTGGTTTCGACCACGACCGCCTTCGTGCGACCGCGGCCCATATCCTGGCGTACCGTCCCATGCTGCACCCCGGAGGGCTTCAGGGTCAGCGTCTTCTTGCCCGCTACGCTGAGTGTCTTGTCGTCTTTGTTGTCGGTCATTCCGTTCCGTTCCTAGCGATCAGGGCCGGATGCGTATCACCTGACCCCGTCTTCCAAATTGTCTCAAGCAAGGTTCGCCATGCCGGCATCTGCCGGTGACGCGTGTCATTGCTGTGGCTTGCCAGCGCCGCCTTCGGCCCGGACCGGGACGGATCCTCGGTACTTTTCGAGCATCATTGCGCGCTTCACTACACCTTCACCCGCCTGCCCTGCAAGCGCTGCGGCATGGATAAAAGCATTACTTCCCAAAAGGCCCTCCATTTCCGCCACCGTGAAGGGGCGGAAGGCTGGTATTTCCGTTTCGTCCTCGCTGACAAAGCTCATCGCCTTGCGAGCCTTATCGACCTTGCGGACGCCGTCGGCAGCCGCATCGATCGCGTGGAAGACGCCGAGCGCCGCGAGCCCACGCACGGCCTGTTCCGTCTTCGTCGCACCGGTGACGAACTGGCCGGCCTTGCGCGCCATGTTCATCATGCCGGCGAGCTGCTCGCCGAGCAGCCTTTCCACTTCGTCCGCCAGCGCCGCATCGGCCTTGACATCGGCCCTAAGGGCGCGGGCGAAGAGCTTCTTCGCCACGGCCTTCTCGATCAGTTGACGCTCCGCCTTGACCCAGCAACCGCGCCCGGGAAGCTGCCGCTTCAGATCCGGGATCACACGACCGTCCGGACTGGCGACGAAGCGGATCAGCGTCTCCGGCGAACCGCTCTCGCGCGTGACGATGCAGGTCCGGCTGCTGCCGCTCCGGTTCTTCGGCCCGCTATCCGAGGGCAGAATGTCCAAAGGCTTTATCCCGGCCTCGGTTGCTGCGGTCATCAGGTTCAGGCATCCTGCTCGGCGCCTTCGGCGACTTCGATCGGCTCGTCCTCATCCTTGGCCAGGTCCTCTTCGGTGATCCAGCCGGCCGCCAGACGGGCCTGGACGATCATTGCCTCAGCCTCCTCACGGGTGACGTCGAGCTTCGAGAAAACGCCCTCGAAGCGCTTGGTCTCGCCGTCCTTGCGCTCGGTCCAGCCAACGAGGTCGTCGGCGGCGCAGCCGGCGAAATCCTCGACCGTCTTGATGCCTTCCTCGCCGAGCGCCACCAGCATCTGGCTGGTGAGCCCGTCGATCCCACGCAACTCGTCGGCAACGCCGAGCTCCTTGCGCCTGGCATCCATTTCGGCCTCGATCTTTTCCAGATATTCGCGGGCGCGCGTCTGGATCTCCGTCGCAGTCTCCTCGTCGAAACCTTCGATCGACGATATCTCATCGAGGTCGACATAGGCGATTTCCTCGACCTCGGCAAAGCCTTCGGAGGCGAGCACCTGGCCGACCATCTCGTCGACGTCGAGCGCTTCCATGAACAGTTGAGTGCGTTCGTTGAATTCCTTCTGGCGACGCTCGCTCTCCTCCTGCTCGGTGAGAATGTCGATGTCCCAGCCGGTGAGCTGCGAAGCAAGGCGGACATTCTGTCCGCGGCGGCCGATGGCGAGCGAAAGCTGCTCGTCGGGTACCACGACCTCGATGCGCTCGGCATCTTCGTCGAGGACGACCTTGGTCACTTCCGCCGGCTGCAGGGCGTTGACGATGAAGGACGCCGGATCCGGCGACCACGGGATGATGTCGATCTTCTCACCCTGCAGCTCGCCGACAACCGCCTGGACGCGCGAACCGCGCATGCCGACGCAGGCGCCGACCGGATCGATCGACGAATCGTTCGAGACGACGGCGATCTTGGCACGCGAGCCCGGATCGCGGGCGACCGACTTGATCTGGATGATGCCGTCGTAGATTTCCGGCACTTCCATGGTGAAAAGCTTGACCATGAACTGCGGATGCGTGCGCGACAGGAAGATCTGCGGCCCGCGCTGTTCGCGGCGAACGTCGTAAACGAAGGCGCGCACGCGGTCGCCATAGCGCATGGCCTCGCGCGGGATCATCTCGTCGCGGCGGATGATACCCTCGCCGCGGCCAAGATCGACGATGACGTTGCCGTATTCGACGCGCTTGACGGTGCCGTTGACAATCTCGCCGACGCGGTCCTTGAACTCTTCATACTGGCGATCGCGCTCGGCCTCGCGAACCTTCTGCACGATCACCTGCTTGGCCGACTGCGCAGCGATGCGGCCGAAATCCATCGGCGGCAGCGGGTCGGCGATGAAATCGCCGAGCTTGGCGTCCGGATTGCGGTCGCGCGCCAGCTCGAGGGGGATCTGGGTCGAATAGTCCTCGGCATGCTCGACCACTTCGAGAAGACGCTGGAGACGGATTTCACCGGTCTTCGGGTTGATGTCGGCGTGGATGTTCGATTCCGAGCCGTAGCGCGAGCGCGCCGCCTTCTGGATCGCATCTGCCATCGCGGCCAGAACGATCTCCCGGTCGATCACCTTTTCGCGTGCCACAGCATCTGCGATCTGCAGAAGTTCGAGCCGGTTAGCACTGACTGCCATGTCTTGTCTCCGTCTGGTTGCAGAAGCCTCAAAGAGCGCCCTGCCTCATTCGATAGGTTTGTCTTCGTCTTCGAAGTTTTCGTTGGCGGCGCGCGCCGCCTTTGCCTTCTTGTCGGCCGTCAGCGCATCGCGAATCAGATCGTCGGTCAGGATCAGCCGCGCTTCCGAAAGGGCGGTGAACGGGATTGCGACCGCTGCCTCCTCGCCATAGGCGGGCTGGTCGCGCTCGAGGCGGAAGCCCTCCTCGTCCACCGACACGATCTTGCCGCGGAAACGCTTGCGCCCGTCGACCATGACCGACGTCTCGCATTTCATCAGATGACCCTGCCAGCGGATGAAGTCGGACTTGCGCACCATCGGCCGGTCGATACCCGGCGACGACACTTCGAGATGATACGCCTTGTCGATGGGATCTTCCACATCGAGAACCGGCGAGATCGCCTTGGAGACTTCTTCGCAATCCTCGACGGTCATCATGCCGTCGTCGCGTTCCGTCATGACCTGCAGCGTCAGTCCATTCTGGCCGGAGAGCCGCACGCGCACCAGCCGGAAGCCCATCTGCACCAGAACGGGCTCGACGATGTCGGCAACACGCCGGTCAAGGCCGGTTTCCACGATCAGCCGCGGTTCATTTGCACTTTCAGCCGATGCATTATCGGACAACGATCATCTCCTCATCGGACCGGCTAATAAAAAAGAGCGGGTCCTGACGGAGCCCACTCTTCATCTACCGATCAAGAATTTGAGGCTCATATACGCTTCCTTGCCGGAGATTGCAAGGGTAGCGCCGAACGGCGCCTTCACGTCGCACACTGCCCCTTTCGCTCGTCGGGGCAAGTTTCAGCGGCTGGCGCATCGCGTTTCAAGGCGTATAACGAAGAAACCTCCCGGTTCAGGATCGAATGGAAGAGACTACGAGGTGACGAACCGCCAATCGCCGCTGGCCCCTTTCAGCCACAATACATTCCGCACCATCTGGACCGCCAGCCTCGCCTCCAATTTCGGTGGGCTGATACAGGCGGTCGGCGCCGCCTGGTTGATGACCTCCATCTCCCAGTCGGTCAACATGGTGGCGCTGGTGCAGGCGTCCACCTCGCTGCCGATCATGCTCTTCTCGCTCGTCTCGGGCGCGCTCGCCGACAATTTCGACCGCCGCCGCATCATGCTGGTCGCTCAGGGCTTCATGCTCGCCGTGTCGGCGCTCCTGACGGCCTCGGCCTATTTCGGGCTCGTGACACCCTGGCTGCTGCTCATCTTCACCTTCCTGATCGGCTGCGGCACGGCGCTCAACAATCCGTCCTGGCAAGCCTCGGTCGGCGACATGGTGCCGCGGGACGACCTGCCGGCGGCCGTCGCCCTGAACAGCATGGGCTTCAACATCACCCGCACCGTCGGGCCGGCAATCGGCGGCGCCATTGTTGCGGCGGCCGGAGCCGCCGCCGCCTTCGCCGTGAACACGATCAGCTATGTCGCCATACTCTTCGCCCTTTTCCGCTGGCGCCCCACAACCGAGGTGAGCCGGCTGCCGCGGGAGGCGCTCGGACGGGCGGTATTCGCCGGCCTTCGCTATGTGGCAATGTCGCCCAATATCGGCAAGGTGCTGCTGCGCGGCTTTGCCTTCGGCCTTTCGGCAAGCGCGATCCTGGCGCTCCTGCCGCTGGTGGCGCGCGATCTCGTCGCCGGCGGGCCGCTCACCTACGGCATCATGCTCGGCGCTTTCGGTCTCGGCGCGATCGGCGGCGCGCTGCTGAGCGCGCGGCTTCGGGAACATCTGTCGAGCGAAACCATCGTGCGCTGCGCCTTTTCCGGTTTCGCGCTGAGCGCGATCGTCACCGCGATGAGCACCGCGGCCTGGCTGACCGCGCTCGTGCTCACCGTCTCCGGCGCCTGCTGGGTGCTGGCCCTGTCTCTCTTCAACACCACGGTTCAGCTCTCCACGCCGCGCTGGGTGGTCGGCCGGGCGCTATCGCTCTACCAGACGGCAACATTCGGTGGCATTGCCGGCGGCAGCTGGCTCTGGGGCGTGGCCGCCGAGGAATACGGCGCCGCCAACGCGCTGATCGGCTCCTGTCTGCTCATGCTCGCGGGCATTGCCATCGGCCTGCGCTTCGCGCTGCCGGAATTCACGTCGCTGAACCTCGACCCGCTCAACCGCTTCAACGAGCCGCTGCTCGCGCTCGACCTGAAGCCCCGCAGTGGCCCGATCGTGGTGATGATCGACTACGAGATCGCCGAGGCGGACATTCCCGAATTCCTGAAGACGATGGCGGAGCGGCGGCGCATCCGCATCCGCGACGGTGCCGGCCACTGGGCGCTGATGCGCGACCTTGAGAACCCGACCACCTGGACTGAGACCTACCACGTGCCGACCTGGGTCGAATATGTCCGGCACAACCAGCGCCGCACTCAGGCCGACGCCGCCGTCGGCGACAGGCTGACGGCGCTTCATCGGGGCGACAAGCCACCGCGCGTTCACCGGATGGTCGAGCGCCAGACCATCGTTCCCGAGCATTACGAGCGCTATAAGCGGCCGGTCGAGATGCATTGACGGCCTACCTGTCGTGAGCGCCCGGCGCTACCGCTCGTTGGAAAGAAACTGCCTGAACCGTTCGGACTTCGGGTGTTGAAACACTTCGGCAGGATGGCCCTCTTCCTCGACGACGCCCTTGTGCAAGAACACCACCTTACTGGACAGGTCACGTGCGAACGCCATCTCGTGGGTGACGACGAGCATGGTCCGGCCTTCCTCGGCGAGCGAACGCATAACCTTCAGCACTTCGCCGACTAGCTCCGGATCGAGGGCGGATGTCGGCTCGTCGAAGAGCATGACGTTCGGCCGCTGCGCCAGCGCCCGTGCGATTGCCGCCCGTTGCTGCTGTCCGCCGGACAGATGCCCGGGGTATGCATTACGCTTGTCGCCGATCCCGACCCGCTCGAGCAAAGCCTCCGCCTCTTCGATGCATTCGGCGCGATTGCGCTTTTGAACGTGTACGGGCGCTTCGATCACGTTCTCGAGGATCGTCATATGCGACCATAAATTGAAGCTCTGGAATACCATTCCAATGTGTTGGCGAAGACGGTCGACCTGCCGCCGATCGGCCGGCTCGGTTTTGAATCGCCCCTTCTTCAGCCGAAACATTTCGCCGCCGATACGGACTTCACCGCTGTCGGGTACTTCGAGCATATTGATGCATCTCAGCATCGTCGACTTTCCGGATCCGGATGAACCGAGGATCGAGATCACCTCTCCTTCCCCGGCCTCTAGGGAAACTCCCTTCAACACTTCCAGCGGACCAAAGCATTTGCGAAGGTCCTTGATCGAGACGGCGGCTGTGCTGTTCTTGTTGTCAGCCGCGAGAAACGTTCCCCTGTCGGACATGCGTACTCCCGTTATGCCAGAGTTGGTGGCCTCATGCGGAGATGGGGCGAGAGCCAGAATTCAACGATCATCATCAGACGCGTGACGAGAAAGGTAATCGCGAGATAGATCGCACCGGCGACAATGAAGACCTCGAAGGCGCGGAAGCTGTCGGCAATCAGCTTCCCCGCAAGGCCGGTGATTTCCATGATGGTAATGACGGATGCCAGCGCGGTGGCCTTGAGCATCAGGATGACTTCGTTGCCGTAGGCTGGGAGCGCATGCCGAATGGCAATTGGCAAAACGATGCGCCTGAACAAGAGGGGGCCCGACATGCCGCAAGCACGTGCCGCCTCGATCTGCTGGACGGAAACGGCCTGCAAGCCTCCGCGGAAGATCTCGCTGGTGTAGGCCGCCGTGTTCAGCGTCAGTGCGATCACCGCACACCAATAGGGCTCACGCAGCATTGGCCAAAGGCCGACGTCCTGCAGGAACGGCCTGAACTGCCCGAGACCGTAATAAATGAGAAACATCTGCACGAGCAGCGGCGACCCTCGGAAGACGAAGACGTAGCCTCGGGTGAAACCACCGCCGATCGGTCCTCCGACCACCGCAAGAAGCGACAGAACGAGTGCGAAAATGCCGCCGGCGAAAATCGACGTCACTGCAAGCTCCAGTGTGAGCGGCAGGCCCGTCAGGAGGATGAGAAACGTTTCCCACATGAATTGAATGTCCATCACAGAGACCTCCGGGTGCCGCGCATGGTTCTCGTTTCCAAATGGCGAAAGGCGATCGACGATGCCCAGGTGATGACGAGATAGAGGACGATGGCAGTCAGGTAGAACTCGAAAGGGCGCCGCGTCGAACCGGCGGCGATCTGCGATTGCCGCAGAAGTTCGACGAGGCCCGTGATGGAAATCAGCGCCGACTCCTTCAGCACGAGCTGCCAGGTGTTGCCCAGTCCGGGAATGGCGTAGCGCAGAACCAGGGGCGCGACGATGCGGTGAAACTTCGGCCAGGGCCGCATTCCGACGGCGCTCGCCGCCTCGAGCTCGCCGCCGGCGACGGACTTGAAGGCCCCGCGAAACACTTCGGATTGATAGGCTGCGGAAACAACGCCGAGCGCCAATGTGCCGGTGAGGAAAGCCGGCATCCCGATGAAGCCTTCATAGCCGAAGAGACCTCCGAGAGACCCCAGAAATGCGCTCCCGCCAAAATAGAAAAGGTAGATGACAAGGAGATCGGGCACGCCGCGGAGCACGGTCGTGTAGCCGTCCCCCAGCCAGCGGAGCACCAGGTACCGCGACAGCTTCATGAACGTGACGACCGTTCCGAGGACGGTACCTGTCAAGAAACCGCAGACGGAGACCGCGATGGTCATGGCCGATGCGCTGAGCAGCAGCGCGCCCCAACCGGTCTCGCCAAAACCGACGAGCGCCAAATACCTGTCGATGAGTTCCATCCGTATTCCGACCTTCCCGCCCCGCGGGCGTATCAATCCACAGCCCGTCGATGCGCCCAGATGCGCTGCAGTTTCGACATGTTTTTCAGTGAGCTCTGGACATGCGCTCGGGCAGCCGCTTCGGCGGCCTCGGGGTCGCGCGCGCAGATGGCATCGGCAATGGCCCGATGCTCCTCCAGATCGGTTTGCTCGAGATCCACCCACAGGACCTCGAGCCAGAGCGCCAGCCGCAGCTGCTGATACACCTGCTCGCTGACCCGGGTGAGCGCATCGTTGCGCGCCGCCTCCAGAATGACCCGGTGGATGTAGAGACCGAGATCGAGGTTTCGCGCCGCATCGGAAGGCGTGTCGCTGACGCTCTCCTTGAGCTCAACCATCTGCGCGATGACGCCGCGGAGCCTGTCGAGGTCTTCTTCCGTCGCCGTGGCGCAGGCGAGCCGGGCCGCACAGACATCGAGCGCCTCCCGGACGACGAGGAGATTGCAGAAGGCGGTGATATCCAGGTCGGAAACCGTGTAACCGAGGTTTCTTTGGCCGACCACCAGGCCTTCCTCTTCAAGCTTCATCAACGCTTCGCGGAGGGGCGTGCGGCTTACTCCGAGCCTCTTTGCGAGAGCGTTTTCGGATAGGCGCTCGGAGGGCCTCAGCTGTCCGCTGAGGATCAAATCCTTCAGTCGAGCATATGTCGTTTCGCGCAGAGAGCCGCGCGGCTCCGTTTTCCCGAGTGTCAAACCAGCTCCCCTTTCATCGTCCGCCGCCGTGAAGTCCGATCTCTGCGGGAACGATATCGATTTTCCGCTTGCCAGATCAAGTGGAATACGAATATGTATACAATATTGCCCACAGCATTCAACCGGATTTTGTCGAAGGCCCGGTCGGGACGAGCCGCGGGGCTAAAATGGGACGAGAGGAGTTTGCATGCCCGGAATCTTGCGCCTCGAAGAACTGCGGGCCCGCTATGGAAACGCATCCGGGGCAGACATATTCGATCCGGAGTTTCGCAAGGTCGCAGACCAAGTCTTCGGCGAAGGCGACAGCCGCCAAGCGCCCTATTGCGGCGTCCCGACATTGCTGAAAGCCCCTCTTCGGCAGGACGCCGCGCCCCGGTTTACGGATATCGACGTAGCGCTTCTCGGCATTCCCTTGGATCTGGGCGTGACGAACCGCCCCGGGGCACGCTTCGGTCCTCGCGCCGTTCGCAACGTCGAGAGAGTCGGGCCCTACGATCACGTCTTGCGTGCGGTTCCCACTGCACACGTCCGTGTGGCCGATGTGGGCGACGTGCCCTTTCGCAGCCGTTTCGATCTGGCTCGTTCCCACGAGGATATAGAGCGATATGTTCGCAGCGTCGTCGATGCTGGAGCTGTGCCGCTCTCGGTCGGCGGCGATCACTCCATAGGACTGCCATTGCTCCGCGCCGTCGGACGCGATCGTCCGGTGGGCATGATCCACATCGATGCCCATTGCGATACCAGCGGCTCGTTCGAGGGCTGCAAATTCCATCATGGCGGCCCGTTCCGACAAGCCGTGCTTGACGGCGTGCTGGATCCCCGCCGAACGATACAGATCGGTATTCGCGGCAATTCCGAGTATCTCTGGGAGTTTTCCTACGCCTCTGGAATGACGGTCATTCACGCCGAGGAGGTCGAGGAGCTCGGCATCAAGCATGTGATCGAAAGGGCCCGCGCGGTAGCGGGTGACGGCCCGACCTATGTCAGTTTCGACGTGGATGCCCTGGACCCGGCATTCGCGTCAGGAACTGGCACACCGGAAGTCGGCGGGCTCAGCTCCGCCCAGGCGCTCGGCATCCTTCGCGGCCTTTCGGGCCTCGACATTGTCGGCGGCGACGTCGTCGAGGTCGCGCCGCAATACGATCCGACCACGAATACGGCGCAGATCGCCGCCCAGGTTCTGTTCGAAATTCTCTGCCTGGCCGCAGAGGCGACAAGGGTTCGCGTTCGGCAGATCGAGCCGCCACGCTGATCAAGAGCAAGTGCCGCTCAATAATGAGCGCCAAACCAAGAAGGGGAATGAAAATGAGAACAATCGAACTTGCATGCGCCAGCATGGTTCTGGTCGCCCTTGCCACTGGCAGCGCCCACGCTGAGAACAGGCCAACGGAAATCACCATCGCTACTGAAGGCGCCTACGAGCCGTGGAATTTCACGGGACCCGACGGGAAGCTTGCCGGTTTCGAGGTCGATCTCGCCAATGATCTCTGCGCCCGCATGGAGATCAAATGCAACATCGTCGCGCAGGACTGGGACGGGCTCATCCCGTCGCTGATCGCCAAGAAGTTCGACGTCATCATGGCGTCGATGATCGTCACGGAGAAGCGCCTTGCCGTCATCTCCTTCAGCGAACCCTACGCTCCGACCGCGGCGGCGTTCATGGTCGAAAAGTCAGGCCCGCTCGCCAATCTCCCCGGCACCGGAACGACGATCGATCTTGCGGGCGAAAAAGCGAAGGTCGAGCAGGAATTGCAGCCTCTTCGGGACGCTCTCAACGGCAAGACGGTTGGCGCGCAGGTCTCCACGGCCAACGTTGCTTTCCTTGACACCTATTTCAAGGATGTCGTCGAACCGCGCGAATACAAGACGGTCGAGCAACACGACCTCGATCTGCAGGCGGGTCGCATCGACGCCGTCATAGCGCAGACGACATCGCTCACCGCGACGCTGTCGAAGGATGACTTCAAGGACTACACCATTGCCGGGCCGACCTTCACCGGAGGCGTATTCGGCCAAGGAATCGCTGCCGGCCTTCGCAAGGACGACATCGAACTCAAGGCCATGCTCGATGAGGCGATCCGCGCGGCGAAGTCTGACGGCACGATCAACACACTTGCAAAAAAGTGGATGAAGATCGACCTCGAATGATCGGCCGGTAGCCCGGCATCTGGCCCGCAAGACCGACAGCCGTCGGAGCTCGAAAGATTCGGCGGCTGCAATCGAACTGCGGCGAGTTTTTCAACACGCCGACAGCGCCGCACGTCCTGTCAAACGCGCAAACGTCGCTGTGGCACCTCGAGTTGCTGCATGCCCTCGAATCCCCGGCGATTCCACGGAGGCATGCAGCAGATCAGCACCGGAGAGTTATCGTGACCATTCTTCTCAATTCGCTCGAAGCGCGCGACGCGGCGTTTGTCCTTCATCCCTACACGAATGCGTCCCAGCATTTGCAGGACGGGCCGCTGGTGATTTCCAGGGGAGAAGGGATCCACATCATCGACAGCGAAGGCAACAAGTATATCGAGGGACTCGGTGGCCTGTTTTGTGCGTCGTTGGGCTTCAGCGAACAACGGCTCGTCGACGCTGCCATGCGGCAAATGCAGGAATTGCCCTTCTATCACAGCTTCGGCGGAAAATCGCATGAGACGGCAATCGAACTTGCCGAACGGTTGATCCGCCTTGCTCCCGTCCCGATGTCGAAAGTGTTCTTTGCCAATTCGGGTTCAGAGGCCAACGACACGGCGCTGAAACTCGTCTGGTACTATCACAATGCGATCGGCAAACCGGAAAAGAAGAAAGTCATCTCCCGCTGGCGCGCCTATCATGGGGTGACGATCGCCTCCGCAAGTCTCACCGGTTTGCCGAACAATCATCGCGATTTCGACCTGCCCCTCGCGGGCGTGCTTCACACCGATTGTCCTGAATTTTACCGCTATGGTCATCCCGGCGAGAGCGAGGAGGAATTCGCGACCCGTTGCGCCGAATCGCTCGAGAACCTGATTCTTGCCGAGGGGCCCGACACGATAGGCGCCTTCTTCGCCGAGCCGCTGATGGCGTCGGGGGGTTGCATCGTCCCTCCGCCAACCTATTACGAGAAGATCCAGGCCGTGCTCAGAAAGTACGATATCCTGCTGATTGCCGACGAGGTTATCTGCGGCTTCGGTCGGCTTGGCACGATGTTCGGCTCCGAGAGCTTCGGCATGCGGCCCGACATGATTTCCATGGCCAAGCAGTTGTCGGCGGCATACCAGCCGATATCAGCGCTGATGGTCAACGAGAAGGTCCACGCGGCCATTGTCGCCGAAAGCGAGAAGATCGGCACCTTCGGCCACGGCTTCACCTACAGCGGGCACCCGGTCGCCACTGCGGTGGCGCTGGAGACCCTGAAGATATACGAGGAACGGGACATTCTGGGGCACGTCCAGAAAGTCGCGCCGCTCTTTCAACGAAGGCTCCGCGCGCTCGCAGAACATCCGCTCGTCGGAAGTGCGCGCGGACGCGGCTTGATCGGTACGCTCGAGCTCGTCCGCGACAAGGTAACCAAGGAGCCCTTCAAGCCGGCGGACGGCGTCGCGATCCACGCCGGCAAACGTGCACAAGTGCATGGTGTCGTCACGCGCGCCATCGGCGACAACTACTCTCTTTGCCCACCTCTGATCATCACGGAAGCAGAGATCAACGACATGTTCGACCGCTCGGAAAAGGCGCTCGATGACACCTATGCATGGGCACGCGCCAGCAACCTCTATTCATAAGGACGATTCCATGAGGAACTTCGAACAGCCCGGGCGCTCGATTGCAGTCGGCCGTAGCGGCATGGCAGCGACCTCTCATCCCATGGCAACCCTGACCGCCATCGAGGTCCTCAAGAGCGGCGGCAAGGCCATCGACGCGGCGGTGGCAGCCTGTGCGGTCCAGTGCGTGGTCGAGGCCGGCTCCACAGGTATTGGCGGCGATTGCTTCGCCTTGCTGGCCGCCAACGGCAGCGACCAGGTGATCGCCTATAACGGCTCCGGCCGAACGCCCGCCGCCGCTGACTTCCAGTGGTTCCGCGGCCGAGGAATCTCGGAGATCGAGCGGTCCTCGCCTCACGCGGTGACCATTCCGGGTGCCGTCGATGCCTGGACGCGGCTGGTCGCTGATCATGGGCGCATGTCCATGGCCGATATCCTGGCGCCGGCGATCGCGCTTGCGCGCGACGGCTACGCCATCACACCGCGCGTTGCCGCCGACATTTCGCATCAGCGGGCAATGCTTGCGCGCGATTCGTCGACGCGCCGCATTTTCCTCGACAACGACGAAGCTCCCGCGGTCGGGTCGGTTCAGCGTCAGCCGGAGCTTGCCGAGACCTTGTCGGCTATCGGCAAGCACGGGCGCGACGCATTTTACCGGGGTGACGTTGCCGAGGACATGGTCTCCTATCTCGAGGGCCTCGGCGGTCTGCACACCCTGGAGGATTTCGCCTCCGCCGCAGGAGAATACGTTACGCCCATTAGTGCCACCTATCGGGGATGGACGATTCACGAATGCCCTCCCAATGGGCAAGGCATCATTGCTCTCATGATCCTGAAGATATTGGAGCGTTTCACCCCGTCGGGCGATCCTCTGGATGCCGACAACCTGCACATCGAAGTGGAGGCGACCCGGCTTGCTTATGCTGCGAGGGAACGCTGGCTGGCGGACGGGGAAACAGCCGACGTGCCGGTCGATTTTCTTCTGTCGGACGAACTTGCCGACAACCTTGCCTCGATGATCAGAGCGAACCAGGCTTGCGACGCCATCGGTATCATGGATGGTGTGGAACATTCGGACACCGTCTACATCTCCGTGGTCGACAAAGATCGCAATGCCGTCAGCTTCATCAATTCCATTTTCCACCCTTATGGCAGCGGACTCATGGCTCCGAAATCGGGCGTGTTGTTCCACAACCGCGGCCAGAGTTTCGTGCTGAAGGACGGGCATCCGAATGCGATCGGTCCATACAAGAGGCCGATGCATACGATCATTCCAGGAATGGTCACGCGGAACGGCAAAACCGTCCTCTCATTCGGCGTCATGGGTGGCCACTATCAGGCGATGGGGCATGCGCAGTTTCTGTCGAAGCTGTTCGACTTTGGCATGGATATCCAGGCGGCGATCGAGCTTCCTCGATTGTTTCCCCTCCCCGGCACCAGAACGATCGAAGCCGAGGAAGCTATTCGAAGTGCGATCGGCGAGAACCTCCAGGGCCGGGGCTTCAAGGTGATCCCACCGAAATGGGCCATCGGCGGAGCGCAGGCGATCTGGATCGATGATCGACACGGAACCCTGCTCGGCGCGTCCGATCACCGCAAGGATGGTTGCGCGCTCGGGTACTGATTTCAGAACATCGGAGAAGGTGATGTCCGACTATCCGGAAACGCAACTCTATATCGGCGGCATCTGGCGAGACGGATCGAGAGAGCGCCTTTCGATCGTCAATCCTGCCTCCGATGAGATCATCGGAACAGTGGCGAATGCCGGGCGGGATGATCTTGACGAGGCCCTTGCAACAGCCGCAACCGGGTTCGAGGCCTGGTCTCGGTTCAGCGCGGTCGAGCGCGCCAAGCTGTTGCACAAGGCTGCCCAGCTGCTGCGGGACCGGGTTGAGAGGATCGCGACGATCATGACTCTCGAACAGGGAAAGCCGCTCGCGGAGTCAAAATCCGAGACCCTCGCGGCGGCCGACATTATCGACTGGTTTGCCGAGGAGGCGCGGCGGGCTTACGGTCGTGTCATCCCTTCCCGCTCCCTCAATGTTCGGCAGCTCGTCGTCAAGGAGCCGGTCGGCCCGGTCGCGGCCTTCAGCCCCTGGAATTTCCCCTTGAATCAGGCCGTGCGCAAGGTGGCGGCCGGTCTTGCGGCCGGTTGTTCCGTCATTCTGAAGGGACCCGAGGAGACGCCAGCGAGTTGCGCGGAGCTTGTTCGCGCATTCGCGGACGCAGACTTGCCAACTGGCGCCCTCAACCTGGTATTCGGCATTCCGGCCGACATCTCCAACCACCTCATTCCCCATCCGATTATTCGCAAGGTCTCCTTCACGGGCTCGACGTCCGTCGGCAAGCAGCTTGCGGCTCTCGCCGGTGCCCATATGAAGCGGGTGACGATGGAACTTGGCGGTCACGCGCCGGCGATCGTGTTCGACGATGCCGATCTCGATCTTGCGGTTCGAATCCTGGCCGGAGCGAAATTCCGCAATGCGGGTCAAGTCTGCGTCGCTCCGACGCGCTTCCTCATACAAGAGAAGATCTATGCGCGGTTTCTCGACCGCTTCGTCAAGGCTGCGGAGGCCATCACGGTCGGCAATGGACTGGATTCGGAAACGACCATGGGCCCCCTTGCAAACGGCAGGCGGGTCGAAGCCATGGAAACACTGGTGAGCGATGCCGTCGCGCGGGGCGGAAAGGTCGCGACCGGCGGCGAGCGGATCGGCAATCACGGGAATTTCTACAAACCCACCGTTCTCACGGATGTGCCGCTGAGTGCCCGAATCCTGAACGAGGAGCCGTTCGGCCCGGTGGCGGTGATGAGTCCCTTTTCGACCTATGAGGCCGCCATCACGGAAGCGAACCGCCTCTCCTACGGCCTGGCAGCCTATGCTTATACGACGTCCGGGAAAACGAGCGCCGCATTCAGCCGCGACATACAAAGCGGGATGATCTCGATCAATCACCACGGGCTGGCGCTGCCGGAACTTCCCTTTGGCGGCATAAAGGAATCCGGGTACGGATCGGAAGGCGGAAGCGAGGCCATGGACAACTTCTTCAACATCAAGCTGGTTACGGAAGCCATCTGACATCCAGGGAAGCACCATGCGCCGCCTTTTGCCCGACACTTTCACAATCCTGCTCGTCTTCAGCGTCGTCCTTGCCTCACTGCTGCCGGCAAGCGGCAGTTTTGCGGATCATTTCGGCGTGGCCACAAGTCTCGCCATTGCGCTTCTCTTCTTCCTGCATGGCGCGCGGTTGTCTACCGATATCGTCATTGCCGGCGTGCTGCATTGGCGCCTGCACCTGTTCATTCTCCTGACGACATTCGCCGTTTTTCCACTGCTCGGCATGGCCTTCGGCCTCGTGCCGAAATCGATCCTGCCACAGCCGCTTTACCTCGGCATCCTGTTCCTGAGTGTCCTGCCGTCCACGGTGCAGTCATCGATTGCGTTCACGTCGGTGGCAGGCGGGAACGTGCCGGCCGCGATCTGCTCGGCTTCCGCTTCCAATGTACTCGGCATGTTCCTGACGCCTCTGCTCGTCGGCCTGCTCTTTTCCGCGGGCGGCCATGGCGGGTTCTCCTCGGACGTCATGGAAAAGATATTGCTGCAGTTGCTCGGGCCATTCGTCATCGGGCAGATCCTACAGCCGTGGATCGGAGACTGGGTCCGCTCAAAGAAGAAGATTTTGGCTCCCGTCGACAGAGGTTCCATCCTGATGGTTGTCTACCTCGCCTTCAGCAAGGCAGTCGTCGAAGGGCTGTGGCAGGCTTTCTCGTTGAGAGACATTGCCGTCGTTATCGGTCTCGACATGCTGCTGCTTGCCCTTGTGCTCACCTTCACGATGCGCGGCAGCCGCCTCATGGGCTTCAACAAGCCAGACCAGATCACCATCACCTTTTGCGGATCGAAGAAGAGCCTCGCCAGTGGCGTGCCAATGGCAAGCGTCATCTTCGCCGGGCAGTCGACCGGCGCCATTGTTCTGCCGCTGATGCTTTTCCACCAAATCCAGTTGATGGTGTGCGCAATGCTGGCACAGAAGTATTCTGCTGCCGCGGCGACGGCGTGAGAGGGGCCGTTCGGTATGATTGCGCCACGCCCACCGAACGAAGATGACAATGCGCGGATCCCAAAGACAGCGACTTTTGCGCGTCTGAAAAGACGCGCGGTGCTGTAGTTGGCGGAGAAGGTCAAAGCCGCGGTCTTGCTTGAGAACCGTTAATGGGGGAACGGAATAGCCTTCGCGGCGTTACCACCAGACGCCAACAACATGGAGCGGGCGATGAAAGGTATAGTTCTCTGGCTGATGGGTGTCCCCCTGATCGTCATTATCCTGCTTTATATGTTCGTGTTCTAACGCGACCTAGGGGAGTGCCCCTCGCAACTTCCCCTTCAGGGAAGCATCCGGAAAGCAGGTCGGGGCGATTCCGTTTTTCGCCTGCCAGTCGCCGAGCGAGCGGCGGGTCTTGTAGCCCGGCAGCCCATCGACCTTTCCGACGTCGTAGCCGATGGCGGTGAGCGCCTTCTGCATTCCGAGCACGTCGGAGCGCAGCATCTTGCCGACATCGCCCCAGTCCGCCCGGAAGGCGCCGCTGCCCGAGGCGATCCGGTCGGCAAGGTTGCCGATGAAGAGCGCGTAGAGATCGGAATTGTTGTATTCCTTGATGACATAGAAATTCGGCGTCACCACGAAGCTCGGCCCATGCCGCCCGGCCGGCACCAGCATCATGCCGGACGCCGTACGTTCCGCCGCCGGAAAAGGCTTGCCCGAAACGCGAGCGATGCCCAGGCCGGCCCAGTCGGCGATCGGACGGGCGCGATCGGGCCCCTCTTGCGCGCAGGAGACCCCGGCCGGGATCGACACTTCGAATCCCCAGTCACGGCCGCTCTGCCAACCCTTCTCGGCGAGATAGTTGGCGATCGAGGCGAGGCTGTCCGGTATGGAGTTCCAGATGTCGCGGCGGCCGTCGCCGTCGAAGTCGACGGCATATTGCAGGAAACTGGAGGGCAGGAACTGCGGCTGGCCCATGGCGCCGGCCCAGGAGCCGCGCATGTCGGCCTCCTTCACGTCGCCGCTCTCCAGAATATGCAGCGCCGCGATCAGCTCGCGCCGGAAAAGCTCGGGCCGCGTCGACATGAAGGCCTTGGTCGCCAAAACGTCGATGATCGGATGCGGGATTTTCGCCCGGCCGAAACCGGATTCGCGCCCCCAGATGGCGAGAACGACCGAGCCCGGTACGCCATAGGTCCGCTCGATCTTTTTCAGCGTTGCGGCATGGGCGGAGGCGAGGCTTCGGCCGGTCGCGGCCAGTCCCTGCAGCCGTTTTTCCGAAAAATAGGATCCTGGCGAGGAAAACTCCGCCTGGCTCTGTTTGCGCTCCTTGGGCTTTGGAAAGCCGGGCGGCGCGAGATCCGGCAGATCCCAATCGAGCCTCACTCCCTGAAAGGCGGCCTTGAAGGAACCGGCGGAAATGCCGGCTCTCTCGGCTTCCGGCCAGAGTTCGTCCTGCAGCCAACGGCGGAACTGCCCCTCCACCTCGGCCTTTGAGGCGGCAAGGCAGGAGCCGCACGAGGTTGCGAGCGAAAGGATCAGAACGGACAGGAATTTCAGCATCGGGCTCCCCACGATCAGACGAGCGTTTGCGAAGGCTCAGATCGTCGTGCGCGCCCTGAGCGCGGCCGTCAGCGTGCCTTCGTCGAGATAGTCGAGTTCGCCGCCGACCGGCACGCCATGAGCAAGACGGGTGATCTTGACCTCCATGCCCTCCAGCTGGTCGGTGATGTAATGCGCCGTCGTCTGGCCCTCGACGGTGGCGTTGACCGCGAGGATCAGCTCGCGCACGCCGCCCTTGCCCACCCGGTCGACAAGGCCCTTGATGTTCAGGTCGTCGGGGCCGATGCCGTCGAGCGGCGACAGGGTGCCGCCAAGCACGTGATAGGCGGCGTTCATGGCGCCGGCGCGCTCCAGCGCCCAGAGATCGGCGACATCCTCGACGACGATGATCACCGACTGGTCGCGCCGCTCGTCGGTGCAGACGGTGCAGGGATCGATCGTGTCGACATTGCCGCAGCAGGAACAGACCCGCACCTTGCGATGCGCCTCGCCCATCGCCTCGGCGAGGGGCCCGAGCAACTGTTCCTTCTTCTTGACGAGGTGCAGCGCCGCCCGCCGGGCGGATCGGGGGCCGAGGCCCGGCACCTTCGCCAGGAGCTGGATGAGCTTTTCGATTTCGGGACCGGTGACTCGCTTTGCCATGGCGCGCTTTTAGCGCATATCGCCGAAAAACGGAATCGTCTCGTATCGCTCAGAACGGCAGCTTCATACCAGGCGGAATCGGCAGGCCGGCGGTCAACTCGCGGGTTTTTTCAGCCTGGAGGGCTTCGACCTTGTCCTTGGCGTCCTTGTGGGCTGCGACGACCAGGTCCTCGAGGATCTCGACATCGTCTTCCTTGAAGAGCGAAGGATCGATCTTCAGGCTCTTCATGTGGCCCTTGCCGTCGAGCCGAACGGTGACGAGGCCTCCGCCGGAGGCGCCGTCGACTTCGAGCGCGGCGATCTCCGCCTGCAGCTTCTCCATCTTGGCCTGCATTTCCTTGACCTTGCCCATCATGCCCATGATGTCGCGCATTGTCGTCTCCTGTTTTCCGACCTGAATGAAGGCGCGCGATGCGCCATGCCGTTCTCGCTATTCTATGTCATCGCCCGGCACGATATCGCCGTCCTCGGATTCGGCCGTCGCCGGCGCGAGGCTTTCCGCTTCCTCCTCCTCGGCCGCGCGAATACGGACGTCGGTGATTCTCGCGCCCGGAAAGCGTGCGAGGATCGCCGCGACGTCCGGGTCCTGGCGCGCGTCGTTGACGCGCTCCTCCTGGGCGCGCTGCTCGGCTTCGACCAGCGTCGGCTGGCCGGGCTCGCGGCTGTAGCTGACGACCCAGTGAATGCCGGTCCATTCCTTGAGCTTGACCGCGAGTTCCCCGAGCAGCGTCTTCGGCGCGTCCTCGGGCAGATTGACGTCGAGCCGGCCGGGCTCGATATGCACGAGACGCAGGAAACCACGCACCAGAGTCTTCAGCTTGATGTCGCGGTTCTTCGCGCACAGATCGGCTATGTCGCTGATCGAGGCGACCGGAGTCTTCGGCTGCGGCTTCGCGGCCGGCACCGCTGCCGGGCTGTCCTCCAGGCGCCCGACGCCGATCGGCTGCGGTGCTGCGTCCGGGACGGCGCGCAGCATGGTGGCGCCACTGCCCGAAGATCTCTGGACGGGGGCGGCTTCGACGGAACGGGCCCCGACCGCCGGACCGGCCTGCGGCTCAGCGCTCGCGCCATTGCGGGTCGGCATGGGACGTCCGCCGTTTTCCCCTCCCGAAAGCTCGAGCAGCCGCCGCGCCGCCTCCTCCGGCGAGGGCAGATGCGCGGCATGGGCGAGCCGGATCAAAACCATCTCGGCGGCGCCTGCCGGCCGCGCGGAGCTTTCCGCCTCAGGAATGCCCTTGAGCAGCATCTGCCAGATGCGCGACAGCGTCGTCACCGCGACGCTGGCTGCGAATTCTGCACCGCGCGTGCGCTCGATCTCACTCAAGGACTGGTCGTTCGCCGCATCGGGCACGTATTTCATCCGCGTGACGAGGTGGGTGAAATCGGCAAGATCGGTCAGAACCACGGTCGGATTGGCGCCGGCTTCGTACTGCGCCGAAAATTCGCCGAGTGCCGCCGCCGCATCGCCCTTGACGATATGGGCAAAGAGATCGACGATGCGCGCCCGATCGGCGAGCCCCAGCATCGAGCGCACCGTTTCGACCTCGACGGCGCCGCCGCCATGGGCGATCGCCTGGTCGAGCAGCGACAGGCCGTCGCGCGCCGAGCCCTCGGCTGCGCGCGCCACCATGGCCAGTGCCTCCGGATCGAAGGGCACCGCTTCCTTGCTGAGAATGGTCGAAAACAGCCCGACAAGGTCGGAGGCGCTGATGCGCCGCAGATCGAAGCGCTGGCAGCGCGACAGGACCGTGATCGGGACCTTGCGGATCTCCGTGGTCGCAAAGATGAACTTCACGTGCTCCGGCGGCTCTTCCAGCGTCTTCAACAGGCCGTTGAAGGCCTGCGTCGAGAGCATGTGCACTTCGTCGATGATATAGACTTTGTAGCGGGCCGAGACGGGCCGGTAGCGAACCTGCTCGATGATCTCGCGGATGTCGTCGATGCCGGTATGGGAGGCGGCGTCCATCTCGATCACATCGACATGGCGACCTTCCATGATCGCCTGGCAATGTTCGCCCGGGACACCCAGGTCGATGGTCGGCCTGTCGATCTCCGCGGTCTTGTAGTTCAGGGCGCGCGCCAGGATGCGCGCTGTCGTCGTCTTGCCGACGCCGCGCACGCCGGTGAGCATATAGGCTTGAGCGATACGGCCGGTCTCGAAGGCGTTGGTGAGCGTACGCACCATCGGCTCCTGGCCGACCATGAGATCGGAGAAGTCCTTCGGGCGATATTTGCGTGCGAGAACGCGATAGGCGGCCGGTCTTTCGGCGGGTGATACGGGAAGGGAACCGGGGGATGAAATAGGCGCTTCGTCGCTCATCGACCCTGCCGCTGCTCGAACTCTTGTCCCGACAGGACGGAGAAGAAGGTGGGAGGCTGGCACGATGACCCGTGCCGTGGCTCGTTAGGGCTGCTTCCTTCCGGACCTGACCCGGTTGGCGAGTGGCTCGTCCACCACCAACCTCCCGGCTTCCATATCGGCAATATCGCCAGCAAATGCAAGCCAAGCCATCAAAAAACTGATATCGGTATGCAAAACAAGGCGAATCCGTTGCACACCGAGGAGAGTTTCTTGTCCACCTTCACGCTCGATGAGCGCCTTGAGCGCGACGGCATCCCGATCGCTTCGATCGGCCTCTGCCAATTGCGCCTGATGAACGACCGCCGCTGGCCCTGGATCATCCTCATCCCCCAGCGCGACGGTGTCTCGGAGATCTTCGATCTGTCGCCGCTCGACCAGACGATGCTGACTTTCGAGACGAACATGGTGGCGACGGCCCTGAAAAAGGTGGCCGGGGCGGAGAAGGTCAATATCGGCGCACTCGGCAACATCGTTCGGCAGCTCCATGTGCATGTCGTCGCCCGGCGCACGGGCGACCCCAACTGGCCGGGTCCTGTCTGGGGGTTCGGCAAGGCCGAACCGTGGTTGGAGACGGATCACCAGGCATTCGCGGAACGCATATTGGAAAATCTCTGAACATGACGAAAACGATCTTCGATCTTCACAGCCCTCACCCGGAACCGAGCACTTTCGTCGCTTTTGCGGAGAACCACCTCGAACGCCAATCCGAACATCGAAGCGACGACTGCCTCGAACTGGCGCTCAAACATCCGGCGGCGCATTTTCTTGCCTTTTCCGGCGCCAAGCTGATCGTCAAGCACGACGCGAAGATCATCGATCCGCTCTTTGCCCCCTACGAGCTCGCCGACCTCGAACCGGCGCTCGATGAATCGATCCTGCTCGGCTATCTGCAGAATGGCGAGCCGCGGCTCGCCGTGCCGTCGGGTCTCACCGAGGAGACCCTGCCCGAACCCTTCAAGATCGCCGATGCGCGGATGCTCTATCGCCAACAGATGCTGCCGGAGGAACTCCTAGGCCAGTTCGCGCAGGGATCGAGCCTGATCGTCTGGAACGCCAACAACCGCTTCTGCGGCCGCTGCGGCGGTCCGATGGACGGGCGGGCCGGCGGCTACCGGCGCATCTGCACCGCCTGCGGCCACATGGTCTTTCCCCGCACGGACCCGGTCGTCATCATGCTGACGATCGATCTCGAGCACGATCTCTGCCTTCTCGGTCGCAGCCCGCATTTCGCGCCCGGCATGTATTCCTGCCTTGCAGGCTTCGTCGAGCCGGGCGAGACGATCGAGAACGCCGTGCGCCGGGAGACGCAGGAGGAATCGGGCATCCGCATCGGGCGGGTCCGCTATCACGCCTCGCAGCCCTGGCCGCTGCCGCACTCACTGATGATCGGCTGCTATGCGGAGGCGAAATCCACGACGATCAAGCGGGACGAACAGGAACTCGAAGACGTGCGCTGGTTCACCCGTGCCGAGACCGAGGCCATGTTGGAGCGCACGACCGGCATCGCCGACACCGGCGACGAGCACATCCCGCCGCCGAAGGGGGCGATCGCGCACCAGCTCATGCGCGACTGGCTCGCCTGGCCCGAGCGAGGCTGATCCTTTGTCACCGGGCTCAGTTGCGGGTCTGCCTTTACGGGAAACGCCCCGCTCGGGTGACGGCGGGGCGTTCAAAACGACTGCGTCGCGCCGGCCAACGGCGCGGGGCATATCTCTCATCAGCGGCCGTAGACGGCGGCCTGGATCTGCGAACGGGAAAGGCCGATATCGCTCAGCGCATGATCGTCGAGAGCGTTCAGCTCGCGGATCGCGCGGCGCTTCGTTGCATAATCCATGATCTTCTGGCGGATCTTCATCTTTGACACTCCATATCTTGACGAGTGTCAAATAGGCATTTGCCCGGAATTTAAGTAGAGACATGATTGCAAACTAGGCATGCGTTCAGCGCGTGGCGCCCTACCGCACTTTTGCCGCTTTTTCGGGCTGGGGCGCGACGCGCGGTCAGAGCACGCCGCGCATAGGGTGAGCCAGATAGGTGCCGAGGATGCGCACCTTCTCGGAAAAGAAGCGCAGCTCGTCCATCGCATGCCGGACGGCAAGGTCGTCCGGATGCCCCTCGATATCGGCATAGAACTGCGTCGCCACGAACTTGCCGCCGAGTTGGTAGCTTTCAAGCTTCGTCATGTTGATGCCATTGGTCGCAAAGCCACCGAGGGCCTTGTAGAGCGCAGCCGGAATGTTGCGCACGTTGAAGACAAAAGTGGTGATGATCACTTCGTCATCGGATCTGCGCACGATCCGCTGTTCCTCGCGCGACAGCACGACAAAGCGGGTCACGTTGCTATCGGTGTCCTCGACGTTCTCAGCGATGATCTCCAGGCCGTAAAGTTCGGCGGCCAGTCGAGGCGCGAGCGCCGCCATCGAACGGTCCCCGGTCTCCATGACGAGCTTCGCGGCACCGGCGGTGTCGCCGGCCACAACGGGCTTCCAGCCGTTGGCGCGCACGATCTTGCGGCACTGGCCGAGCGCATGGATATGGCTGTGCACCGTGCGGATCTCGTCGCGCTTGACGCCCGGCAGCACCATCAACTGGAAGCGGATCGGCATGAAATATTCGCCGACGATAAAGAGACGCGACTCCGGCAGCAAGTGGTGGATGTCTGCGACGCGCCCGGCGATCGTGTTCTCGATCGGGATCATCGCCAGATCCGCATCACCGTTTTCGACCGCAAGAAAGGCATCCTCGAAGGTCTGGCAGGGCAGCGGCTCCATGCCCGCAAACATGTCGCGGCAGGCCATGTCCGAATTGGCGCCATGGTCACCTTGAAAGGATATCCGGTTGGTCTTGACGGTCACTCTCGGTTCCTTCCTCAGCTTCTGGCGGAAAGTATGCGGCGGGCCTTCTCGAGGTCTGCCGGCGTATCGACGCCGAGGGGCACGGAATCGACGATCTCGACGTCGATGCGCATGCCGGCTTCCAGCGCCCGCAGTTGCTCCAGCGATTCGCGCTTTTCGAGCGTCGAGGGCTTGAGCGACACGAAAGTCTCGAGCGCCTTGCGCCGATAGGCATAGAGGCCGATGTGGTGATAAAGGGGGCCGGCACCGTAGGGTGCCGTCGTGCGGGTAAAATAAAGCGCCCGCAAACGGCTCTCGGAAAGGGGCGAGCCCACCACCTTGACGACGTTCGGATTGGTCTTTTCGTGCTCGTCGGTAATCGCCACCGTCAGGGTGGCGATGTCGGTCGAGGCATTCTCGAGGGGCCTGAGCGCCGCGCGGATCGGCCCGGGCTCGATCGTCGGAAGGTCCCCCTGGACGTTGATGACGATCTCGGCCGCGCCCTCCGGATCGGCCTTGGTGAGCGCCTCATGGATCCGGTCGGAGCCGGACTGGTGGTCGCCGCGCGTCATGATCGCCTCGAAACCCGCGTCGCTCACCGCGGCAAACACCTCCGCATGGTCGACGGCGACCACGATGCGGCCGACATCGGCCTCCTGTGCGCGCCGTGCGACCTGAACGATCATCGGCAGACCGCATATGTCGGCAAGCGGTTTTCCAGGCAGCCTGGTCGAGGCCATGCGCGCCGGAATGAGCACCAAGCTTTTGCCGGATTTTTCGTGAATCATCGTCTGGCCTTCAAGAACCCCACAGAAAGTGTCAAAAGGTCTCACTTCGGGGGCCATAATCACTGTTGCAACGCAGAGCCAAAAGACATAGGTTCCGCGCGATTTCAAGATGGGCCGGTTTTTTGTTTGCGCCGGTGGCAAAGGGAGCGTTTGCAGATGAATCCATATGTAAACATGGGTGTGGGTGCCTTGTTGGGTACGGTCTTCGTGCTAATGACCGTGTCCATCGCCTCGGAAGGCATATTCCATTCCGAAGCTCCCGAGAAGGAAGGTTTCGCGATCGTCGCCGAGGAGACGTCCGCCGAACCCGGCGCCGCCGGCGGCGGGGAAGCCGCACCCGAACCGATTGGCCCGCTGCTGGCGACAGCCGATGCCTCCGCGGGCGAAGCCGTGTTCAAGAAGTGCGCGAGCTGTCACACCGTGGAGAAGGGCGGACCCAACAAGGTCGGCCCGAACCTCTGGGACATCGTCAACCGCCCGGTCGCCTCGCATGAGGGCTTCAGCTATTCCGCCGGCATGCAGAGCTTCGCCGAAGGGGGCAAGGTCGTGTGGGACTATGACCACCTGAGCTATTTCCTGGAAGCGCCGAAGAAGCACGTTCCGGGCACGGCCATGGGCTTTGCCGGCCTGAAGAAAGCCGACGAGCGGGCCAACCTGATCGCCTGGCTGCGCGAGCACTCGGATAATCCGGCACCGCTGCCGGCTCCGGAAGCGACCGGCGCGACGGAAGCCGCTCCTACGGAGGGAACTGCTCCGGTTGAAGGCCAGACGGCCCAGGACGTCCAAGCTCCGGCACCCGCACCGGCAAACTGATTTCAACCAGACAAGTCTGAGTAGAAAGCCCGGCTCACCAGCCGGGCTTTTCCTTTTCGTCCGGTTTTTGCGGGGGGGGGCGACGCGAGACTACAGCGCCGCGCGTCCTATCGGGACGCGCAAAGGTCGCTGTAGCACTTTGAATTACTGCATGTCTTTGTCCTTTCATCGAGATCGATCAAAGAGACATGCAGTAGCGGATTTTGCTTTTGCAATGCTAATATCTGTGCGTATGAAGGCATGAACGCCACCAATCACGATCTGATCCGAGCTAAGTCCTGCTCCCACGGCGAAGGGGACGTTTCCGCTCGGAACGAAGGACGGACGATAGATGACCGAGAGCGACGCAAAGACTTTCCTGTTCGAGAAAAATCCGAATCCCCTGGCCGCGAGCGAGCGGGAGACGATCCTCCAGAATCCGGGCTTCGGCCGGGTCTTCACGGATCACATGGTAACCGTCCGCTATTCCGAGGGACGCGGCTGGCATGGCGGCAGGATTGAAGCACGCAAGGCGTTCGACCTCGATCCTGCAACGGTGGTGTTCCACTACGCCCAGGAGATTTTCGAAGGCATGAAGGCCTATCGCCTGCCTGACGGCGGCGCCGCGCTGTTTCGCCCGGACGCCAATGCGCGCCGGTTCCGCAACTCCGCCCTCCGGCTCGCCATGGCGCCGCTGCCGGAGGAGATGTTCGTGGAATCTGTCCGTGAACTGGTCCGCGTCGATCGCGACTGGATTCCGAGTGCCGACGGTTCGGCGCTCTATCTCCGGCCGTTCATGATCGCAACCGAGGTCCTCCTCGGGGTAAAGCCTTCGGCCGAGTACATCTATTGCGTCATTGCCTCTTCGGTCGGCTCCTATTTCAAGGGCGGCGCGCCGGCCGTCACGCTGTGGGTGTCGGAGAACTACACGCGCGCCGCGCCGGGGGGCACCGGCGAAGCAAAGTGCGGCGGCAATTATGCGGCGAGCCTCGCTGCCCAGGCCGAGGCGACCCGGGAAGGCTGCGAGCAGGTGATCTTCCTCGATGCCGTCGAGCGCCGCTTCGTCGAGGAACTCGGCGGCATGAACGTCTTCTTCGTCTTCAACGACGGCTCATTGCAGACACCGCCGCTCACCGGCACGATCCTGCCCGGCATCACCCGCGATTCGCTGATCACGCTTGCCCGCGACAGGGGGCTCACCGTGCGCGAGGAACCCTATGCGATCGAGCAATGGCAGGCGGATGCGCAGAGCGGCCGACTGACCGAGGCCTTTGCCTGCGGCACCGCCGCGGTGGTCACGCCGATCGGCAGGGTGAAGGGTCGCAAACACAGCTTCACGATCGGCGACGGCGGGGCCGGTCCGGTCGCCGGCAAGCTGAAGGCGGCGCTGCTCGATATCCAGAACGGCCGCGCACCCGACCCGCATGGCTGGGTCGACCGACTGTTCTGATCGACGCAAACAGCGCGCCACGGCGGCCTGGGCGCCGCTGTGGCCGCGGCTATCAGTAGCCGGCTACCTTGTCGACTACATGCTGCAGCGGCAGGCCATTTTCGAAGCGGGCGATCTGCTCTTCGACGTGAACGAATAGCGCCTTGACGTCGGATGAGGCGGCGACATGCGGCGTCACATAAACGTTGGGCATGGTCCAGAACGGGCTTTCCGGCGAAAGCGGCTCCCGTTCGAAGACGTCGAGCGAGACTGCCGCGAGCGTGCCGTCGTCGAGGCACGCGAGGATATCGGCTTCCACCTGGCTGCCGCCGCGGCCGGCATTGATGAAGACCGGTGCGCCGAAGGGTCCCTTGCGGCTGAGTTTTGCAAAGAGACCGCGGTTGAAAATGCCGGTCGTTTCCGGCGTCAGCGGCAGGAGGCCGACGAGGAAATCGCTGCGATCGAGAAAGGTGTCGAGGCCGGCGGCGTCGTAGGTCTCGATGTCCTCGACCACGCGCTTCGTGCGCGACCAGCCGACCACCTTGAAGCCCATGACCGCAAGCTTGCGGGCCGCATCCTGGCCGAGCACGCCCATGCCCATGATGCCGACGGTCACGTCGGCTGCCTCGGGCTGGCTCAGGTCCCGCCATTCGTGCATTCTTGCCAGCGCCTCGTAGGCGCGATGCTGGCGCAGGTGCATGAGGCATTGCATCACCACCCATTCGCTCATGCGCGTCGTCAGCGTCCGGTCGACGAAGCGCACCAGCGGCACGTCCGGCAGGCCCGGCAGAGTCAGCACGTGATCGACGCCGGCGCCGCCGGAAAAGACGACCTTCAAGTCAGGCGCGCGGGAGAAGAGGTCGGGCGCCGATTTCCAGACGACCGCATAATCGATGCCGGAGAGATCCCGGCCCTCATGGACCGGATCGGCAAGGTTGATCACCTCGCGGCCCGGAAAGGCGCCCTGGAGGGCGGCATCGACCTCTTCGGGAATGAATTTCAGGTCGACGATGACGGGGCTTATGAGGGGCATGAGGCGGCTCTATTGGCGGATGGCGGAAAGATTGACGGCTTCGAGGTTGAAGGCGGCGGCCATCAGCGCCTTGGTATAGTCCTCGCTCGGAGCCTCGAAGATGCGTTCGGCCGGTCCCTGCTCCACGACCCGGCCCATCCGCATGACGATCACCTCGTTGGCAAGCGCCCGCACGACCTTCAAGTCATGGCTGATGAAGAGATAGGCGAGATTATGCTTGCGCTGCAGGTCGCGCAGAAGATCGACTACTTGCGCCTGCACGCTCATATCGAGCGCCGAGGTCGGCTCGTCGAGCATGACGAATTGGGGTTTGAGCACCATGGCGCGGGCGATTGCGATGCGCTGGCGCTGGCCGCCGGAGAATTCATGCGGGTAGCGCCAGCGGGTGGCGGGGTCAAGCCCGACCTCTTCCAATGCGGCGGCGACGCGCGCGTCACGCTCGCCATTGGCGAGCGCCCTTTCGTGGATCTTCAGCCCCTCGCCAACGATGTCGGCGATAGACATGCGCGGGCTGAGCGACCCGTAGGGATCCTGGAAAACCACCTGCATGCGGTTGCGGAGCGGCCGCATCTCGCCGAAGCTATAGGCATCGATGTCTCTGCCGACGAAGGCGATCCGCCCTTTCGACGAAATCAGCCGCGTCAGCGCCAGCCCGAGCGTCGTCTTGCCCGAGCCGGACTCGCCGACGACCCCGAGCGTCTGCCCGGCGCGCAGCGTCAGGTCGATGCCGTCCACTGCCTTGACGTGATCGACGACGCGCCGCAGAAAGCCGGCCTTGATCGGAAACCAGACCTTCACGTCCTTCGCTTCGATGACGATCGGCTTCGAGGGATCGGAGGCCGGCGGTTCGCCCTTCGGTTCCGAGGCGAGCAGGTGCCTGGTATAGGAATGCTGCGGATTGGCAAAGATCTCCGCCGTCGGGCCGGTCTCGACGATCTTGCCCTTGGTCATGACGCAGACGCGATCGGCGATCTTGCGGACGATGCCAAGGTCGTGGGTGATGAAAAGCATGGACATGCCATGCTCATCCTTGAGCGACTTCAGGAGTTCGAGGATCTGCGCCTGAACGGTGACGTCGAGCGCCGTCGTCGGCTCGTCGGCGATCAGGAGCTCCGGGCGGTTCGCAAGCGCCATGGCAATCATCACGCGCTGGCGCTGACCGCCGGAAAGCTGATGCGGATAGGCGCCGAGGCGCTTTTCCGCTTCGCGGATGCCGACCTGGTTGAGGAGTTCCAGCGTTCGCGCGCGCGCAGCCGGCCCCTTGAGGCCCTGATGGAGTTCGAGGATTTCGCCCACCTGCTGCTCTATCGTGTGCAGCGGGTTGAGCGAGGTCATCGGCTCCTGGAAGATCATCGTGATGTCGTTGCCGCGGACATGCCTGAGTTCTTCGTCGTTTGCCTTGAGGAGATCCTTGCCGTTGAAGATGACTTCGCCGCTCGGATGTCTCGCCGCCGGATAGGGCAGCAGCTTCAGGATCGAGTTGGCCGAGACCGACTTGCCCGAACCGGACTCGCCGACAAGCGCGACGGTTTCGCCGCGACGGATGTCGAAGGAGATGTGGTCGACGGCCGTCGAGGTCTCGCCGCCCTGGTGGAAGGCCACGGACAGATCGCGCACGGAGAGAAGGGTGTCTGTCATGGTCGCCCTCACCGGAACGTCTTTCTCGGGTCGAAGGCGTCGCGCGTCGCTTCGCCGACGAAGATCAAAAGCGACAGCATGATCGACATGGCGAAGAAGGCCGTGAGCCCCAGCCACGGCGCCTGCAGGTTCGACTTGCCCTGAGCGATCATCTCGCCGAGCGAGGGGGACCCCGGCGGCATGCCGAAGCCGAGGAAATCAAGCGAGGTGAGCGTGGTGATCGAGCCGGAGAGGATGAAGGGCAGGAAAGTGAGCGTCGCCACCATCGCGTTCGGCAGCAGGTGCCGGTACATGATCGTGCCGTTGCCGACGCCGAGCGCGCGCGCCGCATTGACATATTCGAAATTGCGCGCCCTCAGGAACTCCGCGCGCACGACGCCGACGAAGCCGACCCAGGAAAAGAGCAGCATGATGCCGAGCAGGATGAAGAAGCCGGGCGGCAGGATGGCGGCGATGATGAGCAGGATGTAGAGCACCGGCATCGACGACCAGATCTCGATGAAGCGCTGGAAAAGAAGATCGGTCCAGCCGCCGAAATAGCCCTGCACGGCGCCCGCCGAAACGCCGATCACGGCGGAGGCGATCGTCAGCACGAGACCAAAAAGCACCGAGATGCGGAAGCCATAGATCATGCGCGCCATCACGTCGCGCGCCTGGTCGTCGGTGCCGAGCCAGTTCATGTTGCCGAGGGTGCAGCCGGGGTCGTCGGCACCCTGCGGATAGGCGGCGCAGCGCTCCTCCTTGCTCATCAGCCAGAAGGGAGGGGTCGGCGCCGAATGCGGGATGTAGGAGTTGACCGTCTGGTAGGAATAGCGGATCGGCGGCCAGATCATCCAGCCGTTTGCCTCGATCTCGTCGCGGATGAATTCGGAGCGAAAGTCGGTTTCGGCGAGGAATCCGCCGAACGTCTCTTCCGGATAGTTGACGAAGACTGGGAACAGGAGTTCGCCCTTGTAGGAGGCGACGATCGGCCGGTCATTGGCGATGAATTCCGCACAGAGGCTGAGGCCGAAGAGAAGGAGAAATATCCAGAGCGCCCAGTAGCCGCGCCGATTCGCCTTGAAATTCTGCCAGCGCCGCCGGCCGATCGGCGTGAGCCAACCTCTTTCCGGCGCTTGCGCATAGGTCGTGACGGCGCTCATCAGACGTCCCTCCGCTCGAAGTCGATGCGGGGGTCGACCCAGGTATAGACCAGATCGGAAACGAGGCTGACGAACAGGCCCATCAACGAGAAGATGTAGAGTGTTGCAAAGACGATCGGATAATCGCGCTTGACGACCGCGTCATAGCCGAGGCGGCCGAGCCCATCGAGCGAAAAGATGTATTCGATCAGCAGCGAGCCGGTAAAAAAGGCGGAGATGAAGGCGCCGGGGAAGCCGGCGATGATGATCAGCATCGCATTGCGGAAGACATGGCCGTAAAGCACCCGCCGCTCGCTCAGGCCCTTCGCGCGCGCCGTGGTGACATATTGCTTCTTGATCTCGTCGATGAAGGAGTTCTTGGTCAGCAATGTCGTCGTGGCAAAGGCCGAAAGCAAGAGCGTGATCAGCGGCAGCGTCATGTGCCAGAAGTAATCGAGGACCTTCTGCCACCAGGCAAGCTCATGGAAATTGTCCGAGACGAGGCCGCGCAAGGGGAACCAGTCGAAGAAGGAGCCGCCGGCGAAGACGACAATCAGCAGGATGGCGAAGAGGAAGCTCGGCACCGCATAGCCGATGACGATGATTCCGGAGGTCCAGACATCGAAGGTCGAGCCGTCGGAGACCGCCTTCTTGATGCCGAGCGGGATAGAGATGAGATAGGAGAAGATCAGGATCCACACGCCGAGCGAGATCGACACCGGCATTTTTTCGATGATCAGGTCGATGACGGAGGTGTTGCGGAAGAAGCTCTCGCCGAAATCGAAGCGGATATAGTTCCACATCATTGTGGCGAAGCGCTCGAGCGGCGGCTTGTCGAAGCCGAACTGCTTTTCGAGCTTGGCGATGAATTCGGGATCGAGCCCCTGCGCCCCGCGATAGCGCCCGCCCTCATCGCCGCCGCCGCCCTGAAGGAGGTCGCCGCCGGTGCCGGAAAGCCGGTCGGACCCGGCGGCACTGGTAAGATCGGCTATGACCTGCTCCACCGGTCCGCCGGGGGCGAACTGCACGACGGCGAAGGAGATGGCCATGATCCCGACGATGGTTGGGATCATCAGGAGCAAGCGGCGCAGGATGTAGGCACCCATCAGGCGAGCCCCGGCATTTTCACGCCGTCGGCCGCCGCGACCAACCTGGCTGTCGTTCGCCGTCTATGTCGTCTCAATTCCTGAACTCCTCGGGCCCGAACTCCTGCAGCGCCGCCCACGGCCGCTGTAGCTCTTTGAATTGCTGCATGTCCTTAAATCGAGGTCGATTCAAGGAAAGATGCAGCCGGCGCGCCGGATTGCGCCGGCCCCGTCCGTAGCTTAAGTGATTCGTTCCCCGCATTTGGAATCGAGTGAGGCCTTGAGTGCAAGTGCTTCATTGGCTGGCGGCGCTCTTGGACCACCACGTGTCGGGAAAGCCGAGCCCGTATTTCGGCAATTCTTGCGGCCGGGCCAATTTGTCCCAATAGGCAATCTGAGCGGCCATCTTGTAGTAGAGCGGAATGACGTAATTATGGGCGAGCAGCACTCGATCGAGCGCCTTGGTTGCGGCAACCAGCGTGTCCCGATCCTTCGCGAAGATTACGCGCTGGATCAAGGCGTCGACGCCGGGATCGGAAATTCCGGCATAGTTCCTGGAGCCCTCGCGTGTGGCGGCTGCCGACCCCCAGTAATCCGCCTGTTCGTTTCCGGGGCTCAAGGTCTGTCCCCAGACTTCCCAGGTCACGTCGTAGTCGAAGGCGCGTTCGCGATTGGTATATTGCGAGGGGTCCACCGTGCGAACGCGCGCCTCGATGCCGATGCGTTTCAGGTTCTGCGCATAAGGCAAGGCGACGCGCTCGAGAGCCGGGCTGCTCAACAGGATCTCGAAGGAGAACGGCTTGCCCGTGGCCGTATTCACCATCCGGTTGCCTTTGAGTTCAAACCCTGCCTGCCTTAAGATCTCGATCGCCTTGCGCAGATTTTCACGGGCCTTTTGCGGCGTGCCGCCGACCGGATTGCTATAGGGCGTGGTGAATACTTCCGGCGGCACGAGATCCTTGACCTCGTTCAGGATTTCCAGTTCTCTCCCTTCCGGTAGACCGGAAGAGGCAAGCTCCGTGCCGAAAAAGAAGCTGTCGACGCGCTGGTACTGATTGAAAAAGACGGTGCGGTTCAGCTCTTCGAAGTCCAAGGCATAGTTCAATGCCTCGCGCACCCTCTCGTCGTCGAAAGGCTTGCGGCGCATGTTGGGCACCATCGCCTGCATCACGCCCGTCGCGCGGAAGGGATTTGGGATCTCCTCGCGCTTGACGCGGCCGGCCTTCGCTGCCGGAAAATCGAAGCCCGTGGCCCAGCGCATCGCCTGGTTCTCACGCCAAAAATCGGTGTTGCCGGAGCGGAAGGCCTCGAACTCGACGTCACGATCGCCATAGAAGGAGTAGGTGATCGAATCGAAATTGTTCTGCCCGATATTGACGTTGAGCGCGGCGCCCCAGTAATCGGGCCGGCGCTCGTAGCGGATGGTCCCGCCGGGGGAGAACGACGCGATTCGGTAGGGACCCGACCCCATGACCGGTTCAAGCGTCGTTCGGGAGATATCGCGCGGCTTGCCGTTCGGCCCGTTGCCCTCCCACCAGTGTTTCGGCACGATCAGAATCTGCCCGAGAATATGCGGAAGTTCGTGATTGTCCTTCTCGTCGAAGTGGAAGGTGATGTCCCGTTCCCCGGTCTTCTCCGCTTTGACCACATGCCGATAATAGCTCTGATAGAGCGGGTTCAGTTCCTTCGCCTTGTCGAAACTGAACACGACGTCTTCCGGCGACACCGGCTGACCGTCTGCCCATGTCGCTTCCTGCCTCAGCCGGAACGTGGCCGAGGAGATATCGTCGGGGAAGGAAACGCTTTCGGCCAGAAGCCCATAGGCCGTCGAAATCTCGTCTTCTGCCGGCTTCATGAGCGTGTCGAAGACGAGCGCGAGACCGGCGGCCGTTTCGCCCTTCACCAGCAGGGGATTGAACGTGTCGAAGGTGCCGGTCTGCGAAAGCCTGAGGTCTCCGCCCTTCGGTGCCTCGGGATTCGCATAGTCGAAGTGGGCAAAACCTGGCGGATATTTGAGATCGTCGACGAGCGACAATCCGTGATGCCAGACCGGCTGCTCTTGAGCCTCCGCGGCTGGCACCAGTAGCAAGGACATTGCCAGGAACGCGGCCGCAAAATTCCTTCTTCCAACACCGCCAATGTCCAGCATCCCGTCGTTTCTCCTTGTATTTTCGATCATGCTTTTAAAAGCAGAATAGGCGAAATCACGGCAATTGACAGGACCTGCCAAAAATGGGGCGGATTTTTTCGGTCACATCCCGGTGAGTCGCAAGATTGATGCAATCGCAGCGAATCAGGTTAGGTGCGACGGGTCTCCAGCGCCGCGCGGCTCATGTGCGCAAAGGTCGCTGCAGCAATTGGAGGCTATGTGTTTTTCATCGCTGCCGATGGGGGATTGAATGGGAATTGATACGCGCGCAGCGCTTGCACGTTGCGCTTCCGCGCTTTTGAGCTCGATTGTGGCCGTCGGCCTGCTGTCGGCGAATGCGGCTGCGGCCGACGGTACGCCCGCCAAGGAGCTTTTCGGCGCAAAGGCGCTGCCGACGCAATCGGAGCCCTCCTCCTACGGCTTCTACTCCAAGGGATGCCTTGCCGGCGGTATTGCGATCCCGACCGACGGCCCGACCTGGCAGGCCATGCGCCTGTCGCGCAACCGGCGCTGGGGACATCCGGCGATGATCGCGCTCATCGAGCGCCTCTCCCATGACGCGGCCGACAATATCGGCTGGCCCGGCCTGTTGCTCGGCGACATCTCGCAGCCGCGCGGCGGGCCGATGCTGTCCGGTCACGCCTCGCACCAGATCGGCCTCGACGCCGATATCTGGCTGACGCCGATGCCGAAAAAGACGCTGAGCTACCAGGAGCGCGAGACGATTTCAGCCACGTCCATGCTCGACAAGAGCAAGTTCCTGACGATCGACCCGGCCGCCTGGACGCCCGCCCATGCGCGGCTGATCATGCTGGCGGCGAGCTATCCGGAGGTCGAGCGCATCTTCGTCAATCCGGCCATCAAAAAGAAGCTCTGCGATAGCTGGAAGGGCGACCGCTCGGCGCTCGGCAAGGTCCGGCCGATCTATGGCCACGACTACCATTTCCATGTCCGCATCAAATGCCCGGGCGATTCCAAGGGGTGCAAGGATCAGGCCGCGGTGCCGGCGGGCGACGGTTGCGACAAGTCGCTTGCCTGGTGGTTCACCGACGAGCCCTGGGCGAAGCCGACGGAGAAACCGGTGAAGCCGGTGAAGCCGAAATTTACGACGCTCGCCGATCTGCCGAAGACCTGCGCACTGGTGCTGAACGGACCGGCCCCCGCCTCCGAATTGCAGGCGACCTATGGCACCGCCTATCGGGCGGTAGCCGCCGTGCCTGCCGCCGCGACCAGCATCGAGGCGGCCATCGGTGCCGCGGAAGAGGCGCCGCTCGCAAATATCCCGGTGCCCTTGCCGCGCCCGGCTCTGCAATAGATCGCGACAGGGCCCTGAATTGCTGCATGCCTTTGTCCTGGGTCGTGATCCAAAGAGACGAGCAGCATGGCCGTTGAGAGAGCCGCTGGAGGCAAAATGCCTTCCCATCTTCGCAGCGCTCATGTATAGGGCATTCAATCGATTTAAAGAGCGCGGACCGCCCCCTGTGGCAGACGGTTCGCCGTGAACTTCCGGGAGGCACCCCTTGGCGGACCGCAAATGCCTGGCCCTGATCGCCCATGATCAGAAAAAGGACGACCTTGCCGCCTTCGCCAAAGCGAACGAGGCGGTGCTGGCCGGCTGGAAGATCGTCGCGACCGGCACGACCGGCGGCCGCGTACTCGACGTCTGCCCCGGTCTCGACGTCGCGCGGCTGAAGAGCGGTCCGCTCGGCGGTGACCAGCAGATCGGAGCGCTAATCGCGACCGGCGACGTCGATTGCCTGATCTTCTTCGTCGATCCTCTGACCCCGATGCCGCACGACGTCGACGTCAAGGCGCTGATGCGGCTGGCGATCGTCTATGATATCCCGATGGCGCTGAACCGCGCGACCGCCGAGCAGTTGATCGACTTTCGTCGCAACTGATACATAACCGAACATCTCCAAGCCGCGACCAGGACGATCTGCCATGCCCGTTGCGAGTGACCAGACCTTTCCCTTTCCTCTGCTGATCGGCGACATCGGCGGTACGAATGCCCGTTTCGCCTTGCTCATCGACGCCTATGCCGAGCCGCGGCAACTGCCGCCGATCAAGACCGGCGATTTCGAGACCATCGAGGAGGCAATGCAAAAATGCATCCTCGACAAGACATCGCTGCGTCCTCGCTCGGCGATCCTCGCTGTCGCCGGGCCGATCCAGGGTGACGAGATTCCGCTGACGAATGCCGGCTGGGTCATCCGGCCGAAGGATATGCTTGCGAGCCTCGGACTGGATGACGTGCTGGTCATAAACGATTTCGAGGCGCAGGCGCTGGCGGTTGCCGCGCCGACCGATGGGGATATCGTGCAGATCGGTGGAGGCAGCGTCCTTCCGCGCAGTTCCCGCGTCGTGCTCGGTCCGGGCACCGGGCTTGGCGTCGCGGGCCTGGTCTTCGCCCAGAACACATGGATCCCAGTGCCCGGCGAAGGCGGCCATGTCGATATCGGGCCCTCCAGCGAACGCGATTTCCAGATCTGGCCCTTCCTGGAGCCGATCGAGGGACGTATGGCGCGTGAACAGATTCTTTGCGGTCGCGGCATCATGAATCTCTATCGCGCCGTCTGCGCCGCCGACGGGGTCGACCCGGTGCACCCAGACCAGGCTGACGTGACGACGGCGGCGCTTGCGGGGGCAGATCCGGCGGCGGTAGAGACCCTGTCGCTCTTCTGCACCTATCTCGGACGTGTCGCCGGCGACATGGCGCTGATCTTCATGGCCCGTGGCGGCGTGTTCCTCGCCGGCGGCATTTCGCAAAAGATATTGTCCGCACTGATGCAACCGGAGTTTCGCGCGGCCTTCGAGGACAAGGCGCCGCACTCGGCACTGATGCGGACCGTTCCGACTTTTGCGGTGATCCACCCCATGGCAGCTCTTTCCGGGCTCGCCGCCTTTGCGCAGAGGCCCGGCGATTTCGGTGTTGCAACAGAGGGACGGCGCTGGAGAAGCTGACGTGACGATCGTCGCAAAGACTCGCCAACGGGGCTTCAAACCACTATAGAGCCCCGACGCGTGGCGCCGGCGTGCGGCTGCCACTTCGAGGCAGGGAAGACGGGCTTATTGAACGCCAGGGATAGAAAAGAGCGCGCAGTCGATTCCGAAACCATCAGCGGAATTCTGCGGCGCATCATTGCCGAGAATGGCCGCGATCACGTTCGTGGCTATGCCTTTGCCATTCTATGCCTGGTGGTGGTGGCAGCCACGACGGGCTTCACGGCCTGGATCATGGAAACCGTGGTCAACGAGGCCTTCGCCAACCGGCGGTCCGATATCGTGCTCCTGATCTGCGGCGCCATCTTTGCCGCCTTCGTCCTGCGCGGGCTCGCCACCTACGGGCAGGCCGTGGCGCTCTCGAAGATCGGCAACAACATCGTCGCACGCTATCAGCGGCGGCTTTATGCGCATCTCATGGCGCTCAGCGTCGGCTATTTCCACGAGCATCGCTCGGCGCAGTTTGCCGCAAAGATCAGCCAGAACGTCAGCGGCATCCGCGACGTCCTGAACATGACCGTGACGTCGATCGCGCGCGACTTTCTGACCCTCATCGGCCTGATCGCCGTCATGTTCAGCAAGGACTGGCTGCTCTCGCTGATCGTCTTCCTCGTCGCGCCGCCCCTGCTTTTCGGCCTGCGCTACATTTCCAGGCGCCTGCGGGCGGCAACGCGCGAGTCTGTCGAGGTCAACAGCCGCGTTCTCGGGGCAATGCAGGAGACCATCCAGGGCGTCACCATCGTCAAGGCCTTCACGATGGAGGACCAGTTGCGCCGCAAGGTCGAGTCGATCATCGACCGCGCCGAAAACCGGGCGAACCGGATCGCGCGGCTCAGCGAGCGAACGGCGCCGATGACGGAAACCTTTGCCGGGCTCGCCATCTCCAGCGTGCTTGCCTATGCCGCCTTCCGGACCATCTATTACAACGTCCCGCCGGGCGCCTTCTTTGCTTTCGTCGCCGCGCTGCTGATGGCCTACGATCCGGCCCGGCGGCTGGCGCGCCTGCAGGTGTCGCTCGAACGCGCCGCCGTCAATGCGCGCATGATCTACGAGGTCCTCGACACGGTTCCCCATCAGCGGGACCGGCCCGACGCGACCGAGCTGAAGCTTGGCGCGGCAACAGTCGAGCTAAAGGACGTGCGCTTTGCCTATGGCAATGGCGACGAGATCCTCAAGGGCGTCAGCTTCCGCGCCGAGGGCGGCAAGACAACGGCGCTTGTCGGCCCCTCGGGCGCCGGAAAGTCGACGATCATCAGCCTTATACCGCGCTTCTACGATCCGCAGTCGGGTCAGATCCTGATCGACGGCCAGGACATCGCCGGCGTCACCAAGCAGTCGCTGCGCAACGGGCTCGCCTATGTCTCGCAGCAGCCCTACCTGTTCGAAGGCTCGATCCGCGACAACATCCGCTATGGCCGCCCGGATGCCACCGACGCGGAAATCGAGGAGGCCGCGCGGCTTGCCTATGCGCATGACTTCATCCTGGCGCAGCCGCAGGGCTACGACACGCCGGTCGGGGAGCATGGCGTGACCCTTTCCGGCGGTCAGCGTCAGCGCCTGTCGATCGCCCGGGCGCTGGTGCGCAACGCGCCCATTCTTCTTCTTGACGAGGCGACGTCGGCACTCGACACCGAGTCGGAAGCGGCCGTCCAGAAGGCGCTCGACCATGCCATGAGCGGCCGCACCGTCATCGTCATCGCCCACCGGCTCTCCACCATCGTGAACGCAGACAGGATCGTCGTCATGAGCGATGGCCGCGTCGTGGAAGAAGGCGCCCATGACGAGCTTGCGCGGCGTCCGGACGGGCTCTACGCTCGCCTGCACAATCTGCAAGGCCACAGCTCGGACGCCACCGCCGAGGCCGAAATCCTGTAAGAAGCGAGGACAGCGACGATGAGCGAAACGGAGATGAAGCTCGTGGTGGTCGGCGCGGGTGGTCGAATGGGGCAGACGCTGATCCGGACCGTCGCCGGCATGGAAGGGGTGCGGCTGCAGGCGGCGGTCGAGCGGCCCGGTTCGCCCTTTATCGGCCGCGACGCCGGCGAGCTTGCCGGTCTCGGCGCAATCGGAATTCCGGTCACGGACGATCCGCTCGAGGCCTTTCTTCACGCCGACGGCGTGCTTGATTTCACCGCCCCGGCCGGCACCGTCGAGTTTGCGGGCCTTGCCGCCCAGGCGCGAATCGTCCATGTCGTGGGCACGACCGGATGTTCTGCGGACGACGAGATGAAGATCCGCGCCGCCGCCCGCCACGCCCGCGTCGTCAAGTCCGGCAATATGAGCCTCGGCGTCAATCTGCTCGGCGTGCTGACGGAAACGGCGGCGCGCGCCCTTGCCGCTGCCCAATGGGACATCGAGATCCTGGAAATGCACCACAGGCACAAGGTCGACGCGCCATCCGGGACGGCGCTCCTCCTCGGCGAGGCGGCGGCCAAGGGACGGGGGATCGACCTCAGGGACCATTCCGTTCGGGTGCGCGACGGTCATACGGGCGCCCGGCCGCAGGGGACGATCGGTTTTGCGACGCTGCGCGGCGGATCGGTCATCGGCGAGCACTCCGTCATGCTCGCCGGCGAGGGCGAGGTGGTGACGCTGTCGCACAGCGCCACGGATCGCGCGATTTTCGCGCGCGGCGCCGTCACGGCGGCGCTCTGGGCTCGCGACCGAAAGCCCGGTTTCTATTCCATGCTCGACGTTCTCGGGCTCAACTGATCCATCAATCTCTTGAAGAGGAAATCGAAATGAGCGGCACACTCGTCCTCGTCCGGCACGGCCAGAGCGACTGGAACCTGAAGAACCTGTTCACCGGCTGGCGCGATCCGGACCTGACCGAGCTCGGCGTCGAAGAGGCGAAGAGGGGCGGCAAGGCGCTCGCGGACTACGGCATCAAGTTCGACATCGCCTTCACCTCCTCCCTCGTCCGCGCGCAGCGGACCTGCCAGCTGGTGCTCGACGCCGTCGGTCAATCGTCGCTGGAAACGATCCGCGACGAGGCGCTCAACGAGCGCGACTACGGCGATCTCTCCGGGCTCAACAAGGATGACGCCCGCAAGAAATGGGGCGAGGAGCAGGTCCACATCTGGCGCCGCTCCTATGACGTGCCGCCGCCCGGCGGCGAGAGCCTGCGCGACACCGGTGCCCGCGTCTGGCCCTACTATCTGACCGACATCCTGCCGCGCGTGCTTTCCGGCGAGAAGGTGCTGGTCGCTGCCCACGGCAACTCGCTGCGCGCGCTCGTCATGGTGCTCGACCGGCTCACGAAGGAAGAAGTCCTGAACCTCAACCTCGCGACCGGCGTGCCGATGGTCTACAAGCTGAAGTCGGACTCCACGGTCGCCTCCAAGGAAGTGCTCGGCGACATGTCGGGCGCGCATTGAGCGCCATATATCTGTTTTCAAGAAAGGGGCGCCGCGGCGCCCCTTTTATCGCCTCACGCCCTTCCTGCTTCCCAACCGAGAATCGCGCGTTTGCGCGTCAGGCCCCAATGGTAGCCGGTGAGCTCGCCACCCTTGCCAAGCGCGCGGTGGCAGGGCACGACGAAGGAGATCGGGTTACGGCCGACAGCCGCGCCGACGGCCCGGGACGCCGACGGCTGGCCGATCTCGTCCGCGATCCGGGAATAGGTCGTGGCCTTGCCGAAAGGCACCTTCAACAGCGCCTGCCAGACCCTCACCTGAAAATCCGAGCCGATCAGGAAGATCCGGAGCGGCTCCTCGGCTGACCAGCGATCCGAATCGAAGATGCGAGCGGCATAGCGGGTCGTCGCCGCGCTGTCCTCGATATAGGCCGCATTCGGCCACCGGCGCGCCATATCCTCGAAGCTTGCGCGCTCCTCGCCGGGATCGGCAAAGGCAAGACCCGCAAGCCCGCGATCGGTCACCATCACCAATGCCGTTCCGAACGGCGACGGGTGATAGCCGTAGCGAATGGTCAAGCCGCCGCCGCGCGCCTTCCATTCGCCGGGCGACATCGCCTCATGCGTGACGAAGAGATCGTGAAGCCGTCCCGGTCCGGAGAGTCCGACTTCGATACTCGCCTCCAGGAGCGGCATGTCTTCCTCGCGCAGCAGCCGCTTGGCACGATCGAGCGTGACGGCCTGAAGAAAGGCCTTTGGCGAAAGGCCCGCCCAACGGGTAAAGACCTTCTGCAATTGCGTCGGCGACTGACCCAGCCGGCCGGCAAGCCTCTCGAGTGATGGCTGTTCGCGATAGTCCTCCGTCAGCATCTCAATCACACGCCTGACCGTGTCGTAGTCGGTGCCGTCGGGGGTGATGTCCGTCGGGATGGATGTGGCGACGTTCATGGCTGATCTCCTGTCATGCCGCAGCTAACCACGCAGGGGAGCGGATAACCACCCGATTCCTGTCGCGTGGAATGCCCATGGCGCCGCGGGTCCCTCGGAGGCAAAATGCACTCATTCAATCGAATGACTGTGGGCCCTGAAATCGAAGTCGATTCAGCGGCGCATGCAGTTGCGCGACCTGGCCGTGGAGAGCGCCTGAGCAAAGGCAAGGGCAAAGCTTTCGCGGTCGTCGGGATTGAGGAACGAGCCAATATCGATCTGCCGGCCACGGCCGCCGATCCTCATCGAAACGATACCGATCTCCCGATGCCGCCTGATGATGAAACGGGCCCAGAAAGTGTTGAACCGGTGCTCGGTCATCCGCCCCGACGGTGCGAACTTTTTGACCGAGACGTCAGTGCGCGAAACGCTGACCTCCTCGCGGGCGCGGGCCGTGTGGTAGTTTAGCCAGAAGGCGCCGAAAAGAAGGAAGAAATCCCGGCCGAAGAAGAAGACGATCGGCCAGGCGCCGATGACCAGGAACACGACGGTATGAACGAGGCTCATCGCGCCGGCAATCATCAGCAGGATCTTAAAGCCCCTGAAGCCGAGGGAGCGATGCGGCGTAAGCTCCGCCGAAAAGATCGGCTGGTCCTCGATGTGTGGCTGGGCGTTGCCTTCGGTCATACCTAATGACTATAGATGCGCCATGAAAAACGTCAAATCACCGCCGCGAGCCTTGAGGTCGAAATCCGCGACGCCGCGGCGCGCCGGACGCAAGCGCAGCGCCTACAGCACGGCGGAAGTCGAGGAAATCTTTCGCCGCTTCTCGGTGCAGCGGCCGGATCCCAAGGGCGAGCTCGAGCATGTCAATGCTTTCACGCTGCTGGTCGCCGTCGCGCTTTCGGCCCAGGCAACGGACGTCGGCGTCAACAGGGCGACCCGCCCGCTCTTCGCCGTTGCCGACACGCCGGAGAAAATGCTGGCGCTCGGCGAAGAGAGACTGCGCGATTACATCAAGACGATCGGGCTCTACCGCAATAAGGCGAAGAACGTCATTGCGCTCTGCAAAAAGCTGATTAGCGACTTCGGCGGCGAAGTCCCGCGTACGCGCGAGGAACTGATCACCCTGCCGGGGGTCGGGCGCAAAACCGCCAACGTCGTCTTGCAGATGGCCTTCGGTCAGGCGGCGATCGCCGTCGACACGCACATTTTTCGCATTGCCAACCGCATACTTCTGGCGCCCGGCAAGACACCGGACGAGGTCGAGGCGCAGCTGCTGCGCGTGATCCCTGAAAAATATCTCTATCACGCGCATCACTGGCTGATCCTGCACGGCCGCTATGTCTGCAAGGCGCGCCGGCCGGAATGCGAACGCTGCGTCATCGCCGACCTCTGCAAATCGCCAGAGAAGAGCTGCGATATCCCGGCCCCGCTCGTGGAACTGCCGCCGCAGATCCTTCCCGTCGCCGGCTGACCGGCGGCGCAATCGCGGTCTTCACGGTGCGATCAGGCGATCGATCAGCCGGTCGATCGCATAGGCATAGTCCGCCCGCGCGGCGCCGGCATCGATCTCGAGCGCAGCCCGGTCGAAAGCGGCCGAGAGCAGGAAGGCCAGCGCCTTGATGGCCTTGTCGCCGAGACGACGCGGAGCCATGGCCGCCGCAAGCCCCTCCTCCAGCGTTCGTCCGCCATGAGCGGCGTCGATCGCCGCCATCTCGGTAACGCCGAGGACTGCCGGTCCGTCGAGCAGCAGGAGCCGGACCCTGCCGGGAACGGCCATGGCGTCGAAATAGGCGGCGGCGCCCGCAAGGAGCGTCTCGCGTGGCGCGAGGCCCGCACCAGCCAATTCTTCGATCGTTGCGGCGACCTTGTCTGCCTCCTTTTCGACCACGGCCCGAAACAGCGCCTTCTTGTCTTCGAAATGATGGTAGAGCGCACCGCGCGTCAGCCCTGCGGCAGCGACGACCTCCGGGGTCGCCGTTTCAGCATAACCCTTTGCGACGAAGAGTTCGCGGGCGGCATCGATTAGGGCCGTGCGCGTTTTGTCCGATCGTTCCCGGTTGGTGTTCCGGAGCCTTTTCCTTTGCATACATTCAGCCTGTATGTTAATAATGATACATGCAGATTGTATGTAATTGGAGAGGCGAGGAAAAGCATGAAATCGACAAGCTATTATCCCGTGATCATGACCGCCGACGTGCAGAGCACGTCCGACTTCTACATCGGCCATTTCCGCTTCCAGGCTCTCTTCAAGAGCGACTGGTATGTGCATCTCCAATCGACGGAGGACGAGCATGTGACGCTCGCAATCCTCGACTACCGCCACGCCACCGTGCCGGAAACGCATAGGGCGCCTGCGAGCGGCCTGCTTCTGAATTTCGAGGTCGACGATCCGGACCGGCTATATGCAGATGCGCAGGCGGCCGGCCTTCCGATCCTGAAGCCGATCTGCGACGAGGCGTTCGGCCAGCGTCACTTCATCACCGCCGATCCGAACGGCGTGATGATCGACATCATCAAGCCGATCCCGCCAAGCGGCGAATTCGCTGCACTGTACGAGCCGACGGCACTGCCGAAGTGATTATGCCCCTTTTGCTCGTTTCGGCTTCCAAATGCCCGGAAAACCGGTATTAACGATTACCGGCCATTCAGGAAACCGGACGGGGGCTCATGACAAGATTCGATGTTCTGACGATCGGCAATGCCATCGTCGATATCATTGCGCGCTGCGACGACAACTTCCTCGTGGAGAACGGCATCATCAAGGGCGCGATGAACCTCATCGACGCGGAGCGGGCGGAACTGCTCTATTCACGCATGGGCCCGGCGGTCGAAGCCTCGGGCGGCAGCGCCGGCAATACGGCGGCGGGTGTCGCCAGCCTCGGAGGGCGTGCCGCCTATTTCGGCAAGATCGCCGACGACCAGCTCGGCCAGATCTTCACCCATGACATCCGCGCCCAGGGCGTGCATTTCCAGACGAAGCCGCTCGAAGCCGTGCCGCCGACCGCGCGTTCGATGATCTTCGTGACCGAGGACGGCGAACGCTCGATGAACACCTATCTCGGCGCCTGCGTCGAGCTTGGTCCAGAGGATGTCGAGGCCGATGTGGTCGCCGAATCCAGGCTGACCTATTTCGAAGGGTACCTCTGGGATCCGCCGCGCGCCAAGGATGCGATCCGCGAGGCCGCGCGCATTGCCCATGCGCATGGCCGCGAAACGGCGATGACACTGTCCGACAGTTTCTGCGTGCACCGTTACCGCGACGAGTTCCTCGATCTGATGCGCTCGGGCACCGTCGACATCGTCTTCGCCAATCGGCAGGAAGCGCTGGCGCTTTACAAAACGGAGAATTTTGACCTGGCACTGGCGAAGCTCGCCAAGGACTGCAAGCTCGCCGCCGTGACGCTGAGCGAGGAAGGCTCTGTCGTCATCCGCGGCAACGAATGCGTGCGGGTGGGGGCAAGCGCAGTCCGGAATGTGGTCGACACCACCGGCGCCGGCGACCTCTATGCCGCCGGCTTCCTCCACGGCTATACGAGCGGCCGCTCGCTCGAAGACTGCAGCCGCCTCGGCAATCTGGCGGCGGGCATCGTCATAGGCCAGATCGGGCCGCGGCCGATGGTGTCGCTCGCCGATGCAGCCAGGGAAGCCGTGCTCCTCTGAGGCGAGGCCGAGGCCTATTTGAAGGCCTCGCCCGGGTACGCGCCCCAGATCTCGCTCTGCGCGATCCAGCCCTCCACCCCTTGCGTTTCGGCATGGCACCAGTCGCCGTTGCATTCACCGATGCGCAGTTGCACGCCCGGCTCCATACGGGCGACGATCGGCGCCGTACCCTGCGGATCGCGCCTTAGATTGACGAAGACGCCCTCGCCCTTGCCGCGCATCCATGGCGCGGCAAGGGCGGTGCGGTCGCCGGAAAGCAGCGCCTGGTTGACCCAGCCCTCCGTCCCGTCGGCATCGCGGACACGGCGCCAATTGTCGTATTCCTGGATGATCTCCACCGGAACGCCGGACTTGAGATAGCGGAACGCTACCGCATAATCGAGGCTTGGGCCTATTCTGAGATTGACGCTTCTCGCCTTCAGGCTGACGAAGCGGGGGAGCGGCAGTCCGCTCGGCCCCTTGGCCGCCTGGGCATGGGCGACGGACGTCAGGGCCGTTCCGAGGAACATGGCCAATAGCAGGGCAGAGGCGTTGAAAATGACATGACGCATGACGAAGCTCATCTTCCGTTCGTAAGCGAAGCTTTATCGATCCACCGCAATGGGCGCGGGTCGTTTCGAACCGACTCGGCCGCAATCTCGCGCGCCGGGCCGGGCACGCGTCGCAAATCCGGTATCTGGGCAGCGACTTTTAATTGTCTTCCCCACCGGGTCTGGTAGAAACTGCGGCTATAGGGAGAAACTATCGCCCAACTTGGTTAAGGACCCGTCAACGAGGGCCGCTCGCGCGCATGACAAGCAAGAAGAAGCCAACCGTCTACATCACCCGGAAACTGCCGGACGTCGTCGAAACCCGGATGCGCGAATTGTTCGACGCGGAGCTGAACATCGACGACTCGCCGCGCAGCCAGCCGGAGCTCGTCTCCGCGGTCAAGCGGGTCGACGTGCTGGTACCGACGGTGACGGACAGGATCGACGCGGCCCTGATCGAGCAGGCGGGGCCGCAGCTCAAGCTGATCGCCGCCTTTTCCAACGGCGTCGACAACATCGATGTCGATGCGGCCGCCCGCAAGGGCATCACCGTCACCAATACGCCCAACGTGCTGACGGAGGATACGGCCGACATGGTGATGGCACTCATCCTGGCTGTGCCGCGCCGGCTCGCCGAGGGTGCGCGCATCCTGACGGACCGCAAGGGCGAATGGGCGGGCTGGTCGCCGACATGGATGCTCGGCCGGCGCATTGCCGGCAAGCGCATCGGCATTCTCGGCATGGGGCGGATCGGTACTGCGGTCGCCCGCCGCGCCAGGGCGTTCGGCCTGTCCATCCACTATCACAACCGCCATCGCGTCAGCCCGGAAACCGAGGAAATGCTCGAGGCGACCTATTGGGACAGCCTCGACCAGATGCTCGCGCGGGTCGACATCGTCTCGGTCAACTGCCCCTCGACGCCGGCGACGTATCATCTCCTGTCAGCCCGGCGGCTGGCGCTGATGCGTCCGGACAGCTACATCGTCAACACGGCGCGTGGCGACGTTATCGACGAGACGGCGCTGATCAAGTGCCTGCGCGAGGGCAAGATCGCCGGCGCCGGCCTCGACGTCTTCGAGAACGAGCCGGCCGTCAATCCCAAGCTGATCAAGCTCGCCGGAGAAGGCAAGGTCGTGCTCCTGCCGCATATGAGCTCGGCCACGCTCGAGGGGCGCGTCGACATGGGCGAAAAAGTCGTGATCAACATCCGCACCTTCTTCGACGGCCACCGGCCGCCGGACCGCGTCTTGCCGGGGCGGGATTAGACTAAAGCGCCGGCCCGATCACCTTCCTCATCTCGATCGAGGTCGGTCCCGCGAAACCGGGATGGGAAGAGCGGCCCGCTTCGACGAAGCCCCAGGCCGCGAAGATCTTATGGTTCTCCGTGAGTTCGATGCGGGTCTGAAGCCTCAGCGCCGGGAGTGAAAGGCTGCGGGCCTTTTCCTCCGCAATGCCGATCAGATGCCGGCCGATCCCCTTTCCCTGGGAGGCAGGCGCAACCGCGAGTTTGCCAACATAGAGGCAATTCGGCTCGGGCTTCAGGAAGACGCAGCCGCGCAGCTCGCCGCCCGCGATCGCACCGAACGCGATCTCATCGCTCGTCTTCCGGCGCAGCGAGTCCACCGTCAAGGCGTGGGCAGAGGAGGGTGGATCGATCCGTCCATCCATATAGGCAAAGGCGGCGAGAATCAGCGCGAGCAGTTCGTCGTGGCGATCGAAGCCCGGATCTAATCGAATCGTGTCCATCAAGCTTTGCCGCGCCGGTAGCGGATCGTATTGAACTCGGCGGCCATCGCATCGTAGAGCAACAGCCGGCCAACCAGCGGCACGCCGATGCCCGTGACGAGCTTGATGGCTTCCATCGCTTGAAGCGTGCCGATGACGCCGGTGAGCGCGCCGACGATGCCGGCTTCGGCGCAGGCCGGCACAACTCCGGCCGGCGGCTTGGTCGGGAAGAGATCGCGGTAGGACGGGAGGGGATTTCCGCCAGCGTCGATTTCATAGGGCTTCAGCACGGTGACGGAGCCGTCGAAACGGCCGACGGCGCCGGTGACGAGCGGCACGCGGGCTGCTTCCGCCACGTCCGCCGCGAGATAGCGCGTTTCGAAATTGTCGGAGCCGTCGACGACGAGGTCGTATTGGCGGAAGATCGCTTCGGCATTGTCGCGCTGAAGCCTAAGCGCATGCGGCACGACCCTCACATGCGGGTTGAGGTCGGCGATCCGGTCCGCGGCGCTCTCGACTTTTGGCCGGTCGATATCGCTCGTGCCGTGGATGACCTGCCGCTGCAGGTTCGACAGCGACACCCGATCATCGTCGACGACACCCAGCGTTCCGACGCCGGCGGCGGCAAGATATTGCAGGACGGGCGCGCCGAGCCCGCCGGCGCCGACGACGAGCACGCGCGCGGCCTTCAGCTTCTGCTGGCCTGCGCCGCCGATCTCGGCCAGAACGATATGACGCGCATAGCGGGCGATTTCGGAGGGATCGAGGGCTGCTGCGGTCATTTCCTTCTCCGTCTGGATATTCGCCGAAGCGGACTTCGGCAGTGCCGATGTCACTCCGAAATGCGGCCGTTTGCAACTGTCAGGTAGCGCCCCCGCTCGCCGAGCGCCTCGAACATCGCCCGATCCGTGCCGGTCATGAAGGCCTGTCCGCCGAGTTCATCGACGCGATCGAAAAGGGCCGCACGCCGCCTGCGGTCGAGATGGGCGGCGATCTCGTCGAGAAGCAGGACCGGTGCATGGCCGGTCATCTCGCCGACGAGGCGCGCATGGGCAAGCACCAGTCCGATCAGGAGCGCCTTCTGCTCGCCGGTCGAACAGCGTTCCGCCTCCATGTCCTTTTCGTGGTGGCGGATCAGCAGATCGCTGCGGTGCGGGCCGTCGAGCGTGCGGCCCGCGGCGGCGTCACAGGGGCGGCCTTCCTGCAGCATGGCGAGATAGCGCTGCTCGACGTCATAGGCCGGCAGGTCGTGGCAATCGTCGAGGAACCCGGAAAGCGAAAGGCGGGCAGTGGGGAAGGAGCCGTTCGCCCGGTTGCGCTCGACAAGACCCGCGAGCAGGCCCAGCATTTCCAGCCGCGCGCGCGCCATCGATACGCCGAGCCCCGCCATTTCGCGCTCGATCGCCGAAAGCCAGGAAGGATCCGGCCGGAACTCCGAAAGCAGGCGGTTGCGGCTGCGCATGGCGCGGTCGAACTCGCTCGCCCGCCGCCCGTGTTCGGGATCGAGCGAAAGCACCAGCCGGTCGAGAAAGCGGCGGCGATCGCCGGCCGGGCCGGTGAAGAGCCCGTCCATGGCCGGCGTCAGCCAGAGCACGCGCAGGTGGTCGGTAAGTTCGTCGACCGTGCGTGCCGGCGTGCCGTTGAGCCTCAGCCGGCGCGACTGCCCTTCTTCCCCGCCCGCCGTCCCCGTGCCGATTTCGACCGGCCCCGCCATGCCGTCGACCACGGCATATACGGAAAAGCCGTCCGCGGCGCCGACGCGCGCCACATCCGCGTAAGCGGCGCGACGCAGGCCGCGCCCGGGTGACAGGAAGGAGATCGCCTCCATGAGATTTGTCTTGCCCGCACCGTTTTCGCCGGTCAGCACCACATGACGCGGGTCGAGATCAAACGCCACCGAAGCGTAGTTGCGAAAGTCAGTGAGCTTGAGGCGCGTAATGTAGACCTTGTGGGGCATTGCGGGTCCGGATTCGACGTTCCTGTCAGGTAGGACGAAAGGCGAGCCAAGGCAAGGCGAAAGACCGCGCCCGGGCGCCGCCTGTTCTTCCGCGGACGGACCCAAAGTTGGCACGAACGCTGTTCGACGATATATTCTCCCCACCTAATGAACGTGCCGGAAGCGCAGGGAGTTTGACGAACAGAAGAGCAGAAAACCGGGAGGAGACGATGGTTGACGTCAAATGGACAATCAAGGGCCGTGAATTCATTCATTGTAATTGCGCCTATGGCTGCCCCTGTCAGTACAATGCCCTGCCGACGCAAGGGAATTGCCGCGCGATCGGCGTGGTGGAGATCGAGCAGGGGCACCATGGCGATACCCGGCTCGATGGCCTGCGATGCGGCATGATCGTCGCCTGGCCGGGCGCGATCCATGAGGGCGGCGGCGAGGTCGTGCCGATCGTCGATGAGCGCGCTTCCGAGGAGCAGCGCGGGGCACTGTTGCGGATCATGAGCGGACAGGACACCGAGCCCGGCGCGACGTTCTTCCAAGTGTTCTCGACGACTTTCGAGAAGGTCCACGATCCGGTTTTCGCACCGATCGAGTTCGAAATGGACGTGGATGGCCGCACGGCCCGCGTCAACGTTCCGGGCTGGATCGAGGCGCGCGGAGAGCCTATCGTCAATCCGGTGACCGGGACACCCCATCGCGCCCGCCTCACGCTACCGGACGGCTTCGAATACGATACCTGCGAGGTGGGGCGCGGCTGGGCAACGGCGACGGGTCCGGTGTCCGTCTCGCTCTCGGATTCGCACGCGCATTTCGCGAAGCTCCACATGACCGAAAGCGGCGTGGTCCACTGACGCCATGGCTGATAGTGCGCTTGTGAGCCTCTTGCGGCGCGACCGGATGATCGTCGCCGCCTCGCTCGCCACGCTGACGGCGATCTCCTGGATCTACATCCTGTGGCTGGCTGCGACCATGGATATGGGCGGCATGGCCGTGCCCGGAACAGATATAGGCATGGGCACGAATATGGGCATGGGCGCGGATATGCACATGCCGGCGGAAACCGGCAGGTCCCTGGGGACGGATCAGCAAGCCGGCGGACTTGCCTCGGTTCTCGGCCTCGAGCCGCGGCCGTGGAGCGCGGTGGAGGCCGGCGTCATGGCGACGATGTGGATCGTCATGATGGTCGGCATGATGCTTCCCTCGGCGACGCCGATGATCCTTCTCTATGCGCATGTGGGGCGGCACAGCCTGCGCCAGGGGAAGCCCTTCGCCGCAACCGGCTTTTTTGCGGGCGGCTACCTGCTCGCCTGGACGGGCTTCGCGCTCGCCGCAACGCTCGGACAATGGCTGCTCGAAGGAACGCTGCTGTCGCCGGCGCTCGCAAGCGCCAGCCGCGTCTTCAGCGGCATCGTGCTGGTGGTGGTGGGACTTTACCAGTGGACCCCGCTCAAGGACGCCTGCCTCAGTCATTGCCAGGCGCCGATCGTTTTCATCCAGACCCATGGGGGCTTTCGCCGCGATCCGCGCGGCGCAGTCGCACTCGGCTTTCGCCATGGACTTTATTGCGTCGGCTGCTGCTGGGCCCTGATGGCTCTGCTTTTCGTCGGCGGCATCATGAATGTGCTGTGGATCGCGGCGATCGCTGGCTTGGTTCTCGTCGAGAAGCTGGTGCGCGCCGGGCGCGTTCTTCCCCGTGCGGCCGGCGCGGTGCTCATTGCGGCAGGCCTCTGGCAATTGCTGCCGGGGACGCTCTGACCCAAGCGGAGATTGAGCCCGGCCCGATGTCTGCTTTTGCGCGTCCTGGCCGTCACTCGCTCAACGTGTCGAAGAAATCCTTCATGCGGGAGAAGAAGCCCGCCGACTGCGGATTGTTCTCCTTCGAGGAGATCTGCTCGAACTCCTGCAGGAGTTCTCGCTGTCGCTTGGTGAGCTTCTGCGGCGTCTCGATCTGGATCTGGATATAGAGATCGCCCATCTGGCTGGAGCGCAGCACCGGCATACCCTTGCCCTTCAGGCGGAACTGCTTACCGGCCTGGGTGCCTTCGGGCACCGTCACCCGGGATTTCGTTCCGTCGAGCGTGGTCACGTCGAACTTGCCGCCGAGCGCCCCCGTCGTCATCGAGATCGGAACGCTGCAATAGAGATCGGCGCCGTCGCGCTGGTAGAACTCATGCGGCCTCACCGAAAGGAAAATATACAGGTCGCCCGGCGGACCGCCGCGAAGCCCGGCCTCGCCCTCGCCGGAAAGGCGAATGCGCGTGCCGTCCTCGATACCGGCCGGGATATTGACCGAGAGCGTGCGCTCCTCCATCACCCGGCCCTGGCCGTGACACTTTGTGCAGGGATCGGTGATCGTCTGGCCACGGCCGCCGCAGCTCGGACAGGTGCGTTCGATCGAAAAGAAGCCCTGGGCGGCGCGGATGCGGCCGCTGCCATGGCAGGTCGAGCAGGTTTTCGGACTGGTGCCGGGCTTGGCGCCCGTTCCGGTGCAGACGTCGCAAGTGACGGAGGTGGGCACACGGATCTGCGCCGTCTTGCCCGTATAGGCCTCCTCGAGCGTGATCTCCATGTTGTAGCGGAGATCCGCTCCGCGCTCGCGCCCACCCGTCGAGCGGCGCTGGCGGCCGCCCATCATCTCGCCGAAGATGTCCTCGAAAATGTCGGAGAAGCCGCTGGCGCCGCCGCCCGCGAAGCCGTTGCCCATGCCACCCTGCTCGAAGGCCGCATGGCCGTAGCGGTCGTAGGCCGCCCGCTTCTGCGGGTCCTTCAACATCTCATAGGCTTCGTTGATTTCCTTGAAGGTTCGTTCCGCTTCCGTGTCACCGGGATTACGATCCGGATGATACTTCATCGCCAGTTTGCGGAAGGCGCTCTTCAGCTCCTTCTCGTCTGCGTTCTTTCCCACGCCAAGCGTTTCGTAAAGATCACGTTTCATGCTTCAAAGATTGTCCTGTTCACAGGGCTTGCCAGCGCGAAGGATCCGACGGATGCGAATGTCTTGCACAGGATTTAGTAAACCTGAAAGCGCCATACCATAGTCCGAGCGGTTTTTATCGGAAATATCTCACTTTTGCTGCCGCACCGAACCCGCTGGCAAACTCTTCCGGCGCGCTCGAGCCGGCTCCTGCCCGTCGGCCATCGGCGCCCGTCTACCGCTTCGGATGCTTCGGGCAAGAGAAAAGCCCGGGATCGCTCCCGGGCTCGGTTGCGGCAGGACGGCGTTATGCAGACCGCTTGCGGTCGTCCTCGTCCTTGACCTCTTCATAATCGGCGTCGACGACGTCCTCGCCATCGCGCTTGGCGTCGGCTGCCGCGTCGGCATTGGCGGCTTCGGCCTGCTGCGCTTCATAGATGGCCTGGCCAAGCTTCATGGAAACTTCCATGAGCGTGTTGGTCTTGGCCTTGATGTCCTCGGCGTCCGGCTCGGCGACCTCGACGGCGGACTTCAGCGCCGCAATGGCGTCTTCGATCGCCTTGCGGTCCGTTTCCGACACCTTGTCGCCATATTCCTTCAGCGACTTCTCCGAGGAGTGGATCAGGCTTTCGGCCTGGTTCTTGGACTCGACCGCTTCGCGGCGCTTCTTGTCGGCTTCGGCATTGGCTTCGGCATCCTTCACCATCTTCTCGATGTCGGCATCGGAAAGTCCACCGGAGGCCTGGATGCGGATCTGGTGTTCCTTGCCCGTACCCTTGTCCTTTGCCGATACCTGGACGATGCCGTTGGCGTCGATGTCGAAGGTCACCTCGATCTGCGGCACACCGCGCGGCGCCGGCGGAATGCCGACGAGATCGAACTGGCCGAGCAGCTTGTTGTCTGCCGCCATTTCACGCTCGCCCTGCGAGACGCGGATGGTCACGGCGGACTGGTTGTCGTCGGCCGTCGAGAAGACCTGGCTCTTCTTCGTCGGGATCGTCGTGTTGCGCTCGATCAGACGGGTGAAGACGCCGCCGAGCGTTTCGATGCCGAGCGACAGCGGGGTCACGTCGAGCAGCAGCACGTCCTTGACGTCGCCCTGCAGAACGCCGGCCTGGATGGCGGCGCCCATCGCGACCACCTCATCCGGGTTGACGCCCTTGTGCGGCTCCTTGCCGAACAGCTGCTTCACGGTTTCCTGGACCTTCGGCATGCGGGTCATGCCGCCGACGAGAACGACTTCGTCGATTTCGGCAGCCGAGACCCCGGCATCCTTCAGCGCCGCCTTGCAGGGGGCGATCGTCTTCTGGATGAGATCCTCGACCAGGCTTTCGAACTTGGCGCGCGACAGCTTCATCGTCAGGTGCTTCGGACCGCTTGCATCGGCCGTGATGAACGGCAGGTTGATTTCGGTCTGCTGCGAGGACGACAGCTCGATCTTCGCCTTTTCGGCTGCCTCTTTCAGGCGCTGCAGCGCGAGCTTGTCGTTCTTGAGGTCGATGCCCTGCTCCTTCTTGAACTCGGCCGCGAGGTACTCGACGAGACGCATGTCGAAGTCTTCACCGCCGAGGAAGGTGTCGCCGTTGGTGGACTTCACCTCGAAGACGCCGTCGCCGATTTCGAGCACCGAGATATCGAAGGTGCCGCCGCCCAGGTCGTAGACGGCGATTGTCTTGCCTTCCTTCTTGTCGAGGCCGTAGGCGAGCGCGGCCGCAGTCGGCTCGTTGATGATGCGCAGCACTTCGAGACCGGCGATCTTGCCGGCGTCCTTGGTGGCCTGGCGCTGGGCGTCGTTGAAGTAGGCGGGGACGGTGATGACGGCCTTCTCGACCTTTTCACCGAGATAGGATTCGGCGGTCTCCTTCATCTTCTGAAGGATCATCGCGGAGATCTGCGACGGCGAGTAGGTCTTGCCGTGCGCCTCCACCCAGGCGTCGCCATTGTCGGCCTTGATGATCTTGTAGGGGACCATCCCCTTGTCCTTCTGCGTCGTCGGGTCCGCGAAAGTGCGGCCGATGAGGCGCTTGATCGCAAAAAGGGTATTTTCCGGATTGGTGACCGCCTGGCGCTTGGCCGGCTGGCCGACGAGGCGTTCGCCGTCGTCCGTGAAGGCCACCATCGAGGGGGTCGTGCGCGCGCCCTCGGCGTTTTCGATCACCTTCGCGTCCTTTCCGTCCATGACGGCGACGCAGGAGTTCGTCGTTCCGAGGTCGATACCAATAACTTTAGCCATGTCGTTCTCTCCTTACAGCGGACTGTCGGAACCCCGGTCAGGCATTCATGGGACAGCCCCTAGCGGGATGGTCTTCAATTGGAACGCAGCGACGGGCTGCGTCGATGCGGCGTATATAAGGACCGGCGTATCGGACTGCAAGGCATTCTGCGGCTTGAGCAGCGGCAAATACAAGCCGCTTTTTGCACATCGGCAAAGCCCGTCCGCAAAGGGGATTCGCCGCCCGCACCGCAGTTCGGGGCGGAAGCCCCGTCAGCCGCCGGTCAAAAGCTCGAACAGCGTCGTGCGGCGGGTCGTTCCCGTCGCCTCGCCGACGCCGGCCGGTGGCATCGGACCGCTGCCGGCCGGCTCTCCCGCCGGGCGCGTCTGATCGACCGCGAGCGCACCGTCGACGGGCGGAGGTTCGGGGAAAGCCTCGGCGTCGCCCCCGACAAAGCCATCGCCATTCGCAAGTGCGCCGGCAACAGCGCCGCCCTGATCGAAAACCGGCTGCACACCGGTCGTGCCGAAGAGCGGCGAAGGCGACAGGCCCCTATGGGCAGCGACCATGAAATCGTGCCAGGCTTTGGCCGGCAAGCCGCCGCCGGTCACCTTCTTCATCGACTTGCCGTCATCATTGCCGAACCAGACGCCGGTCGTCAGGTTGGAGGTATAGCCCACGAACAGCGCGTCGCGGAAGGACTGCGTCGTGCCGGTCTTGCCCGCCACCTCCCAGTCCGGGAGGCGGGCCCTCTTGCCGGTGCCGTTCGTCAGCACGCGCACCATCATCTGGTTCATCTCGCTGACGATCGCCGGATCGAGCACGCGCGGCGGATTGTCGTAGGTGTTTTCGTAGAGCACGGTTCCGTCCGCGGTGGAAATGCGGCGGATGACATGCGGCGTCGCCTTGAAGCCGCCATTCATGAAGGGCGCATAGGCCGAGGTAAGCTCGACGAGGCTCACCTCCGACGTTCCGAGCGCGATCGAGGCGTTCGCCTGCATCTCGGAATCGATCCCGAGCCGATGCGCGAGCTTGACCACGTTCTGCGGCCCGACCTCCATGACCAGCTGGGCGGCGATCGTGTTCAGCGAATTGGCCAGCGCATCGGCGAGCGTCACCTCGCCGCGATATTTCTGGTCATAGTTCTCCGGCGTCCAGTTGCCGATCCGGACCGGCGCATCGTTGCGGACCGACATCGGCGTGCGGCCGATTTCGAGCGCGGCCGCATAGACGAAGGGCTTGAAGGCGGAACCCGGTTGGCGCTTCGCCTTGGAGGCGCGGTCGAACTGGCTTTCGGCATAGTCCCTGCCGCCGACGAGCGCCCGGATGGCGCCGGTGCCGTCGATCGAGACGAGGGCTGCCTGGGCGGCATTGAGCTTGCCACCCTCCTCGTCGAGCGTGGCGGCGATGACCTCCTCGGCCTTTTTTTCCAGCGCCAGGTCGATGGTGGTGTCGACGATCAGGTCCTGCTTGATCTCGCCGATCATGCCGGGAAGCTGGTCCATCACCATGTCGGCGACGTAATACTGCGCTCCCGACCAGAAGCTTTTCGCCCGCGTCGGCGTTTGCGACATCGCCGTCTTGATCTCGGCGTCGGTGATGTAGCCTTCCTCGCGCATTGCGCCGAGCACCACCTGAGCGCGCTCCTCGGCTGCTTCCGGGTCGCGCGCGGGCGAGAGGCGCGAAGGCGCCTTCAAGAGGCCGGCAAGCATCGCCGCCTCGCCGAGATTGACGTCGCGCGCCGACTTGTTGAAATAGCGCCGCGCCGCAGCCTCGACACCATAGGCGTTGGAGCCGAAGAAGACGCGGTTCAGATACATCGTCAGGATCTGGTCCTTCGTGTATTTGTGCTCGAGCCAGAGCGCGAGCAGAACCTCCTGCACCTTGCGTTCGAGCGTACGCTCGGGCGAAAGGAACAGGTTCTTGGCGAGCTGCTGCGTCAACGTCGAGCCGCCCTGGACCATGCGGCCGCTCGTAAGATTTGTCAGCATGGCGCGCGCGAGCCCCAGCGGGTCGACGCCGAAATGCCAGTAGAAGCGGCGATCCTCGATGGCGATCACCGCCTGCGGGATGTAGGGCGACATCTCCTCGAGCGCGAGCGCCTCGCCGCCGGTCGCGCCGCGATTGGCGATGATGTCGCCGTCGACCGCGAGGATCTTGACGTTCGGCGGCCGGTCCGGGATCGTCCAGGTCGTCGCGCTCGGCATGCGCGCGCCATAATAGAGGACGAGCCCGCCGACACCGATCGCACCCCAGATGCCGAGCACGATGCACCAGTAGAAGAGGCGGCGCGCAAGGCCGAAGAAACCCCCGCCGGAGCCGCCCCGGCGGCGCCCGCCGCGAGGTTCGCGCCGCTTCTTCGATGCACTCCGGGCGCGATTCGCCACTCGACCCCCGCCGCTCACGCGGTCGGTCGCGTCGACGCGCAGGCCGTCGTCCTCATCGTCGCCAAAGGAAGGTTCGATCCGCTGTCCTGATTTTCTGCTCGCCATGCCGGAAGGATATGTCCCCTGGATCACGATGATGGTCAATCAAAACGCGATCGATTCTGATAGGTCGGCGCCGGACAGGGCGGAAATCCCGCTATTGTTCCTGATCCCGCTCCGATCGTCGGCCCGCTTCACCAATCTCCCTAGCCCTATTGCGCGTCTGAAAAGACGCGCGGCGCCGTAGCGATTGCCGGTGTCACGCGAGGCCCTACGGCGCTGCGCGTCCTGGACCGAGGTCGCCAGCAGGTCCGACCGGGCCGATGCGTTGAACTCTAAATGCGGCAATTTAAGGGGGCGTTAAGAAGCGGGATAGGGAAAAATGCCGAGGGTTCAAGGCGTTGCGGCTGCTCCTCCCGAAACGCAATCCCCAAGACGCCGCCCGCAGGCACGGATCGAATCGGTGGAACCAGTCGGGCCTGCCGGAGTTGATAGGAGGTTCCGATGTGCGTCCCATGCAATGCTGCAATGCAACATCGACACTGTTACGTCAGGCGGAATGATTTATATTCCTCCTCATCGAAGCGCTGCACCTCCTCCCGCGGCGCTCGGTGTCGGTCGGTTCACTCCTCCTCCCAAGAGCCGGCCTAGATTAAAGACCCCGACGCCACCTCCTCCCGGCTCGGGGTCTTTTTATTTCTCTCGGCCCCGGGCATTGGCCACGGCCGCTACAGCGGCGCGCGTCTTGTCAGACGCGCAAAGATCACGGTAGCACTTTGAAGAGAAATGCAGTAGGCGCGTGTATCGGCAACGGCATGAAACCCAAGGCAAACGGCTACGTCTTCGCGCTTTCTGCAATCGTCATCTTCTCGATTCAGGACGGCATCTCCAAACATCTCGGCGCCATCTACCCGCCGGTTTTCGTGGCGATGATCCGCTATTGGGTCTTTGCCGCCTTCGCGGTCTTTCTTGCAGCGCGGGCGCCGGGCGGGCTTGCGGTGACGGCGGTGACGAAGAGGCCGGCGTTGCAAGTGATGCGCGGCATGCTCCTGCCGGCGCAGATCGTCGTCATCATCACCTCCTTCACCGTCGTCGGGCTTGCGCTGTCGCAGGCGATCCTGGCGGCCACCCCGATCTTCGTCGCGCTCCTGTCCATGCCCCTGCTCGGCGAGCGCGTCGGCTGGCGGCGCTGGACCGCGATCGGGGCCGGACTTCTCGGCGTGCTTCTGATCCTGAAGCCCGGCGGGAACGCATTCGACATGGAGTTTTTGCTGCCGCTGACCGGGGCGCTGATGTTTGCGATCTATGTGATCGCGACACGGCTCGTCAGCCGCGACGACCCGGCGATGACCAGCTTCTTCTATACGGGTGTCGTCGGCGCCGTTTCGATCAGCCTGGTCGGCCCCTTCTTTTGGACGAATCTTGCACCTTTCGACTGGGGCTGGATGCTGTTGCTTTGCATCACCGGCAGTGTCAGCCACTATTTCCTCATTCGCGCCTATGACATGCTGGACGCGGTCGCGGTCCAGCCGCTTACCTATCTGCAGCTCGTCTTCGCCTCGATCATGGGCGTCACCATCTTCGGCGAGACATTGACCACGAACATGATCGCCGGTTCGGCTATAGTGGTGGCCGCCGGCATCTTCACCGTCTGGCGCGAACGCGTCGTCGCAAGGCGCAAGGCCGGTCTGTCGCGATGACGGACAAGGGGCGCTCGCTCTCGTCCACGTGAGGAGGCGGCCCACCAGGATTCACGTCTGGAAGAAACGCTTGCGTAACGATCGGGCGGCTAGGGTGCCGGCGAGTGGTTTTGCGCAGGAGTTTCCCTTGCCGGTCGAACTGACGCCCTCCCAAGCGCTGGGGCTCTGGCACGCGGTCTCGCGCGAGCAGGTGCGCATCGACAGCCGCGACCTCACGCTGCGCCAGATGGCGATCCTGCTCGAAATCTATCTGGTGCCGCCGCCGCACACCGTGCGCGGCCTCGCCGCGACCCTCGGCGTGACGAAACCGGTAATCACGCGGGCGCTCGACACCATGGGCGCGCTCGGTCTCGTCGATCGGGTGCGCGACGACCGCGACCGACGCAATGTCATCATCAAACGCACGGTGGAGGGTGCTCTCTACCTTGAAAAAATCGGCGATCTGATCATCAATCAGGGACGGAAACTGTGAGCTCAGCCATGCCCGACACCCTCGATCGCCGTCTCAATGCCTATCGCGAGGACCTTGCCGAGGCGCGCCTGCGCGGCGTGATAGATGCGAAGCGCTACGTCGAAGGCAGGCCGGCGACGGTCTCAGCGCCGGTGACGCCGCTCAGGGCAAGGCCGGACCTTGCCTGTGGCGCGGATACGGAGCTGCTCTATGGAGAGGCGGCGCGGGTTCTCGACGTCGCCGACGGCTGGGCCTGGGTCAAATCCGAGCTCGACGGTTACGTCGGCTATGTGCCACACGGCGCGATGGAAGACGCGACCCTGCCTCCGACCCACATCGTCCAGGTGCCGCGGACCTTCGCCTATCGCGGCGCGGACCTGCGCTTTCCTCAGGCCTTCGCCCTTTCGATGGGAAGCCGGCTCACGGTCGTGGGGGAGACGGAGACGCGCGGCATGCGCTATTTCCTGCTCGATGGCGGGCTGGCGGTCGTCGCCGATCATTGCGCCCCGGCCGGGCTACCCGTCGCTGAAGACTACGTGTCGGTTGCCGCCCGCATGCTTGAAACGCCCTATCTGTGGGGCGGCCGCTCCGGTTTCGGCATCGACTGCTCCGGCCTTGTCCAGCTTTCCATGCTGATGACGGGTCGCCACGTTCCGCGCGACACCGATATGCAGGTGGAGGCGATCGGCAGGCCGATCGGGCGCGAAGAGCTCGTTCGCGGCGATCTCGTCTTCTGGAAAGGCCATGTCGCCATCATGGAAGACGAGCTGACACTGCTGCATGCAAACGGCCACACGATGACCGTCGCCCGCGAAGGGCTGGACGACGCCATCCGCCGGATCGGCTGGCTCTACGCTCAGCCGACCGGATATCGGCGGCCTTGAGATCATCGCGTGCGCAGGTTTGGCGCGACGGCGCGAATCACATCAACAGATAGGCCCAGGCGGAAACGCTGACGACGCCGAGCGCCGTGGTCAGCGTGATCGTCGAGGAGGCGAGCGCATGGCCGACATTGAAATGGTTGGCGATCAGCCAAGCGTTGACGCCGGTCGGCACGGACGAGGTCAGCACCAGAGCGGCGGTCCAGCTCTCGCTCAAGCCCAGGAGATGACAGGCGGCGAAGACGGTGCCCGGCAGCACCACGAGCTTCAGACCGCTGGTGACGCTGGCGAGCCCGGTATTGCCAGCCACACCGTAGCGGTCGAGCGCCATGCCGATCGAGATGAGCGCAGCAGGTGCTGCAACGGCAGCAAGCTGATCGACGACGATTTTCGCCGGCCCGCCGAGCGGCTGGCCGAGGAGGTGAAAGAGCGCGCCGAGGGCAAGCCCGATCACCAGCGGATTGCGGACGAGATTGCGCGCGACGCCCGCAAGCAGCCGGCCGAGCCCCTGGCCCGGCTTGCCGCTCGTCTTACGCTCGGCGCGTTCCATGAACACCGTTCCGGCGATCATCATCACCGGCAGATGCACCGAGAGCAGGATCGAAAGCGCCACCACGCCCTCCTCCCCCACCACACGCGAGACCAGCGGCAGGCCGATGAAGACCGTATTGGCGAAAGCCGAGGATACGCCCGCGAGCACGCCCATGCGAGGGTCGCGCCCGAAACCGAGCGTCGCGGCGAGATGGCCCATGGTCCAGGTGACTGCGACGCCGGAGAAATAAGCAAGCCAGAGCGGCCACGGCGAGCCCTCCCGGAAATCCGCCTCGGCAATGGTGCGGAAGAGCAGGACCGGCACGGCGACGCGGAAGACGAAATCGCCGAGCGCCTCGCCGACGGCCGGTTTCAGGTAGCCGAACCGCACCACCAGCCAGCCGGTCAGAATCAGAATGAAGATCGGAAGCACGTTCAGAAAGACTTCGGACATCGATGGGCCTTGGTCCAAAAAGATGGGGAAGCGATCCGGAGGGACGGGTGGCGCGGATCGCGGAAATCGCGCCTTCTTTGATGGAGGTTTAGCGCATCGGCCCGACGATCGGAACCGGTTTTCGGAAATCTCGATGCGCGGATCCAAGCGTTTCAGCGATCTTTGCGCGCCGGGAAAGACGCGGCGCTGCAATGTCATGGCCACGATCGCAGGAGCAAGCATGCCGCCCGGCTTCGGAACATTTCGGTCCGCACAAGCGTTGGCCTCGACGGGGTATGGACATGGCTACGGAGCATTCGATCTATTCACGCGGAGACGACCACCCGCATCTGACCGACGACGCGCTGGCGGAGAAGGTTGGACGCTTCCTTCGTTATGCGACCACAATCGACACGCGCGATGTTTCCATCACCGCAATGGGCAACTGGATCCTGCTTTCGGGCACGGTCGCGACGGAGGCGGACGTCGCCCATCTCGGCGAAGCCGCAGCCGCGGTGATCGGCGTCGCGCGCGTCGACAATCAGCTGACGGCGCGCGGAGAAAAAGCGGAGGAATGACCCCCGCGGATCAGGAGATTGCATGGTGGAGAACCGCATCGAAAAGACCGTCGAGGTGAACGCACCGGCCGAAGACGTCTGGCACGCCCTGACCGACCACAATGCCTTCGGGGAATGGTTTCGGGTTCGGCTCGACGGACCTTTTGTCGTCGGGGAGGTCACCACCGGCGAAATAACCTATCCGGGCCATGAAGGAGTCAAATGGACTTCGGTCACGGAGCGCATGGAGGCGCCGCGGCTTTTTTGGTTCCGGTGGCCGCACTCGCAAGACCCGGATCCGGATCCGTTGCGGGAACCCGCGACGCGGGTCGAATTTCACCTGCAGCCGACGGCCACGGGCACGCGCCTGACGATCATCGAATCCGGGTTCGACAACTTGCCGGAGGACCAGCGGGCGGCGGCTTTGCGCAGCAATGACGAGGGATGGGAAATTCAGGCACGGAACATCAAGACCTATGTCGAAGGCTGATCATCCGTTCGGAATTCACCGCATCTCCGGCTTTCCGGCTTCGACCGCAGGACGTTTTCATTGACGCGGCGCGTCGTCGCGGTACCCTCCCCTCAAGGGAGGACGGCCGATGTGCGGACGCGTCTATATCAAGAGCACTCTCGATGCGCTGCTGCGTGAATTCTCCTTCGCCGAGCGGCAGGCGGTCGAGGGAATGGCAAACCAGCTTCCGCGCTATAACGGTGCGCCGTCGCTCACCTATCCGATTATCATCACCGACGTGATCCGCGACCCGGATGTCTTCGGTCCCACCTTCGTCAGCGCACGCTGGGGACTGATGCCGCGCTGGATGAAGGCGACCGGCCGGCCGCCGGTCAATGCGCGCTGCGAGGGTATCGCGACCAATGGCCTCTTCAAGCACGCCTATCGCAGCCGCCGCTGCCTCATCCCGATCGACGGCTTCTTCGAATGGAAGGACATCTACGGCACCGGCAAGAACAAGCAGCCCTATGCGATCGCCATGAAGTCCGGCGAACCCTTTGCGCTGGCCGGCCTGTGGGAGACCTGGCGCGATCCGAAAACCGACGAGGATATCCGCACCTTCTGCGTCATCACCTGCCCGCCGAACGAAATGATGGCAACAATCCACGACCGCATGCCGGTGGTCCTGCACCGGGCCGACTACGAGCGCTGGCTCTCGCCGGAGCCGGATCCCTCGGAGCTGATGAAACCGTTCCCGGCCGAACTGATGATCATGTGGCCGATCGACAGAAAGGTGGGCTCGCCGAAATACGAAGCGGCGGATATTCTCGAGCAGGTCGACCCGGAGGCCTGACTCACGTCGAGTTCTCCAAACGGAAGTACCGCGCCTTGGCCGCTTCTGTGGCTACGATATATCCGAGCACGATAGCAACGATGGCGGCAAGCAGGGCGGTCGAGAGCGGCACGAAACCGAACACCGACGTCAAGTCCCCAAGGAATGGCATCGCGAAGGTGGCGATGACCACGGCAAGGGTCGACCACAGGAGCAACCGGCTGGGCATGCTGCGAAAGGCGGGCTTGTGGGTCCGCAGGACGAGCACGACCGCCAGTTCCGTCAGCAGGGATATCATGAACCAGGAGGTCTGGAACGTCGCCTCGTCCGCCTGGAAGAGGAGGAGCAGCACGCCGAACGTCAAAAGATCGAAGACCGAGCTGATCAGCCCGAAGACGATCATGAATTTCTGGATGTCCTTGACGTTCCAGCCCTGGGGACGGAGCACCCGCTCCGGGTCGACGTTGTCGCTGGAGATCGCAATCGAGGGCACGTCCGAAAGGAAATTGTTCAGAAGGATCTGCTTGGCCGCCAGCGGCAGGAACGGCAGGAGTGGCGTCGCCAGCGCCATGCTGATCATGTTGCCGAAATTCGCGCTTGTCGTGATCGAGATGTATTTGAGAGTGTTGGCAAAGGTCCGGCGGCCGTCCTCGACACCCGTGCGAAGCACGTCCAGGTCGCGGCTCAGCAGGATGATGTCGGCGCTTTCGCGCGCAACATCCACCGCATCGTCAACGGAAATGCCGACATCGGCCGTGTAGAGGGCTGGTGCGTCATTGATCCCGTCTCCCAGATAGCCCACGGAATGGCCGGTGCGCTGCAGGGCCCGGACGATCCGTTCCTTCTGCTGCGGGTCGACCTCGACGAAAAGATCGGTGCGCGGAGCCAGGTGCCATAGCGCCTCGTCCTTGAGCCCGGCCAGTTCCGCTCCGGTCAGCATCGACTTGGCGTTCAACCCGACGGCCTCAGCCATGTGGGCGGTGACATGGCGGTTGTCGCCGCTGATCACCTTGATCGCGATGCCCAGCCGGGCGAGATCGCTGATCGTCTGCTTCGCATCAGGCTTGGGCGGGTCGAGGAACACCAGGAACCCGCGAAAAGTCATCTCACATTCATCCTGGCGGTCGTAGTCAGCCCTCGCGACAACGCGGCGGGTGGCCAGGGCCAGCACGCGAAAGCCTTGGTGGCCTTTCGCCTTGAAAACGGCCTCCAGATCTGCCCGCGCGGCCTCATCCAGAGGTGCCGTCGCGCCATCGCGCTCGAGCGACGTGCAGATATCGAGGACGTTGGCAAATGCCCCCTTGGTGACAATCAGGTGCTGTCCCGGTGCGGCATCTTCGGCCACGACGACGGTCAGCCTACGCCTTTCGAAATCATAGGGGATCTCGTCGATCTTGGTCAGACCGATGATGGACAATCCCAGGCTCTCGCCAGCCGCGACAATGGCCGCATCCAGCAGGTTCCCGATCCCGGTCTCAAGCGCGGCATTGACATGGGCCAGGCGTCTGACTTCGTCAGAGGGCCGACTCGCCGTATCGAGCACCTCGCTCAGCACGATGGTGCCCTCGGTCAGCGTGCCGGTCTTGTCGGTGCAGAGAATGTCCATGCTGCCAAGATTCTCAATGGCGTCGAGCCTGCGCACAATGACGCCACGCCGGCTCATGGTGCGCGCGCCAGCCGAAAGCGTCACGCTGATGATCGCGGGCAGGAGCTCCGGCGACAGCCCAACAGCCAGAGCCGCCGCGAAGAGCAGCGATTCGACCACCGGACGATCGAGCAGCAAGTTCACGGTCAGCACGAACAGGACGATGACAACCATCACACGGATAAGCAGATAGCCGAACTGGCGCACGCCTCGGGCAAAGTCGGTTTCTGGCTGACGGGCGTGCAAACGGGCGGCGATCGCGCCGAACTCGGTTCGATGCCCCGTCTTGACCGCGAGCACCCTGGCCGTGCCGCTACGCACCGACGCCCCCAGAAACACGCAATTCGTCCGTTCCGCGATCGCCGCGTCCCGCCGGACCGCCCCCGGGCGCTTCTCGACCGGGAAGGACTCGCCGGTCATGCCGGCCTCGCTGACGAGGAAATCCGCTGCCTCGATCACGACACCGTCGGCGGGAATGAGATTGCCAGCGGACAGCAGGATGACGTCGCCGGGCACGATGATGCTGACCGGGATCTCTCGCTCCGCCCCGTCGCGAATGACGCGGCAGGTCAGCGCAAGGCGTTTCTTCAACTCCTCGACGGCGGCGGAGGCCCGGTGCTCCTGAAAGAAGCTCAGCAGCGCACTTCCAATAACGATGGCCAGAATAATTCCGGCATCGATCCATTGGCGCAGAATAAGTGAGATCGCCGCGGCGAAAACCAGGATAAGAACGAGTGGGCTTTCAAACTGGCGCAGCAAAAGGCGCAGGGCACTTAGATGCGCGGCGTCCTCGACGCTGTTGAGGCCGACCGAGGCAAGCCGGGCGGCAGCGCGATCAGAGGTAAGTCCATTCGGTCCGGATCCAAGCGAATCCGCCACCGCGATTTGGTCCACGCTCCAGTAGGGGCTCCCATCATCCGCGTCTGGCATACGCCCTGTCCAATCCCCCGACGTGGCTCACTCCGACGAGCAAGCCAGGATCGTTCGTTTTGCGCAAAGGACGAGCCCGTGCGGGCGCCTACCGCGCAGCAGATCCAACCGGGATGAATTGTAGCAAAAGAAGCGGGATGGCGGACCACGACCGATAGTGATGAACAACTTATACGCTATAGCCCTATCGAATGGCCCAAGGATGATCAGGCACCCAGCCCAGGCGCCAGTCAGGCCTCGGGACTGAACGGATTCCGCCCGAGCAGCCGCGCCTCAGCCAAGGTCAGGATAAGACTGGCGTCTGAATCGGGATTGTGCACGAACCCGACAACCCTCGGCATTTTTGCCGAGACACCCGTAACGCGGCAAAGCCGGATATGGTTGCCGTGGATTGTGTTTCCCACCTCGCTATCAGGCGGACCGTCGCGCACCAGACCTTCTATTGCAATAGCCGTCTTTGCGGGAAGTCTTATTGGAGCGGTCAGGGTGAAGATCAAGGTTTGGTCTTCTGGTACGATCCCGGCCAGGGTGGATTGTAAATTCTCGATGAGCCGCAAAGCCACCTTGTCGAACCGCAGGCGAAGCCCCGCCGCTGCGACCTTCTCTGTGATCTCCTGCGTGACTGTAACGGTCTCTGTCATCGAGGACTCCGCGCTAGGGCGAGGATTTCCCGGAAAGGCGCTCCCCAGACGGCTTAGAATACACCGATCCGCCACGGCCACCGGCGCTACGCCGCATCACGCTTAGAGTTTGATGGCGGACAGAGAGGGATTCGAACCCTCGATACGCTTTCACGTATACACGCGTTCCAGGCGTGCGCCTTCAACCACTCGGCCACCTGTCCATCCGTCTGCAGCCGTTGGTCAATCCGGCTGGTGCGCCGGCGAAAACCGGCGGACGGGCGCGATATATACCGATGATGCGGACGGGATCAACTGGTTTCTGACAGAATATTGACAGCACGTTACGCGCGCGTGCGCCGCCGGCCATTGCGCTCATTCGGCGGCCGGCCTATCTCTTGATGCAGATGCCGATGCCCGGAACTCACGAAATAGTCTTTCGCGCGCGCCCGGCGTCAAAGGAGGACGGATGCGTTTCTTGCTGCGCTTTGCGAGCTTGCTTGCGCTGACGGTTGCCGTGCTCGCGGGAACGATCGACTCGATCCAGTCGGTGGCGGCCTCCGCGCCGGTGATGACGCCGCTTGGAGAGGGCATTGAGGTGCTCGGGCCGGAAGCGCTCGGTTGGGTGCAATCGCTGCAGCGGACCGATTCCGGGCCGGCAATCTGGCTCGCCGCTCTGCATTGGCTGTTCAAGCAGCCGGCATTTGCGGTGTTTCTTGTCATCGCCCTCCTTCTCTGGATGGCGGGCTACAGGAGAAGGCCGGCGGCCGGGCGCTTTGCCGCCTGAGAGCAATCGGCTGCCCTATTCCGGTCCGCATGTTTCCTGAGTGCCTACGGCGCATGAAAGGAGCACCGAGATGTTTCTGATCGACATGTTCAACAAGAAAACCCTCCTGCCGGACGCCGAGACCGCGCTGCCCGGACGCAGCCAGGAGATCCCCACCGCCGAGACGCATTTCGTCTCCGGACGGCCGCTCAAGGGCCCCTATCCGGAAGGGACGAAGAAAGTGCTCTTCGGCATGGGCTGCTTCTGGGGCGCCGAGCAGCTCTTCTGGAAGACGCCCGGCGTGCACGTGACCGCCGTCGGCTATTCCGGCGGGCTGACGCCGAACCCGACCTACCAGGAAACGACGACCGGTCTGACGGGGCATGCCGAGGTGGTGCTGGTCGTCTACGATCCCGGTAAGGTCTCCTTCGCCCGGCTGCTCAAGACCTTCTTCGAAGAGCATGACCCGACACAGGGCATGCGGCAGGGCAACGATATCGGCACGACCTATCGCTCGGCAGTCCATGTCCATGACGAAGAGCAGCTCGCCGAGGCGAATGCCGCCCGAAACATTTACCGGAAGGCATTGAAGTCCTCCGGCCACGGGCGCGAGATCACCACCGAGATCGGGATGGCCGGACCCTTTTACTTCGCCGAAGACTACCACCAGCAGTATCTCGCCAAAAACCCCGACGGCTATTGCGGATTGCGCGGCACCGGCGTCAACTGCCCCGTCGGCTGACGCGAGCATTGTCCAACGGCGCCGCGCGTGGTTTTTTACCATCCGAAAAATTTCGAGTGTTTTTTTGCCGAAGCCGTGCAAGGATGCCGCCACCCAAGCCTTAAACAGAAGAGGGGCGGGTTCCGCGGCGAGGCTTCCGATGCCGCCGGAAAACCCGAAAACATTCAATTGCGACGACAGGGCTGCAAGATGAAAAAAACCATTCTCGGTCTCTTTGCTTTCTCGATGATGTCCGCGACGGCGCTGGCCGCGGACATCAAGCCGGCGATCATTTACGATCTCGGCGGCAAGTTCGACAAATCCTTCAACGAGGCCGCCTTCAACGGCGCCGAAAAGTTCAAGGCCGAAACAGGCATCGAATATCGCGAATTCGAAATCGCCAACGATGCCCAGCGGGAGCAGGCGCTGCGCCGTTTCGCCAGCGACGGCAACAGCCCGATCGTCATGGCCGGCTTCAACTGGGCGGCATCGCTCGAGAAGATCGCGCCGGAATACCCGGACACCAAGTTCGCCATCATCGACATGGTGGTCGACAAGCCGAACGTCAAATCCATCGTCTTCAAGGAGCAGGAAGGCTCCTATCTCGTCGGCGTGCTCGCCGGTCTCGCCTCCGAGACGAAGACGGTCGGCTTCGTCGGCGGCATGGATATCCCGCTGATCCACAAATTCGCCTGCGGCTACGTCGGCGGCGCCAAATCGACCGGTGAGGGCGTGAAGGTGCTCGAAGCCTATACGGGCACGACGCCGGATGCCTGGAACGATCCGGTCAAGGGCGGCGAGATCACCAAGTCGCAGATCGACCAAGGCGCGGATGTTGTCTATCACGCCGCCGGCGGCACCGGTGTCGGCGTTCTGCAGGCGGCAGCGGACGCGGGCAAGCTCGGCATCGGCGTCGATTCCAACCAGAACATGCTGCAGCCGGGCAAGGTGCTGACCTCGATGCTGAAGCGCGTCGATGTCGCCGTCTACGACGCCTTCACGGCCGCCAAGGACGACAAGTTCGAATTCGGCGTCTCCAATCTCGGCCTGAAGGAAGACGGCGTCGGCTATGCGCTCGACGAGCACAACAAGGCGCTGATCACGCCGGACATGCTCGAAGCCGTCGAAAAGGTGAAGGCCGAAATCATTGCCGGCAATCTCGAGGTGCACGACTACATGACGGACGAGTCCTGCCCCTATTGATCGCGGCACTATGCTGTAATGTCATGAAGCCGTCGGCTTTCGCGAGCCGGCGGCTTTCTGCTGCGCGTCCCAAAGCGGACCTCGACTTGCAGCACCGTTGGTAATCAGTAATGCGGCGGCCGTGCCACCGGGATCGCCTCCTGCGCCTGCTCCTCGAGCGTCAGAAACCGCTCGGTCAGCCGGTCCAGCTTGGCCCGCGTCTGTTCCACCACCTTCCATTGCTCGGCCAATTGATCCGAGAGTTCCTCGATCGTCTTGGCCTGGTGAGCCACCATTTCCTCCAATCGGGTAATCCGGTCGTCTGCCTGGCTCATGCGGGGTTCTCCCTCTCCATTTTGAAACCGGCGCGGCCTTCCGGCCGCTCGCGGCGTGAAGCAATCAGCCCCCGTTCCGGCCGCGACACGGCTACAGCGGCGCGGGTCTGTGAATCTGCGCACCGCGCTTTCCGAAAACCGGTTACGATTTTCGGGCCGATGCGCGGACGGCCGAGAAGCCGGGGTCGCGGGCCGAGAGCATCTTATGCAGATGCACCATCATGCCCGCGGCAAAAAGCGGCGTCAGCAGGTTCAGCACGGGCACGGCCAGGAAGGCCGCAAGCATGAGGCCCGCGAGGAACACCGTTGCGCGGTGCTTCCTGCGGAAGAGCCGCGCCTCGTCCGGCACGCGGTGCCGCATGGCGGCGAACTCGAAGAATTCCCGGCCGAGCAGGTAGCCGTTGACGACAAAGAAGGCGATGAGATTGATGCCCGGCACCAGCAGGAGGAACAACGCCACGAGGTTGCCGAGTACCACGACCCCCAGGAACTTCGCCGAGCTCCCGATCGCTTCGGCAAGCGGCAGCGGCACTCCCGGGGCTTCGCCCGGATAGTCGCGCTTCTCGACCACCTCGGCGACGTCGTCGAGGAAGAAGCCGGCAATCATCGCCGTCACCGGGGCGAGCAGCAGCGCCAGCCCCAAGGCGAGGCCGAGGCTGGCAAATATGCCGACGATGAAGGTAAGCCATCCCGCCCATTCGGGCGTTCCGGGAAACAGCGTGTCGAACCACGGCAAGGCAAGCCAGACGAACAGCTCGCGCAGCGCAAACCAGAGCGCGACGAGTGCCAGAAGCGTGAGCCCTATGACCTTCCAAAAGACCGCGCGGGTCTCGGCCGCAAAGAGATTGGCGAAGGCAAGCCGCGCCGCATCCAGAATCATGACAGGTCTCCTTGAGGCGATGAGTCGAACGCCATGTAGGCAAAGGCGAACGGCGCGGCAAGACGCTTCGACAATCTACAGCTTCGACGGCGGGCAGGCGCTGGCAAACGCAATGGGTGGCGATATGTTAGGGCAGAGAGACCCGCGCCGCTTGAGCAGGCTTGAGTGCAGCCCGGCGCCCGGACGAAGGAGAGTAGGGAGAGACCATGACCAGCAAAAAGACGCTCGCGAGCCTCGGCGTTCTTGTGCAATCCGGCGAGGTGGATCCCGTCACGCTCACAGAGGAGACACTTGCCCGGATCGAGGGCCACGACGACCGGGCCGTCTTCCTCGAGGTGACGCGCGAGCGGGCGGGGCGGGAAGCGAAGGCGGCCTCCGAGCGCATCAGGGCCGGTCGCTCGCTTGGCCTGCTCGATGGCCTTCCCGTCGCCTGGAAAGACCTCTTCGACATGGCCGGCAGCGTGACGACCGCCGGCTCGGTGGTGCTCAAGGACCAGCCGCCGGCGCCGGCCGATGCGGCGGTGGTCGCGGCATTGAGCGGCGCCGGCATGGTCAGCGTCGGGCGTACCGGCATGAACGAGTTCGCCTTCTCCGGTCTCGGTTTCAATCCGCATTACGGCACGCCGCGCAATCCCGCAGCGGCCGACGTCCATCGCATTCCCGGCGGTTCCTCCTCCGGTTCGGCGGCGGCAGTCGCCGCCGGCCTCGTGCCTCTCGCCATCGGTACCGATACAGGCGGTTCGGTGCGCATTCCGGCGGCGATGACCGGGGTCGTCGGCTACAAGGCGACGCGCGGGCGATATGCGATGAGGGGCGTCTTTCCGCTCGCCGGAAGTCTCGATTCGCTCGGTCCCCTGTGCCTGACAGTCCAGGACGCCGTCTGGGCGGATGCGGCCATGCACAGCCTCACCGCACCGGTGGTCCGCCGCGCCGAACCTGCCGAGCTTTCGCTCGTCATTCCCGAAACCATCGTGTTCGACGATGCCGAAGCGGAGATCGTGACCGCCTTCGAGGCGGCGATCAAGAGGGTGGAGGCCGCCGGTGTCCGGGTCCGACGCCAGCCCTTCCCGAGCTTCGCCGCGATCTTCGACCTGATGAGGCGTCACGGGGCGCTGGTGAATGCGGAAGCCTATGCGCTGCATCGCGAGCGCCTCGCCAGCCCCGAAGCCGCCCGGATGGACCCCCGAGTCGTGACACGGGTCCGCCTCGGCGAGAAGATCAGCGCCAGCGACTACATCGCCCTCGTCGAGGCACGCGAGCGGCTGATCCATGAAACGGCGGAGAGGCTGTATGCCGGCGAGTTGATCGCGCATCCGACCCTGCCGCATGTGGCGCCGCCGCTCGCGCCTCTTCTTGGCGACGACGAGCTCTTCTTCAAGACCAATGCCCGGACGCTGCGCAACACGCTGATCGGCAATTTTCTCGATTTCTGCGGCATCTCCATCCCTTGCGGAACGGGCGCGGCCGGCATGCCGGTCGGCTTACTCCTGTCGGCGCCGCATCATCAGGACGATCGTCTGCTTTCCGCCGCTCTTGCGCTCGAGGCGCCGATCCGGGGCGAGGCATGATCATCTGCTTCGATATTGGCGGTTCGGCGATCAAGGGCGCCATCACCCATTCGCCCGACCGCATATTTCCGCTGCCGCGGCGCCAGACGCCGCTTACAGACTTCCATCGTTTCGTCTCGACCCTGGAGGCGGTGGTCGACGAAGCGGGCGGCCTGCCGGACCGCCTGGCAATCTCGATCACCGGCGTCATCGACCCAGAGACGCAACGGATCAAATGCGCCAACATCCCCTGCATCGACGGGCGTGCGCTTGCGGCTGAACTCGAGGCGGCGCTGCATCTGCCCGTGGTGATCGCCAATGACGCCGATTGCTTTGCGCTTGCCGAAGCCGGCCTCGGTGCCGGACGCGGCCACCGCATCGTCTTCGGCGCAATCCTCGGGACCGGTGTCGGCGGCGGGCTGGTGGTCGACGGTAGACTGATCAATGCCGATGGCGGCTTTGCCGGCGAATGGGGCCATGGGCCGGTTGCCGCCCGCGAAGCCGGCAACCCGCCCGTCGCAATACCGGCCTTCGATTGCGGCTGCGGCCAGCGCGGCTGCATCGACACCATCGGGGGCGCGCGCGGACTGGAAAGGCTGCATGCGGCCCTCCATGGCAGGCAATTGGCCAGCCACGAGGTCATTGAAGCCTGGCAGCAAGGCGACGGCGAAGCGAACGGCACGATCGGCGTCTATGTCGATCTCGTCAGTTCGCCATTGGCCCTGGTGATCAACATCACCGGCGCGACGATCGTCCCCGTCGGCGGCGGCCTTTCGAATTCCGAGGCACTGATCGGCGAGATCGACCGGGCGGTGCGCGGCCGGATCCTGCGCCGGTTCGATCGGCCGCTGGTGGTGCGGGGCGAATGCCGGGTGGAGCCGGGCCTGATCGGCGCCGCCCTGCTCGGCCGCAATCGGAACCAGTTGGACGGGGGGCCACCGGCATGAAGGACATCCTGCTCGAGGTCTGCGTCGACGACGCGGAGGGATTGAAGGCCGCGGTCGAGGGCGGTGCCGATCGCATCGAGCTCTGTTCGGCGCTTGCCGTCGGCGGGTTGACGCCGAGCGCCGGGCTGATGGCATGCGCAAAACCGCCGCCGGTGCCGGTCTATGCGATGATCCGCCCCCGCGCCGGCGATTTCGTCTTCAGCCCCGCCGAGCTCGACATCATGCGCGGCGATATCGATGTGGCGCGCAAGGTGGGGCTGGCGGGCGTCGTGCTGGGCGCATCACGCCCGGATGGCCGGCTGGACGAGCGCATGCTGGTCAAACTCACCGGCCACGCAGCCGGCCTCGGCTTGACCCTGCACCGGGCCTTCGATCTGGTGCCGGACTTTGCCGAGGCGATCGGCATCGCCGCCGAACTCGGCTTCGAACGCATACTGACGTCGGGCGGCGCCAAAAGCGCGCCGGAAGCGATCGACACATTGGCGCAGCTCGTCGAACTCGCGGCCGGCCGGCTCTCGATCATGCCCGGCGCCGGCGTCAATCCCGATACGATCGACGCACTCCTGCCGAAGCTTGCGGTCATCGAGATCCATTCATCCTGCTCCGCTCGTGAGCCGGCTAATGACCAGCATATCGTCGAGATGGGCTTCGCGCCGCCGGAGCGCCGCCGCACGGATGCGGCAACGGTCAGGACGATGAAGCGGCGGCTCAGCGCGCTATAGTATCGGCCCGAAGGTCCTACCTGATCTTCGGAAAGCTCGATGCGCAGATTCATTGAGTTTGTTTTTGCCGCATTTGTGCGACGCCAGGTGATTCTACCTGGCTGCAAAATGCTCTAGGCGGAATAGACGCACTCCCCGCCGATCCAGGTGGACTTCATTCGAAGCTCCGGGGTCAGCAGCACGAAATCGGCGTCGGCCCCGGGCAGGAGGCGGCCCTTATGCGAGGCGATGCCCATGGCGTCTGCGGGATAGGCGGAGGCCATGCGGAGCGCTTCCTCCATCGGCAGGCCGAGCCTTTCGTGCACGAAGCGGACGGAGGAGAGCATATCGATGTCGGCGCCGGCAAGCGTGCCGTCGGCGAGCGTCAGCCGCCCATCCTTGCGCAGGATCTCGCGCCCGTTCAGGAGGAAGCGCGTCATCTCGGTGCCGATCGTCGACATCGCGTCGGTCACCAGGAAGATCTGCCCCGGTCCCTGTTTGCCGCGTATGGCAATGCCCATCGCCGCCGGATCGACATGGAAGCCGTCGGCGATCATTCCCGCATGGAGCGTGCCGGCCGCCAGCGCTGCACCGACGACGCCGGGCTCACGGTGGCCAAGACCGCTCATGGCATTGAAAAGGTGCGTCACGGTGCGCGCACCTGCCCTGGCATAGGCGCAGGCCGTCTCGAAACCGACATCCGTATGGCCAAGGCTGACGACGACGCCGGCATCGGCAAGTGCCTTTACCTGCTCCTTGGTGGCATTTTCCGGGGCAAGTGTCACCATCAGGCAGCCGAGCGCCTTCATGCAGGCCAGCATCTCGTCCAGGTCCGGCTGTTCCATGGGCCGGATCAGCAATGGATCATGCGCGCCCTTGCGGACCAGGGAAAGGTGTGGGCCCTCGAGATGCAGCCCGAGGAAACCCGGTACAGCGGCGGCCCTGGCCTCGACGCCGGCACCGATTGCTGCGGTCCGCACCGCGCGCGTGTCGGTGATCAGCGTCGGCAGCAATGCCGTCGTGCCGAACCGCGCATGGGCGGCACAGATCCGCCGGATGCCTTCGAGCGTCGGCTGCTCGTTGAAGAGCGCGCCGCCGCCGCCATTGACCTGCAGGTCGATGAAGCCCGGGACGAGCAGCAGGCCGCGTGCGTCGACCGTCTCCGCGTCGTTGGCGGCAGCCCCTGCGGGGACGATCGTCTTGACACGCCCCGCCTCGATCAGGAGCGCGGCGCCATCGTGGCAGTCGATGCCGTCGAAAATCCGCGCGCCGGTGATTTTCTTCTTCGCAGTCATCGTGTCTCCGTTACCTTCTTGAGGCTCGCCGGCGCATCGGGATTGAGCCCGCGCGAGCGCGACCAGGCTTCGACGAAGCCGTAAAACGGCAGGATCAGCGCCAGCGCGTCGGTGATCGGGTGGCCGGTCTCGACGAAGGGCAGGCGCTTTGCCTTTGCTGCCCGCGCCGAGGTGACACGCACGACGGCGCCCTTCTCGCTCAGGCCGTCGGCGATCTCGGCGACCGAGGTTTCGGCGGCATCGCGTGCGGCGAGCGCCAGGACCGGGAAGCGGGCGCCGACAAGCGCGACCGGTCCATGCAGCACTTCCGCCGCCGAGTAGGCCTCGGCATGCATGCCGGACGTCTCCTTGAACTTCAGCGCTGCTTCGCTGGCAATCGCCAGCGCCGGCCCGCGGCCGAGCACATAGAGCGATTCCGCCTCGTCAAGTTCGGCGGCGAATTCCTGCCAGTCGAGCTTCACCGCTTCGGCGAAGCGGTTCGGGAGATCAGCCACGGCCCGCTTCAGGCCGGGGTCGCCCGTCCATTCGCCGAGCACGGCAAGCCCAGCGACGATCGAGTTAACATAGGATTTGGTCGCCGCGACGGCAATTTCGGGCCCCGCTAGAATATCGAGCGGATGGCTGCAGGCGTCAGCGATCGGTGAGGGCAGCGTGTTGGTGAGCGCGATCGAGACGGCGCCGGCCCGCGATGCGGCCTCGGCCATGGCGACGATGTCCGGGCTCTTTCCGGACTGCGAGATGGCGATGGCCGCCGCCCCGCCGAGCTTCAATTCGGCGCCGTAGATGGAGGCGAGCGAAGGCCCGAGCGAGGCAACGGGGCGCCCGGCCGTGAGTTCGATCGCATATTTGAGGAAGAGCGCCGCATGGTCGGAGGATCCGCGGGCGATCGTCACGAGAAAGGCCGGATCCCTGGCGCGAATCGCGGCCCCCGCCGCGGCGAGCGCTGTCCCCGAGCGATCGAGCAATCGTGCGGCGGCCTCGGGAATCTCGTCGATTTCTCGCCGCATGTTGGTCTGCATGATCAAAGTCCTTTCCTTAGCTACCGCATCGAGCTTTCCGAAAATCGTACCCGATTTTCGGAAAGCTCGATGCGCAGATTCAAAGCGTTACAGCGACCTTTGCGCGTCTGAAAAGACGCGCGGCGCTGTAAGTTCAGCGTGGGTTGCGGGCGGAAAACCGCTCACACTTTTCCTCATCCCGCTTCGGCGCCGGTCAGCTTTCCGGGATTGTCAGCTCCGCGACGAAATCATAGGCGTCGCCTCGATAGAGCGATCGGGTAAATTCCACGACCCGCCCCGAAGAGAGATAGGAGACCCGCTCGATGGAGAGCCCGGCCGAGCCGACGGCGACGCCGAGCATCGAGGCATCCGGGTCCTTGATGTTGCAGGCGGAGATGCGCTGCACGGCGCGCACCGGCCTTGCATTGACCTTTTCGAGCACGGCATAGAGCGACGAGGCGACGGAAAGTGGGTCGGGCACGAACTCCGCCGAAACGCAGGCGCGCTCGATCGCCAGCGGCAGGTCGTCGGCGATACGCAGGCGACCGAGGCGGGCGACCAGCGCGTCCGCCGGAAGGCCGAGCGTCATCATCTCGTCGGGCGAAGGATGGAAGAGCCCCCGTTCCAGCCACTCCGCCCGGGTATTGAGGCCGCGACGTGCCATGTCCTCGGTGAAGGAGGTGAGGCGCGAGAGCGACTGCTCGACGCGCGAGACCGGTCGGACGACGAAGGTTCCGGAGCCGTGGCGGCGCACCAGGAGACCATCCCGCACGAGGTCGTCGACCGCCTTGCGCACGGTCACGCGGCTGACATTGGCGTATTCGGCGAGGTCCCTCTCGGCCGGCAAGGCATCGCCGTGACTGAGCTTGCCCGACAGGATCGCTTCTTCGAGCGACTGCCGAAGTTTGAGATAGAGCGGGCCCGCGCCTCCCGATAGCAAGCCTTCGAGCGGCAATATGGCGGCTAGCGCGTGGTTCATGCGACGATCTCCGGCCGGGTGCCGAAGCGCTGCGCCGCAAGCGCGACGGCGCCGGTCAGCGCGTCAGCCTCGGCTTCCACGAAGTGCGGCTGGTGCCGCTCGGCGAGCCATGGGCGATAGAGGGGAGCAAGGCCGCCGAGCAGGCAGATCGTCCGCGCCCCTCTCGCGACCACCACGTCGAGCGCTTCATCCACCGTCGTCGCGGCCGCCTTCAACAGGCGTGTCGCGACCGGATCGCCGCTCCCCGCATGATCGAAGACGCGCGGCGCATAGCGGCCGAACTCGCCGGGCTTGGCGAGCCGCGCGAAATCGACCACATCGCGGGGATCGTTGTTGAATTCCAGGAGCACGGAGTCCGTGACCGGCGACGCCGCATGGATGCCGTCATAGGCAAGCAGGGTCTCCTGCAAGAGCGCGTGGCCGATCCGCGCGCCGCTGCCGTGATCGCCGATCGTGAAACCCCAGCCACCGATATAGCCGACCACTTCGCCCCGGCGCGCGATATAGATCGTGCCGGTCCCGAGGATCGCGACGGCGCCGTCGCCGTCGCCGAGCGCGCCCTGCAGTGCAATGAGCCCGTCGGATTCGATGTCGGCCTGCGCGAAGGGCAGCCGTCGCTTCACGTAGTGGACGGCGTCGCCGACATTGTGCCCCGCAACCCCGACGATCGCGCGGGCCGCGGCGATTCCGGCCGGATCGAGGCGGGCGTCTTCGAAAGCCGCACGCGCCGCTCCCGCAATATTTTGCAGCGCCGTTTCCGGATCGGTGAGAATATTGGCGGCACCGGACTTTCCGCGGCCGAGGATACGGCCATCCGGGCTTGCAACCGCCGCCCGGCAGCTGGTTCCGCCGCCGTCGATTCCGACGAGATAGGATGTCATGGGCACCTCCGAGGCCTAAAGATACCAAAAAAATACCATTAACCAAGCATGATTTCGCGCTGAATTTAAATTTCTTCCCAAGCTCTTGCTTTTCAATGATTTTTTTCTGAGCACCACGCTCGGACAGGCCAAAAGTTAAATTTCTGCTAGACAATTGGTATTTTTTTGGCATTAATTCGGGAAGAGGAGAACAAACCGATGCCGGCAGCTAAGACCGAAGAGCGCGACGACAAGGCCAAGGATCTGGACCTGATGCATCCGGCGCTTGCCCTTCGCCTGCTCGCCGGCGGGCAGCAGGCGGCGGCGAAATCCGTCGACGAGGCGTTCGAACCCATTGCAGCCGCGGCTGCCCTGGCTGCAGAAGCGCTTTGCGCCGGCGGGCGGCTCGCCTATGCGGGTGCGGGAAGTTCCGGCCTGATGGCCATGGCCGACGCGCTGGAACTGCCGGGAACTTATGGCATAGCCAAGGACCAGATCGTCATCCTCCTTGCCGGCGGCACCGCCAGCCTCGGCGATCTCGCCGGCGGCTATGAGGACGACACGGAGCTGGCACGCCGCGATGTCCGCGAGGCCGGGATTTCGGCCGGCGACTGCCTGGTTTCCGTTTCCGCCAGCGGATCGACCCCTTATGCGCTCGCCGCCGCGGACGAGGCGCGCAAGCGCGGCGCGAAGGTCGTTGGGGTCGCCAATAATAGCGGCGCTCCCCTGTTCGAAGCCGCCGATGTCTCGATCCTGTTGCAGACGCCGGCGGAGGTCGTCTCCGGTTCCACGCGCATGGGCGCCGGCACCGCGCAGAAGATTGCCCTCAACATGTTTTCGACGCTTGTCGGCATCCGTCTCGGCCATGTGCTCGACGGCCACATGGTCAATCTGCGTGCCGACAATATCAAGCTGCGCGGCCGCGCCGTCCGGATCGTATCCGACATTACCGGCGTCAGCGCCGATGAGGCGGGACGGCTGGTCGACGCCGCCTCCGGCTCGGTGAAGCTGGCGATCCTGCTTGGCTCTGGGGCAAAGGACATGGGGCAAGCCGAAGCGGCGCTGGCAAAGGCCGATCAGAATTTGCGCAAGGCGATCGCGATCGTCTCGCAGACGTAAAACTGGGATCCAAAACCGCGCCCGAGACGGCGCCTATAAGAGGGAGAACCTGAATGACCCGCACGACAATGAAAGGCCTGCTGCTTGCATCGAGCATTCTCGGCTCCGCCGGGCTTGCGCAGGCGCAGGACGCTACGCTGACCATCGAGAGCTGGCGCAATGACGACCTGGCGATCTGGCAGGAGAAGCTGATCCCGGCTTTCGAGGCCAAGAACCCGGGCATCAAGGTCGTCTTCTCGCCTTCCGCCCCGACCGAGTACAACGCCGCCCTCAATGCCAAGCTCGATGCCGGCTCCGCCGGCGATCTCATCACCTGCCGCCCCTTCGACGCCTCGCTCGAGCTCTACAACAAGAAGCACCTCGCCGACCTGACCGGCCTTGCCGGCATGGAGAACTTCTCCGACGTCGCCAAGTCCGCCTGGACGACCGACGACGGCTCGGCCACCTTCTGCGTGCCGATGGCCTCCGTCATCCACGGCTTCATCTACAACAAGGATGCCTTCGATCAGCTCGGCCTCTCGGTACCGACGACCGAGGCGGAGTTCTTCGCCGCGCTCGACAAGATCAAGGAAGACGGCAACTACATCCCGATGGCGATGGGCACCAAGGATCTCTGGGAAGCCGCGACCATGGGCTACCAGAATATCGGCCCCAACTACTGGAAGGGCGAGGAAGGCCGGCTGGCGCTGATCAAGGGCGAGCAGAAGCTCACCGACGAGCCCTGGGTCGAGCCCTATCGCGTGCTCGCCAAGTGGAAGGACTATCTCGGCGACGGCTTCGAGGCGCAGACCTATCCGGACAGCCAGAACCTCTTCACGCTCGGCCGCGCCGCGATCTATCCGGCCGGCTCCTGGGAAATCGCCGGCTTCAACGCGCAGGCGGACTTCAAGATGGGGGCCTTCCCGCCGCCGGTGAAAAACGCCGGCGACACCTGCTACATCTCCGACCACAACGACATCGGCATCGGGCTCAATGCCAAGAGCCCGAATGCAGAGGCCGCCAAGACCTTCCTCACCTGGGTCGCCTCGCCGGAATTCGCGGAAATCTACGCCAATGCCCTGCCGGGCTTCTTCAGCCTGAACTCGACTGCGGTGAAGATGAGCGACCCGCTCGCCCAGGAGTTCGTCTCCTGGCGTGAGAAGTGCCAGTCGACCATTCGCTCGACCTATCAGATCCTCTCGCGCGGCACCCCGAACCTCGAGAACGAGACCTGGGTGGCGTCGGCAAACGTCATCAACGGCACCGAGACGCCGGAAGAGGCGGCCAAGAAGCTGCAGGAAGGGCTTGAAAGCTGGTTTAAGCCGGCAAAGTAAGCCGAAGGGGCGCGGCTTCGCGCCCCTCTTTCGCTCCCGCGCGAGGATTCGCACGGTGAGCGACGCCGCCATCAGTATCGAGATATCCGGCAGGGCCGGACTTGAGCGGACAGGAATGCGGCATGGCCCGCATTTTCGACTGCCGCGGCGGCGCCCACTGCATGTCTCCTTAAATCGATTTCGATTTAAGAACAAAGACATGCAGCATTTCAAAGTGCTACAGCGACCTTTGCGCGTCTGATTAGACGCGCGGCGCTGCAGGACGAGGCGCGGACGAATGCGCCCATTTCGAACGACATCGAGGCTGCGCCACGCGCAAGCCGGTTAGAACGGGCCAGAGGCCGATGAACAAACGCGAGATCATGATGGATGTCGGTGAGCTGAAGCGCCCGCGGCGCTGGCACATCCTCGTCTTCCTCACTCCGGCGCTTCTCATCTACACGGCGGTGATGATCCTGCCGCTCATAGAGACGCTCCGCCAATCCTTCTTCAATACGGTCGACGGGGAATATGCATTCGTGGGCCTCGGTAATTTCAACGTGCTCTTCGGCGACCCGCGCTGGGCCGCGGATTTCTGGAACGCGCTCCGGAACAACGTCGTCTTCTTCCTGATCCACATGGCCGTGCAGAACCCGATCGGCATAGCGCTCGCTGCCATGCTGTCGGTGCCGAAGCTGCGCTTCAGCGCCTTTTACCGCACCGCGATCTTCCTGCCGACGCTCTTGTCCTTCGTCATCGTCGGCTTCATCTGGAAACTGATCCTCTCCCCGATCTGGGGCGTCGCCCCCCATCTCATGGATCTCGTCGGCCTCAAATGGCTCTTCGCTCCCTGGCTGGGCCGGCCCGATTCGGCGCTGGTCGCCGTTTCGCTGATATCGGTCTGGCAATATATCGGCATACCGATGATGCTGATCTATGCCGCGCTGCTCAACATTCCCGACGAGGTGATCGAGGCGGCCGAGCTCGACGGCGTTACCGGCTGGAGCCAGTTCTGGAAGATCAAGCTGCCCTTGATCCTGCCGGCGATCGGCATCGTCTCGATCCTCACCTTCGTCGGCAACTTCAACGCCTTCGACCTGATCTACACGGTGCAGGGCGCGCTCGCCGGACCGAATGGGTCAACGGACATTCTCGGCACGCTGCTCTACCGCACCTTCTTCGGTTTCCAGCTCCAGCTCGGCGACCGTTCGATGGGCGCGACGATCGCAACGGTGATGTTCCTGATCATCCTTGCCGGCGTCTCGCTCTACCTCTTCGTCATCCAGCGCCGCATGCGCCGCTATCAGTTCTGAGGAGGACCAAAATGTCGAAAGCACGTAGCTCCCTCGCCCGCACCGGCGCCGTCCATGTCGCGCTGATCGCCTATACACTGGTGGCGCTCTTTCCGGTGTTCCTGACGATCGCCAACTCCTTCAAGAGCCGCAATGCGATCTTCCGCGAGCCCCTTGCGGTACCGACGCCAGAGACGTTCAGCCTGATCGGCTATGAGACGGTGCTGAGACAGGGCGACTTCATCGGCTACTTCCAAAACAGCGTCGCCGTCACGGTCGTCTCGATCGCGCTCGTCCTCATCTTCGGTGCCATGGCCGCCTTCGCGCTTTCGGAGTACCGCTTCCGCGGCAACACGCTGATGGGCCTCTATCTCGCGCTCGGCATCATGATCCCGATCCGGCTCGGCACGGTGGCAATCCTGCAGGGCATGGTGGCGACGAACCTCGTCAACACGCTGACAGCGCTGATCCTCGTCTATACGGCGCAGGGCCTACCGCTCGCGGTCTTCATCCTGTCGGAATTCATGCGCACGGTTTCCGACGACCTGAAGAATGCCGGACGCATAGACGGGCTTTCCGAGTACGCGATCTTCTTCCGGCTGGTGCTGCCGCTGATACGGCCGGCCATGGCGACGGTCGCCGTCTTCACCATGATCCCGATCTGGAACGACCTCTGGTTCCCGCTGATCCTCGCGCCGGCCGAATCGACGAAGACGATCACGCTCGGCTCGCAGATCTTCATCGGCCAGTTCGTCACCAACTGGAACGCCGTGCTCTCGGCGTTGTCGCTGGCGATCTTCCCGGTGCTCGTCCTCTACGTCATCTTCTCGCGGCAGTTGATCCGCGGCATTACGGCAGGAGCAGTCAAATGACCTCTTCCGCAACCCCGATCCGCGTTCTCGTCGCCGGCCTCGGCAATATGGGCCTGAGCCATGCACTCGCCTATCACCGCGACCCCGGCTTCGAAATCGCCGCCCTCGTCAACCGTTCGAAGGTCGAGCTGCCGGAATCCTTTACAGGCTACGAGTACCGCCCGTCCTTCCCGGAAGCGCTTCTCGAATTCCGACCGGAGCTCTGCTCGATCAACACCTATTCGGACAGCCATGCAGCCTATGCGGTGACCGCCATGGAGGCCGGCTGCCACGTCTTCGTCGAGAAGCCGCTGGCAACCACGGTCGCCGATGCCGAACGCGTGGTCGCCTGCGCCCGTGCCAACGGCCGCAAGCTGATCGTCGGCTACATCCTCCGGCACCATCCCTCCTGGATGCGGTTGATCGCCGAGGCGCGCAAACTCGGACCGCCCTATGTGTTCCGCATGAACCTGAACCAGCAGTCGAGCGGCGCGACCTGGGCGACGCACAAGGCGCTGATGCAGACCACGCCGCCGATCGTCGACTGCGGCGTCCACTATGTGGACGTCATGTGCCAGATCACCGACGCGAAACCGGTCGAGGTCCGCGGCATGGGCCTGAGGCTTTCGGACGAGATCGCCGCCGACATGTACAATTACGGGCAGTTGCAGGTCATTTTCGACGACGGTTCGGTCGGCTGGTACGAGGCTGGCTGGGGCCCGATGATCTCCGAGACCGCCTTCTTCGTGAAGGACGTGATCTCGCCGAACGGCTCGGTGTCGATCGTCATGGACCAGAACGCCAGGTCCGACGATATCGACACGCATACGAAGACCGCCGTCATCCGCCTGCACGACGCCGCGACCGGACCGGACGGCCGTTTCCTCAGGCCCGACGAGGACCTGCGGATGGAAGGCGAGCCTGGCCACCAGGACCTCTGCGATCGCGAGCAGGCCTTCGTGCTCAAGGCCATCCGCGAAGACATCAATCTCGACCGGCACATGGACGATGCGGTGCAATCGCTGAAAATCTGCTTGGCGGCGGACGAAAGCGTGCGCACCGGCAGGCCGGTCAAACTTTAGAGCATTTGCAGTCAGGTGGAATCACCTGAGGTCGCAGAAATGCGGCAAGACAAACAGATAGAGCGGCCGCGCGAAAGTATTTGAGCGCATCCCGCTCTAAGCCAAGAGGGGCGAAACGTGGGATCATTGCAACTGAAATCCATCCGCAAGGCCTTCGGCGGCCATGAGGTGCTGAAGGGCATCGACCTGGAAGTGAAGGACGGCGAATTCGTCATCTTCGTCGGTCCCTCGGGCTGCGGGAAATCGACCCTCCTGCGCACCATCGCCGGCCTCGAGGACGCGACCTCGGGCAGCGTCCGGATCGACGGCGACGAGGTTGGCCATGTCGCGCCCGCCAAACGCGGCATCGCCATGGTCTTCCAGTCCTATGCGCTCTATCCGCACCTGACGGTCAAGGACAATATGGGCCTCGGGCTGAAGCAGGCCGGCGTACCGAGAGCCGAGATCGACGAGAAGATCGCCAAGGCCGCCGGCATGCTGTCGCTGGAGCCCTATCTCGCCCGGCGCCCGGCCGAGCTTTCCGGCGGCCAGCGCCAGCGCGTGGCGATCGGCCGCGCCATCGTGCGCGAGCCGAAACTGTTCCTCTTCGACGAGCCGCTCTCGAATCTCGACGCGGCGCTGCGCGTCAACACCCGGCTGGAGATTGCCCGGCTGCATCGCAGCCTCAAGGCGACGATGATCTATGTGACCCACGACCAGGTCGAGGCGATGACCCTTGCCGACAAGATCGTCGTTCTGAGCGCTGGCCGCATCGAGCAGGTCGGCTCGCCGATGGAACTCTACAACCGGCCCGCAAACCTTTTCGTCGCCGGCTTCATCGGCTCGCCGCAAATGAATTTCATCGAGGGCGAGCGCTTTGGCGACGCAGCGGCAAAGACGGTCGGCATCCGCCCCGAACATATCGGCCTCTCGCGCGAGCGTGGCGACTGGACGGGCAAGGTCGTCCATGTCGAACATCTCGGCGCGGACACCATCGTCTATCTCGAAACCGAAAAGGTCGGCCCGCTCACCGTGCGCCTCTTTGGCGAGCACCGCTATGAGCCCGATGAGATCGTCCACGCTACCCCGGTGATCGGGGCCACGCATCGCTTCGATTCCGATGGCCGGGCGATTGCTTCCGGGGAGCAGGCAAGAATCCTCCCGGACGCTTGATCTTCGGGGAGTTTTCAAACGTGCAAGGCGGCGAGCAATCGCTCCCTTGTCGGCTCGTCGACGAAGGCCGCCTCGATGGCCGTCCTCGTCATCCGGTCGATCTCGCTGTCGTCGAAATCCATCGCATGGACGGCGATCTCGTATTCCTGGGCGAGAGAAGTATGGAAGAAGGGCGGGTCGTCGGAATTGAGCGTCACGCGGACGCCGGCCTCGAAAAGCCGGCGCAAGGGGTGCGAGGCGAAATCCGGAAAGACGCCGAGCGCGATGTTGGAGCCGGGGCACACCTCCAGCACTACGCCCTCCTCGGCCAGGCGTTTGACGAGATCGCCGTCCTCGATCGCTCTGACACCGTGGCTGATGCGCGACGGGCGCACATGGTCGAGAGCATCGCGCACGCTGAAGGCGCCGGAAAGTTCGCCGGCATGAATGGTGAGCCCGAGACCGGCATCGCGAACGACGTCGAAGGCGCGGGCGAATTCGGCGACGCTGTGCATGCGCTCTTCGCCGGCGAGATTGAAGCCCGTGACGAGCGGGTGGCGGCGCATCGCCGCGTATTCCGCGGTTTTCACCACCGATTCCGGCCCGAGATGGCGAATGCCGGTGATCAGCATGCGCGACTCGATTCCGGTCTTTGCCCGGGCGGCTTCCATGCCGGCCGCCAGCCCCTCGATATAGGCATCGGCACCGAGTCCGATCGTGTTGCCGTGATCGGGCGAGACGATGATCTCGCTATAGATCGTTCCGGCTTCGGCAAGTTCCGTCAGGTAGGTTTCGGCGAGAAGCGCATAGTCGCCCTCGGTGCGGAACAGCGAGGCGACGGCATCGTAGCATTTCACGAAGCTAGTGAAATCGTTCCAGACATAGGCGTTGTCGCGGATGATGCCGCCGATGTCGATTCCGTATTTCCGTGCCTGCCGCAAGGCGAGTTCCGGCGGCGTGGCGCCTTCGATGTGGCAATGCAGCTCGGCTTTCTTCAAGTGTGCAGTCAAATAAGGCTTCTCCCATGCGCGCCCGGCGCGATGCCGAGATGTCTGGCAACCGTTTCGCCGATATGGGCGAAACTGTTGGCGATGCCGAAGGAGCGGCTCCTGAGCGACGGCCCGAACATCAGCACGGGCACGCGCTCGCGCGTGTGGTCGGTGCCGCGCCAGGTCGGATCGCAGCCGTGGTCGGCGGTGAGGATGACAATGTCGCCCGGCTTCAGGCGACGGTCGAGGTCGGGCAGGCGCGCGTCGAAGGCCTCGAGCGCCGCGGCATAGCCAGGCACGTCGCGGCGATGGCCGTAGAGCATGTCGAAATCGACGAAATTGGTAAAGACGAGGTCGCCGTCTTCCGCCTCCTCGATCGCGGCGAGGCTCGCATCGAAAAGCGCCATGTTGCCATTGGCCTTGGTAAGCCGGGTCACACCCTGATGCGCGAAGATATCGCCGATCTTGCCGATCGCATGCACCGTCCGGCCGGCCTCCTCCAGCCGATCGAGGATCGTCGGCTCCGGCGGCGGCACCGAATAATCGCGTCGGTTGCCGGTACGAACGAAATTGCCGGGATTGTCGCCGACGAAGGGGCGGGCAATCACCCGGCCGATGTTGTAGTCGTCGACGAGCCGGCGAACGATCCGGCAGAGCTCGAGGAGCCGCTCCAGACCGAAACTCCGTTCATGGGCCGCGATCTGGAAGACCGAGTCCGAGGATGTGTAGCAGATCGGCTTGCCCGTGCGCATGTGCTCTTCGCCATGGCGGGCGATGATCTCGGTGCCGGAGGCGTGGCAATTGCCGAGGATGCCCGCAACATCGCCCTCGCGGCAGATCGCTTCGACGAGGTCGGGCGGAAAGGCATTGTCTTCCGCCGGAAAATATCCCCAGTCGAACTTCACCGGCGTGCCGGCAATCTCCCAGTGGCCGGAGGGGGTATCCTTGCCACGCGAGACCTCGCTTGCTGCGCCATAGACGCCATAGACCCGTTCCGGCACCTGCATTCCGCCCGGAAGGCGTCCGGTCGCGAGCCTGGCCGCGTGAAGCAGGCCGAGCGCCGACATGTTCGGAAGATGCAAAGGGCCTTCGCGCAGGCCCACGCGATCGCCGGCGCCGGCGGCGCAGAATTCCGCGATGTGCCCGAGCGTGTCGGCGCCGAGATCGCCGAAGGCCTCCGCGTCCGGCGCGCCGCCGATGCCGAAAGAGTCGAGGACGAAGAGAAAAGCACGCGCCATGAGACACCTAAGCGGGGTTCGGAAAAATATTACACGGCGTTCCGAAAAGAACCTGCGTTAAAACAAAGAACTAAGCGGGTGAAGCGTTGGCCTGCCAACGCAAGTCTGCTTAGGAACCGCGCGCGAAGACAAACCGCGCAATCCGGCAGAGATAGCGTGCCGGCTCGTCCAATGCAATTGAGCCCGATGGGGGATGCGGCGCGGGGCGTCGGCTCAGCAATCCGTGCAGGCGATCGTCGTTCCGAAGCGCTGGCGGTAATAGGCCGTCTTGGAGAGGTCGATGGTGCTTACGGTGCTGTCGAGATTCGGCGCAAAAAGCAGGAGCTTGTGCGGCACGACGAGCTCGGTCCGCACGACGAAGGCGTTCACGGCTTCGAGATCCGCGGGAACCGTGGTGGTGGAATTGGCGGCATAGGGCGTGCCGCCGGCCTGGTCGCGCGACCAGACGACCTTCCCGGTCGTGGTTCCGTTGACCTGAATGCCAGTGATCTTCAGCGTGTAGTTCGAGCTTTCGTAGGGGGCGAGGATGCTTTCGGCGACTTTCTTCACGTCGTCGATGAAAGCCTTGTTAACATCCTGTTCCTGCGTGACGATATCGGCGACGGCGCTCGAGGCGCGCGCGACCTTGCGCAGCACGGTGAAGCCGAGCGAGAGCTCGAAGGCGCCGATATAGGTCATGATCAGGAGCGGTGCGACGATTGCGAATTCCACCCCGCCGACGCCCCGCCGGTCGCGGAAGAAACGCGCCAAAACCTCAAACGAAACAGCCCGGAACGACAGGGGTCCGAAAACGCGCCGGGTGAACGAAGATCTATCGGACTTCCTCATAGCACCCTCAATAGTTCTCGTTTCGGAAAGTCGCGGTGGCGACCATCAGGAAATCCCGCGGCATGCTCGTGCCGGCGGGGCGCAGATTTGTGATGTAGGGCCGGACGAGATCGGTTATGACTTCCCAGCGATAATAGGCGCGCACCATGGTGAAGCTTGCCGCACCGCCCGGAGCGAAGCTGAAGCCGCTGGTGTCGAGATCGGAGGACGAGGAGGAACCGACCCGCGGCACCGCTGCCGGGATCGTTGCCAGGTCCGCGATCTCGCGGATGTCGAGGAAGAGCTTTTGCGGCTGGCTGGCCTCGGTCGACGAACAGGTCATGAGGATGGAGATTTCGTCGCAAAATGCCTGGCGGAACTCCGCCTCGGTCATGTCCGTCGCCTTGCCCTGGTTGAAGGTGATCTCGCCGGTGCGGATCTTGCGTGCCAGCGTATCGGTCGCGTTCGCCAGCAATTGCTCGCCGGCAAAGGCGACGAATGTCTCGATCGACGCGAAGACGACGAGGAAGAAGGGCAAGGCGAGGATGGCGAATTCGATCGCCGTCGCGCCCTTCCTGTCGCCCATGAGACGGGGAAAGAGGCCGCGCCGTGCGCGCTTACGCAGGCATGCTTTCGTTTCTGTCGACATTGCGCCGTTCCATCACGTCCCGTGCGGCCGGGGCGGTTCAGTAATGCATGCGCATCCGACCGCATTCCGCGCCTGTGCAATCGATCGGCGTGAGATTAAGCCGCGACTGTTGAAATTTCGTTTGCGACGACCCGAAGAATTTTAGTGGTTTTTGATTTCTCAATCACTGGTCGCGGCCGCTGCCTCGCGCTCGACATGGCGCTCGCAATTGGGCGAGCAGGAATAGACGGTGCGAGCGGTCTGCTTGTAGACGCGGAGCGTGTTGCCTTCGTCGATCGACACGAGAACCCGCTCGTCGACGATGGCGTTGCCGTCCTGATCGAGGATGACGAGGTTCGTCGTGCCGAAACTGCGCCCCGTCAACACGATCGTCCTGGCATCGGCAACGGTTGCATCCGCGACATCGGAATTGCCGATGATCACCTTGCTCACCGGCCGGTCCAGCTTCAGCACGCGCGCGTGATCCATATAGACGCGCATTACCTCCTCGGCCGCACGCGCGCGATCCGGAGCGGAGACCGCAAGAAGCCCGGCGATTGTCAGTGCAAGCGTGGCGGCATGGCTGGCCGCAAGAGACGTTTTCATGGCGCTTCCCGATGGCGAGTGATGGCCCGCATCTTGGCGCCTTTTGGTGAATGAATGGTTACGCTCGCCCGGCGCAATTTACCGCACTCCTTTCCAGAATATTTACCCAAGAAAGAGCGGTCGCTCGTTAACCCGGCGCTAACCGGATTCCTTAAGCCGATGGCAATTGGGCCCCACTAAATTCAGGGACATCCGATCAACGGCAACAGTTGGCGGAAGTGCTGACAACAAGTGAAGTTAGGAGAACTCCCATGAAGACCATTTTCGCTCGCCTGCTGAAAGACGAATCCGGTGCAACCGCCATCGAATACGGCCTGATTGCAGCCCTGATCTCGGTTGCTCTGATCGCCGGCGCCACGACAGTCGGCGATAGCCTTGAGAACGTATTCAACGCCATCGGTACCGAATTGACGACCGCTGAAGGCAACATGTAATCGAATGTCAGCCCTGAGCTGAACGCGAGAGCCGTTTCCTTCCGGAGCGGCTCTCTATTTTTGTGATGTGCCTCAACGGAAATCTTCGGTTCCAAAATAGAGGGCGGTATGACATGACAATCGCTGGAATCTTCGTCATTCTTCCACTCTGCCTCGCACTCGCGGCGTTCTCGGATCTGTTCACTATGACGATCCCTAATCGCATCTCCGCGATATTGTTGGGGACCTTTGTAATCGTTGCGCCGTTGGCGGGGCTTGGGATGAGCCAGATTGGCCTGCATATGGCAGCAGCCGCATTGGTTTTCGCCGTATGTTTTTTTCTTTTTGCGGCAAATGTTATGGGTGGCGGCGATGCCAAACTTCTTACCGCAAGCGCCGTCTGGTTTGGCCTGAACGCCTCGCTCGTAACATTTCTCCTCTATGTCGCGCTGTTCGGCGGTTTGCTAACAATCGTCGTTCTCTTCCTGCGTCGGCAGGAGAATACGATTCTTGCCAGCGGCATCCCTTTTCCTCGTGTGTTGCTGACGGCGGAGAAAATACCCTACGGCGTTGCAATCGCGCTCGGCGGCTTTGCAGCCTTTCCGTCCTCGCCGTTGATGCAGGCAGCCTTCGCGCAACTGTCCTAGCTCGCCCTGAAAGAGCGCTGCACTGAACAGTGCTATCTATATCTGTTAACCATCTACATAAGCAGCTCGTTAACCATAATTACACCAATTGCTGATCAATCTGGCCCCTGGGATTTCTAGGGGCTTGGGTAGATCATGAAACCGGTGCGCATCATTATTCTGGCGGTGGCCGTCGGCTCGGCGGCAATGGCCGGGCTGCTCGTGATGAAGCTCACCCGGGGACGGGCGCCGCAGATCGCCGCGCCCGTCATCGAGCGGGAACCGACCATCAATGTGCTCGTTGCCAGCAAGAGCCTGCCGGTGGGTGCGCGGCTCGGGGCCGAGTCCATTCGTTGGATGGCCTGGCCGAAGGACAATATTGCCGAGGGCATGATCACCGAGGAGAACCGGCCGGCGGCGGTCGACGATCTCTCCGGCGCCGTGGTGCGCCTGCCGATCTTCAATGGCGAACCGGTTCGGCCGGAAAAAATCGCCGATGCTTCCAACCGCATCATGTCGTCGCTGCTGCCTGCCGGAAAACGGGCCGTGGCGACCGAGATCACGGTCGCGACCGGGGCCGGCGGCTTTATCCTGCCGAACGACCGGGTCGATGTCATCATGGTGCGCAAATCCGACGGCAACGGGCTCTACCTGACCGAAACGGTGCTCAGCAACGTCCGGGTGCTGGCGATCGACCAGCAGGTGGAGGTGAAGGAAGACGGCTCCAAATCCGTCCTCGGCACCACGGCGACACTCGAATTGACGCCGGAGCAATCGAAGGTGATGACCGTCGCCCAGCAGATGGCCGAGCGCATATCGCTGGCGCTGCGCAGCGTCGCCGACGCCCAGGAGCCGGACACCGTCGCGGCCGACTACCTGCTCAGTGGCGATGGGCAGCCGAGCATCCAGGTCATCAAGTCGGGCTCCATCGTCAAGACCGATGGCGCAATCCAGAACCAGAGATAGCATCGAGTGGGGCGCAACGTGAAACGGGATCCAAACAAATTTCGGGCGTCTGTCGCGGCCTGCCTGTCTTTCTGCCTGGCATTTTCGGGCATCACGCTGCCGACTGTTCCGGCCGCGCAAGCCGCTGCTTCCTCGGTCGTCCGGCTTGGCGAAAGCGGGCCGGGGGTGAAAAGGAAGGTCAATCTCGGCCTCAACAAGGCGGTGGTCGTCGATCTGCCGACCGATGCGCATGACATCCTCGTCGCCGATCCCTCGCTCGCCGATGCCATCACCCGCACCTCGCGCCGCATCTATCTGTTCGGCAAGGCCGTCGGCCAGACGAATATCTTCGTCTTTGGCCCGAATGGCGAGGAAATCGTCAGCCTCGAGATCGCCGTCGAGCGCGACGTCGCCGGACTCGAGGCGAACCTGCGCCGTTTCATTCCGGACTCCGACATCAAGGTCGAGATCGTCTCCGACAACGTCGTCCTGACCGGAACCGTGCGCACGCCGCTGGATTCCAACAGGGCCATCGACCTGGCCCGTGCGTTCCTCAAGGGTGGCGAAGCGACCACCCGCAGCATCACGGCGCAGGGCACCAATGGTGACGCGGACATTTTCGCCGAAGACCGCCAAACCTCGCAGATCGTCAATTTGCTGACGATCGAGGGCGAGGACCAGGTGACCTTGAAGGTCACCGTTGCCGAGGTGAGCCGGCAGGTGCTGAAGCAGCTTGGCTTCAATGGCCGGGTCTCGGACGGTGAAAGCGGCATCGGCTTTCGCAATCCGGCCAACCTGGGAGATGCGGTCAGCTTGTTCGCCAATGCCGCAATTCGCGGTTCAATCGGCGGGACGACCATATCGAGCTACATGAATGCCATGGAGCAGGCGGGCGTCATGCGTACGCTTGCCGAACCCAGCCTCACGGCAATCTCCGGTCAGGAGGCGAAGTTCTACGTGGGCGGTGAGTTCCGGCTTGCGGGAACACAGGAAGTCTCGGCCGACGACGACACCGGTTCTCCAACGGTTGAGCGCGAAGTCAACGACGTCGAATACGGCATCCGGTTGAACTTCAAACCGGTCGTTCTTGGTGCGGGTCGAATAAGCCTGCAGATCGAGACCAATGTATCGGAGCCGACCTATGAGGGCTCTGTTGTCACCGGCAACAACTGGGGAAGCGCCAACCCGGGCATTCCCGGAAACACCTTCCTCGGCATCCGTCGGCGGGAAGCTTCGACCAGCGTCGAACTGCCGTCGGGCGGCTCGATCGTCATCGCCGGCCTGGTGCAGGACAATATCCGCCAGGCTCTTTCGGGCGTGCCCGGCGCCTCGAAGATTCCGATTCTCGGTACGCTGTTCCGCAGCAAGGACTTCCAGCGCAACGAGACGGAGCTCGTTATCATCGCCACACCTTATCTGGTGCGGCCGGTCGCCCGAAGCGCGTTGTCCAGGCCCGACGACAATTTCAATCCGGCCAACGATCTCGACAGTTTCTTCCTCGGCCGCGTCAACAGGATCTACGGACGTCCGGAAGCTCAAGCGCCCGCCGGCCGCTACCACGGCAATGTCGGCTTCATCTACAAATAGGGCGGGACATGAAAAACCAGGACGCAGCACAAAACCGTTTGGAAAGGCATAAGCCCATGTCTCCGACCCGCACGACCGTCCGGCTGGCCGCTCTGGCGATCCTTGCCGGCCTGCTTGCAGGCTGCGGCACCAGGGACAACCAGGCGACCGGCGCCATACCCGACGACTACCGTACCAGGCATCCGATCGTGCTCGCCGAGGCGGAGCACGCCATCGACATTCCGGTTGCATCCGGCGACCGGCACCTGACCCAGGGCACGCGCGACGTGATCCGCGGCTTTGCCGCCGAATATCGCCATGCATCGAGCGGCGTCATCCAGATCATGCTGCCGCGCGGTTCGGCCAACAGCCATGCCGCCCAGGTGCTCCGCAAGGACATTCGACGCATCCTTGCGGCAGCCGGCGTGCCGGCGAACCGGATGATCGAAACCGGCTACGAGGCCGCCGCCACGGGCGACGCCGCACCCATTCGCCTGAGCTATGTCGCGATCACCGCGCAGACGGGCCCCTGCGGCGAGTGGCCCGAGGACCTCACGCTCAACACCGTCCAGAACCGCAATTACTACAATTTCGGCTGCGCGACCCAATCCAACCTTGCCGCCCAGATCGCCAATCCGACGGACCTCATCGGTCCGCGCCAGATGTCGCCGGTCGACGCCGAGCAGCGCGCAGAAGTGATCGAAAGCTGGCGCGACAATTAGGATTCGGAAGCGGCAATCGTCCGGGACGCGGCTATTCGAGGAAAAGAGATGAACGCGATTGAATACAGCATCGACAATGGAGCGGGGGATCACGCCGAGGCGGCGCGACCGGGCGATCTCGACCAGCTTCGACCGCTGCCCCGCATTTCGATCCACGCCTTTTGCGAGAGCGAGGCCATGCAGCGCCTCATGGAGCGCTGCGGCCAGGACCGCCGCATGGCGAAGGTCAGCCTGCGCATCACCGGCGGCAGCGTCGCCGTCGCCGCGAACATGTTCGCGAGCGTCTCGACTCCGAACCTCATCATTCTGGAGACCGCAACGGAGCCGAGGTCGCTGCTTACGGAACTGGCGCCGCTGGCGGAGGTCTGCGATCCGAGCACCAAGGTCATCATCATCGGCCGCCACAACGATATAGCGCTCTACCGCGAACTCATCCGCAACGGCATTTCCGAATATATGGTCGCGCCGGTGACGATGGCGGATATTCTCTCGGCGATTTCGGCGATCTTCGTCGATCCGGAGGCCGAGCCCGTCGGACGAAGCCTCGCCTTCATCGGCGCCAAGGGCGGCTGCGGCTCGTCGGTGATCGCGCACAATTGCGCCTGGGGCATTTCCAACCTTTTCTCGACGGAGACCATCCTCGCCGATCTCGATCTGCCTTACGGCACCGCCAATATCGACTTCGACCAGGATCCGCCGCAGGGGATCGCCGAGGCGGTCTCCGCCCCGGACCGGCTGGACGAGGTGTTTCTCGATCGCCTGCTGACCAAATGCTCCGAGCACCTGTCGATGCTCGCCGCGCCCTCCATGCTGGACCGCGCTTACGATTTCGAGTCCGGCGCCTTCCAGCCGATCCTGGAAATCCTGCAGCGCAGCGCCCCGGTCTCGGTGCTCGACGTTCCGCATGGCTGGTCGGACTGGACCCGTTCCGTGCTTGCGGAAGCCGACGAGGTGGTGATCACCGCCGTCCCGGATCTCGCCAATCTTCGGAACGCCAAGAACCTGCTCGATGCGCTGAAGAAGCTTCGGCCGAACGACCGGGCACCGCATCTCGTCCTCAACCAGGTGGGTATGCCCAAGCGACCGGAGATCGCCCCGAACGAATTCTGCGAATCGCTCGAGGTCGAGGCGGCCGCGATTATCCCCTTCGACGCGGTCCTTTTCGGCAATGCCGCCAACAGCGGACGCATGATCGCCGAGATCGACAGGAAGGCCCCCGCTGCCGAAACTTTTTCACAACTCGCCCATCTCCTGACCGGCCGCGCCACCATCAAGAAGGCGCGCACGGGCAGTCTTGGAAAGGTCCTGGCGAGACTTGGCCGGAAATAGGCATCCCGCATCAAAGGATCGATGAAGCAACCGGATTGAAATGATGTTTGGCAAACGCGGAAATGAAGGGTTTGGAAAGATGGGCGGAAAGGCTGCCGCTGTTCCGCCGTCGATGCCGGTCGCACAGTCGGCGGTCATGGAGCGTCCGGCGGCTGCGCCGGTTCTGAGCGAGCCCTCGGCTCCCGCTCCCCGTCCCCAGCCGCCCGCGCCCGCCGCTCCGCCCGCACGCCGGCGTTCGCCGCGGGCGGAGGACTATTACTCGACGAAATCGCAGGTCTTCTCGGCGCTGATCGACACGATCGACCTGTCGCAGCTCGCCAAGCTCGATACGGAAAGCGCGCGCGAGGAAATCCGCGACATCGTCAACGACATCATCACTATCAAGAATTTCGCAATGTCGATCGCCGAGCAGGAGGAACTGCTCGACGACATCTGCAACGACGTGCTCGGCTATGGCCCGCTCGAGCCGCTGCTGGCGCGCGACGACATTGCCGATATCATGGTCAATGGCGCCGGCCAGACCTTCATCGAAGTCGCCGGCAAGGTCGAGGAATCCGACATCCGTTTCCGCGACAATGCGCAGCTCCTGTCGATCTGTCAGCGCATCGTCAGTCAGGTCGGCCGCCGCGTCGACGAATCGAGTCCGATCTGCGACGCGCGCCTGCCGGACGGCTCGCGTGTCAACGTCATCGCGCCGCCGCTGGCGATCGACGGAACGGCGCTGACGATCCGCAAGTTCAAGAAGGACAAGCTGACGCTGGAGCAGCTCGTCCGTTTCGGCTCGATCACCCCGGAGGGCGCGACACTCCTGCAGATCATCGGCCGCGTCCGCTGCAACATCGTCATTTCCGGCGGCACCGGTTCCGGCAAGACGACGCTGCTCAACTGTTTGACGCGCTACATCGACAGCGACGAGCGCATCATCACCTGCGAGGACTCGGCCGAACTGCAACTGCAGCAGCCGCACGTCGTTCGTCTCGAAACCCGCCCGCCGAACATCGAGGGCGAGGGCGAGATCACCATGCGCGATCTCATCAAGAACTGCCTGCGCATGCGCCCGGAACGAATCATCGTCGGCGAAGTGCGCGGACCGGAGGTCTTCGACCTGCTCCAGGCGATGAACACCGGTCACGACGGCTCCATGGGAACGATCCACGCCAACACGCCGCGCGAGTGCCTGAGCCGCATGGAGTCGATGATCGCCATGGGCGGCTATACGCTGCCGGCCAAGACCGTCCGCGAAATCATCGCGGGATCGGTCGACATCATCATCCAGGCCTCGCGCCTGCGCGACGGTTCGCGCCGTATCACCCATGTCACGGAGGTCACCGGCATGGAAGGCGACGTGATCGTCACCCAGGACCTCATGCGCTACGAGATCGATGGCGAGGACGCCAACGGGCGGATCATCGGTCGCCATGTCTCGACGGGCATCGGCCGGCCGAATTTCTGGGACCGCGCCCGCTACTTCAACGAGGACAAGCGGCTCGCCGCCACCCTCGACGCGATGGAAAAAAATTAGCGGCAAGCGGAGCCTGCCACTAACGAAGGAGAAGACCGACCGATGTTCGGCATAGACATCACCGTTCTGGCAGTGGCCGTCCTCGTCGCGATCGCGGCGGCGGCGCTTGCCTATGGCGTGCTCTATTCCCGCATCGAGAGCGAGAAGAAGGCGGAAGGACGGCTGCGCCGCGTCAGCGCGTCGGAAACCGACCGGGCCAGCGTGAAGGCGGCGCGCGACCGCGTCAACGAAATGTCGAAACGGCGCAAGTCCGTGCAGGATTCGCTGAAGGAGCTCGAAAAGAAGCAGCAGGAAAAGTCGGCGAAGACCGCCCCATCGATGAAGGGGCGGCTTATGCAGGCCGATCTCAGGATCTCCTTGACGCAATTCTACGTCTTCAGCGCGCTTTTCGGCTTCGTCGCCTTGTTCTTCGTCCTGCTTGCCGGCGCCGGCCCGTGGATCGCGCTCGGCGTCGGGCTGATTGCCGCGGCCGGCCTGCCGCGCTGGACGGTCGGCTTCCTGGTCAAGCGCCGCTGCATGAAGTTTCTCAACGAGTTCCCGAATGCGCTCGACGTCATGGTCCGCTCGATCAAGTCCGGTCTGCCGCTGAACGATGCGTTGCGGCTGATCGCCAGCGACGGACAGGAGCCGGTGAAGACGGAGTTCCGCCGCGTCGTCGAATCCCAGCAGGTGGGCCTCAACGTTCCGGAAGCCTGCGCCCGCATGATCCAGAGCGTTCCCCTACCGGAGGTGAACTTCTTCGCCATTGTCATCGCCATCCAGGCGCAGGCCGGCGGCAACCTTTCCGAGGCGCTGAGTAACCTCTCCAAGGTGCTGCGCGAGCGCAAGAAGATGAAGGCGAAGGTCAGCGCCCTGTCGATGGAGGCCAAGGCTTCCGCAGCCATCATCGGCGCGCTGCCCTTCATCGTTTCGCTGCTCGTCTACCTGACATCGCCGGACTACATGATGGTCCTTTTCACCGACCCGCGCGGCCATATCATCATGGGCGCCTCGGCCGTGTGGATGAGCATCGGCATCCTCGTCATGCGCAACATGATCAATTTCGACATCTGAAGGGCTCTGACGGTGAACGGCTGGATAGACACACTGACCGATCCGAACATCATCGTCGCCGCTCTCGTGTCGATGGCCGTGCTCGCGACCTTCTATTCGCTCGCCGTTCCCTTCCTGGAGCGCGGGGATCTCGCGAAGCGGATGAAGGCCGTCGCCACCGAACGCGAGCAGATTCGCGCCCGCGAACGCTCTCGTCTCAACGCCGAGGCGTCCAGCAGCCGCGCCAGCCTCAGGTCGCAGCAAAACACCTCGGTGCGGCAGATCGTCGAACGGCTGAACCTCAGGAAGGCGCTGGTGGACGAGAATACGGTCAATCGGTTGAAGACGGCCGGCTATCGCTCGCAGAATGCGCTGAATACGTTTCTTTTCGCCCGCTTCTGCCTGCCCTTCCTGTTTCTGGTGGCCGCGGTCGTCTATATTTTCGTGCTCGGCAACTTTGCCGAAAAGCCGACGATGATGCGGCTGCTGTTCACCATCGGCTTCGGCTACCTCGGCTTCTACGCGCCGAACATCTTCATCGCCAACGCGATCTCCAAACGGCAGCATTCGATCCGCCGCGCATGGCCGGATGCGCTCGATCTTCTGCTCATCTGCGTGGAATCGGGCGTCTCGATGGAAATCGCCCTGCGCCGCGTCGCAGACGAAATCGCCGCCCAGTCTCAGCAGCTCGCGGAAGAACTGGTGCTGACGACGGCGGAGCTCTCCTTCCTGCCGGATCGACGCGTCGCGCTGGAAAACCTGGGCATGCGCACGGGGCTCGAGGAAGTCAAATCGGTGATGCAGGCGCTGATCCAGGCAGATCGCTACGGCACGCCCATTGCCCAGGCGCTGCGCGTGCTCGCGCAGGAAAGCCGCGACCAGCGCATGACCGCCGCGGAGAAGAAGGCCGCCGCCCTGCCGCCGAAGCTGACGGTGCCGATGATCCTGTTCTTCCTGCCCGTCCTCGTCGCCGTTATCCTCGGCCCCGCGGGCATACAGGTGGCGGATAAGTTCTGAGGCGACGACTTCGAAGGTGGCTGGCCGCGGAATGGTTGATCGCCATCCCAGAGCTTGCGTCTGGATCCTCGTGTCAAGCCCGAGGATGACGCCGTGGAGAGGTGGTCGCGAAAGCCTGTAACCGCCTATCAGCGCCCGCTCTCCGCCGAAAGACTGACGACCGCCCTGCAGCAGACCAGGGAAGGCGGCGGCACATTCGCTGTGAAGAGACATTGCCGACGCCCCTCTTTCCGTCATCCTCGGGCTTGACCCGAGGATCCAGGCGCAAGCCTGACGACGACCAGGAGGGGACTGGGCAGTTGCGGCAACTTCCCTGACCATCAGGCGACATATCAGGCGCGCAATGATCGTAGCACATCGAAGTGGCCCCCCGCACGGACACACAATCGTCAGTTCGTATTCCCATCGTCCGCCTTGGCGAGTTGGTTCCAGGCGCCCTTCTGCGACAGCATCGAGCGCAGATAGGCGACATTCGCCGCCGCCTGCTGGGGGGTCAGTTCCTGCCGCGCGATCGTTTCGGCTTCCTGAAAGCGTCCCTGAAGGCCGATGGCCAAAGCGAGGTTCTGTCGGACGCTGCTGTCGGCGGCGGGTTGGTCAACGGCCGAGCGGAGATAGGTCTCCGCCGTCTTCAGATCCTTCGTCAGCAGGTAGGACATGCCGAGATTGGAGAGCACGGAGGGCTCGTTGGGCTCCAGGTCCAGCGCCTCGCGATAGCGCAGCCGCGCCTCGGAGGAGCGGCCGAGCTGGTCCAGGATCGCGCCTTCCGCCGACTTCAGTTTCCAATCGGGGCGATCGGGCGTCTGGGCGCGCTTGACCGTCGCCAGCGCCTGTTCCAGCTGCCCCGCCGCCGCCTGCGCCTTGCCATAGGCGCCGAGGACCTCACGATCCGTCGGGTGGTTGATCGCTACCTGCTGCATGACTGCGAGCGCCTGTTCGTTACGCCCGGTCATGCGCAGCAGATTGGCATAGTTGAGACCCGCGTCGCGATCCTTGGGATTGCGTTCATAGGCCTGGCCGATGTTTTCCGCCGCAGCCGTGAGTTCGCTGGCGTTCATCGCGGCGACCGGTTTCGAAAGCTTCGGAATGGAACCGGTTGTCAGTTCCTTCTTGCCCTGCTGTCCGGCACAGCCTGCAACCGAGATCGCCAGGATTGCGACGGCAGTTCCCTGAGCCAGGCCACGAAGATAGGCGGAGAGGATATGTGGTGTCGTCATCAGTCGGTGCCCCGGACCACGATTTCAGGCAAAACCGAAACATCGTGATCGATTCCAAGTGTTCAGAGCGGCTGCAGGCCAGTGGCCGCTTACCCTTGCCCGCCCCCGATCGCTTCGCCCCGGAACTCCAACAACGACGGCGCAACTTTCACTCCAGCAATAATCTGTTAACCCTAACAGAGCGTTAATCGCATCGATCCATACCACCAATCGAGGAAGTCCATGGCCCCCTATCAATTCATCGAACGGCCGTCGCCGTTCAGCACCGGCAACGGCAAGACGCTGCCGATCTTCGCGGTGACGCCGGCGCATATCGAGACGGGATCGATCGACCCGATCGCCCTCGACTGGGCGCGCAAGGCCGGGTTCAAGGCGGAACGCGGTGCGGTACTCCTCATTCCCTCGGCAGACGGCCATCTTGGCGGCGCGCTGTTCGGTCTCGGCTCCAATCCCTCCGACGCGCCTTTCCTGACGGGCAAGCTCGCCCGCGCGCTGCCGGCCGGCAAATGGCATATAGAGACGGCGCCCTTGACCGCGAATCGGCTGGCGCTCGGCTATGGCCTCGGCTCCTACCGTTTCGAGCGCTACAAGAAGCCGAAGGCGGAGGCGCCGACGCTGTCGATACCGGCCGATGCGGACGCCAGCGACATCAAACGGCAGCTCGCCGGCGTCTTTCTGGCGCGCGACCTCATCAATACGCCGACCAACGACCTCGGACCGGAGGCGCTGGAGGCAGCCTTCCGCGCTCTCGCCGGCCACTACAAGGCGGACGTCTCGGTGATATCAGGCGAAGCCTTGCTCACGCAGAATTTCCCGCTGGTGCACACGGTCGGCCGCGCCAGCGCCGAAGCGCCGCGGCTTCTGGAATTGCGCTGGGGCAAGAAGGGCCACAGGCGGGTAACGCTCGTCGGCAAGGGCGTCTGCTTCGACACGGGCGGCCTCGACATCAAGCCGGCCTCCTCGATGCTCCTGATGAAGAAGGACATGGGCGGCGCTGCCAATGTCATGGGCCTGGCGCTGATGATCATGGACGCGAAGCTGAAGGTCGACCTGCGCCTGATCATTCCCGTCGTCGAGAATTCGATTTCCTCCAACGCCTTCCGTCCGGGCGACATCTACAGGAGCCGCAAGGGCCTGACGGTGCAGATCGACAACACCGATGCCGAGGGCCGGCTGATCCTGGCCGATGCGCTCGCCTATGCCGACGAGGAGACGTCCGACCTCATCGTCGACATGGCGACGCTGACGGGTGCGGCCCGCGTTGCGCTCGGCCCCGATCTGCCGCCCTTCTTCACCGACGACGAAGAACTGGCGCAGGACCTGACCGAGGCAAGCCTTACGGCCGACGACCCGATGTGGCGCATGCCGCTCCATATGGGCTACGACAAGGACATTTCCGCCCGCATCGCGGATCTGACCAACGCTCCCTCGGGCGGCATGGCCGGTTCGATCACCGCAGCGCTGTTCCTAAAGCGCTTCGTCACGAATGCCAGGAGCTGGGTACATTTCGACATCTTCGGCTGGGCTCAGGCGGAGCGTCCGCATTCGCCGGTCGGCGGCGAGGCCCAGGCGATTCGGGCGCTCTATCACCATATCCGCCGGATCGCCGGGTAGGTGGCGTCGCCTGCAACGAACCTTTGCACGCCTGATAAGACCGCGCCGCAGGCGGCCTACGGCCCCGTTTCGTTTCGCTGCTCGAGAAGTCGCGAGTGCTCGAAGACGAAGATGACGACAAGCGCCATGACGAAGGGGATAAGCAGGTAGAGCAAGCGGAAGATCGCGAGCGCGGCGAGCACGTCGGCGGGGTCGACCTCCGGCAAGGCGGCTATGAAGACCAGTTCGAGCACGCCGAGGCCGCCCGGCGCATGCGAGAGCAGGGCGGCCGAGAAGGAGGCGAGGAATATCCCGAGGACGACGATATAGCCCGGATTGGCGGCCTCCGGCAGCGCGAAATAGATGATCCCCGCGGCGCCGAGAAGTTCGACCGGAGCGATGATCAGCTGCCTCGCGACGATCGAAGGCCGGGGATATTGCAGCTGGAACCAGCGCGTGTGCACCGGCCGTAGCCCGATCAGGCTTCCCAGGACATAGAGGCCGATGAGCGCGAGGATGAGGCCGCCGGTCGTCAGCGACATCTCGATCGGCAGGAACTCCGAGAAACGCTCGATGATGTTGGGCCTCAACAGCAGCACGATCGCCGACAGCATCAGCGTGCCGAGGGCGAAGGTGAATGAGCAGAAGGCGACGAGCACCCCGATTTCGCCGGGCGTCAGTCCCTTCGACCGATAGGCCCGATAGCGCACCACCGCCCCGGAAAACACCGATGCGCCGAGATTGTGCGACAGCGCGTAAGTCGTGAACGAGCACACCGTGATGAACCAAAGCGAGATGCGGTGGCCGAGATGGTCGAGGGCCAGCCGGTCATAGAGGGCCAGCGCCGCATAGGCGATCAGGGTCGACCCGATCGCCAGCAGCCAGCTGCGCAAGGATATGGCCTGGAAACTCGCGATGAACGCGTCGAGGGAGAGGCCGCGCAGCTCGTGATAGAGCGCATTTACCGACAGGAGAATCGCCGCCAGCCCGACAACGGGCCAGAAATATCTCTGCACCCGTTTCATACCGGCATCGGTTCACGGGCTGGATCGAAGAGGCCACCACGGGTCGGAGCGAGGCCGGAACCGTCATCTTCGCGCTGCATTTTGAAAAGATCGCGCCCGGAGCGCGTTTTTTCGGTCGCCCTTGCCAATAGCCCGGTACCCATTCTTGTTTGTTCTAAAAAGGGAAGCATCCCACACGCTGCAGGTCAAGCAGCGATCACGCCATCGCGCGCTCCCATGAGTTTGTTGGCCGCATTGGGAAGTGCGCGGCGCAGTGGGCCACGCGGGCTCACGCCGCCAGCGCGTCCAATATGCGGATCCAGGAGCGGATGCCCTTGTGGAAGGATGCAAGCTCGTATTTCTCGTTCGGCGAGTGAATGCGGTCGTCGGCAAGGGCGAAACCGACGAGCAGAGATTCCATGCCGAGCATGCTCTGGAAATCGCCGACGATCGGGATCGACCCGCCCATGCCGATGACGACGGCGGGCTTCGGCCATTCTTGCGAAAGCGCGGCCTTGGCCGTGTTGAGCAGCGCCGAATCGTAAGCCAGGTGGATCGCCGGCGAAGCGCCGTGCGGGTGGAACTCGACGGAGCAGTCCGCCGGGATTCCAGCGCGCACATGGGCGCGGAAGCTCTCACGGATCTTCACCGGATCCTGGCTGCCGACGAGGCGAAACGAAACCTTGGCGGAGGCCTGGGCCGCAATTACCGTCTTGAAGCCATCGCCCGTATAGCCGCCGACAATGCCGTTGACCTCCGCCGTCGGGCGTGCCCAGGTCAGTTCGAGCACCGATCGGCCCTTTTCGCCGGAAGGCACGGAGAGCCCGACCTCGCCGAGAAGCTTCTCCGCCGCACTCTCGAGGTTTTCCCAGGTCGCCTTGACCTCGGCGGGCGTTTCTTCGACGCCTTCGTAAAAACCCTCGAGCGTGACGCGGCCGGTCTCGTCGTGCAGCCCGGCCAGGATGTCGGCGAGGATATGGATCGGGTTTGCCGCCGCACCGCCGTAAAGGCCGGAATGCAGATCGCGATCCGCCGCCCGGACGATGATCTCCTCGCCGACCAGGCCGCGCAGCCCCGCCGAGATCGCCGGCGTTTCGCGGTCCCACATGCCGGTGTCGCAGATCAGCGCGTAGTCGGCCTTGAGTTCATCGGCATTGGCCTCGAGGAAGGGCTTGAGCGACGGCGAGCCGGACTCCTCCTCGCCCTCGAAGAGAATGGTGATTCGGCAGGGAAGCGCCCCTTTGGTCTCCTTATAGGCGCGCAGCGCCTCGACGAAAGTCATCAACTGCCCCTTGTCGTCGGACGTGCCCCGGCCGGTGATAACCTTTCGGCCGGGCTCCACCTCCTTGAACCCCGGTTCGAAAGGCGGCGCTTCCCAAAGCTCCAGCGGATCGACCGGCTGCACGTCGTAATGGCCATAGAAGAGCAGATGCGGTGCGTCCGGCCTTTCGCCGGGGTGATGGCCGACGACCATCGGATGGCCGGGCGTGTCGCGCACGGCGGCATCGAAGCCGAGCGCCTGCAACTCCCGGGCCAGCCACTCGGCCGCCTTGCGGCATTCGGTCTTGTAGGCCGGATCGGTGGAGATCGACTTCATGCGGAGGAGGTCGAAGAGGCGTTCGAGGCTTTCCGGGAGATTTGCGTCTGCGCGTTCGAGGACCGGGGTGATATCTGCCATCATGCGAATCCTTGGGTGGGTGTCGCCGGCGAACCTAGCGCATCGGCCCTAAAGGCGGAACCGCCTTTTCGGCGAGCACGAAAGATGGGTTCAAGGACTTGCGAGGGATGGAGGGCGGCCTCAGGAGGCGCCGTTGCCACGCGGCGAATTGGCGAGCGCCATGCGCATATATTCGAGCATGAGCTCCTTCTCGAAACGGCGGAAGCCGGAAAGCAGCGACTGCTCCGCGGCGGCGGCCGCTTCCTTCGCAGCCGCCTCGATTTCGCGGGCGCGATCGGTGAGGAATATCTGCTGGGAGCGCCGGTCGCTCGGGTGCTTGCGGCGGACGATGAGGCCGTCGCGCTCCATACGGGCAAGCGTGTTGGCCATAGTCGCCTGCTCCACGTCGATGCGCTCGAGCAACTGCTTCTGCGTGAGGCCGTCCTCGGCCCATAATTCCAGCAGAATGGGAAACTGCCCCGGCGCGAAGCCAAGCTTCTGCCCTCGCTCCTGCAGAGCGCGAGAGAAGCTCTTTGCCAGCAGGCTGGCCAGATAGCTCGCAGATTCCATACGATTGAAGGCCATGGCCTAATGCGTACGCGCGAACGCCGGCGAAGACAAGTTACAAAGAGGCAAGTATCCGCCCCTGAAGCCGCGCAAGGCCAAACCGAAAACCGCCACGGCGCGGAGGCGGCACCGTGGCGGCTTTGTGAAAGCGGGACAAAGGCCCGGAGAGGGGGATAAGGCCTTTGTCCACATCTGGTGCGGGCGGGGGACAGGCCAATCACCAGACGACGGCATCATTTGGGTGCCGGTGTCGATGATTTGAGGATTCAAATGTGGCTTTTCAAGGATTGCCCGACTGAATCGCGCATTACAAATGCGTAACGTTTGCGTGAGAGCCACGGCCGCTGCGATGCACTGGAAATGGCGATTGCCGACGATGGCTACAAGCAAAACCGCAATGGACCTTTCTTTCCCCCCGCGCTATCCATGCCCACATGAAAAATGGTGATCATCTCTTCCTCGTCGACGGCTCGGGCTTCATCTTCCGGGCGTTCCACGCCATCCCGCCGCTCAACCGCAAATCGGACGGCCTGCCGGTCAATGCGGTGGCCGGCTTCTGCAACATGCTGTGGAAGCTGCTGACGGATGCGCGCGACACCTCCGTCGGCGTGACGCCGACGCATTTCGCGGTGATCTTCGACTATTCCTCGAAGACCTTCCGCAACGTGCTTTACGACCAGTACAAGGCGAACCGCACCGCGCCGCCGGAAGACCTCATCCCGCAATTCGGACTGATTCGCCATGCCACCCGCGCCTTCAACCTGCCCTGCATCGAAAAGGAAGGCTATGAGGCGGACGATCTGATCGCCACCTATGCGCGCCTCGCCGAGGAGGCGGGCGCCGACGTCACGATCGTCTCGTCGGATAAGGACCTCATGCAGCTCGTGACGCCGAAGGTGTCGATGTATGACAGCATGAAGGACAAGCAGATCACCATTCCCGACGTCATCGAGAAATGGGGCGTACCGCCGGAGAAGATGATCGACCTCCAGGCGATGACCGGCGATTCGACCGACAACGTGCCGGGCATCCCCGGCATCGGACCGAAGACGGCAGCCCAGCTTCTGGAGGCCTATGGCGACCTCGACACGCTGCTTGCCCGTGCGGGCGAGATCAAGCAGCAGAAGCGGCGCGAGTCGATCATCGCCAATGCCGAAAGGGCGCGGCTGTCGCGCGAACTGGTCACCTTGAAGAGGGACACGCCGCTCGACGTCGACCTCGACGATCTCAGGCTCGATTCGCAGGACGGTCCGAAGCTCATCGCCTTTCTCAAGGCGATGGAGTTCAACACGCTGACGCGCCGCGTCGCGGCCGCCACCGAGACGGATGCGGAGGCGATCGAGGCGGCTCACGTGCCGGTCGAGTGGGGCGCCGAGGCGCATGGTCCGGATCTCGACGCCGGCGAGGCCGCCGGCCCGCCGCCGTCGCCCGGTTCGTCGAGTGCCGCCCCGCCGCGCGGAGACGCGGCAAAGGCGGCGGTATCTTTTGCCGCCGGCAGGGGCGATGTCGACGCCACTGGGGCGACACCGCAGGATTTGGCGCAGACGCGCGCCGACATCTTCGCCAAGGCGCCCTTCGATCCTGCCAGCTATGTGACGATCCGCGATCTCGACACGCTCGACCGCTGGATTTCCGCCGGGCGCGACGCGGGGCTTGTCGGCTTCGACACGGAGACGACCTCGCTAGATCCGATGCGGGCCGATCTCGTCGGCTTTTCGCTGGCGATCGCCAATTACGGTAACGGCCCGTCCGGCACGAAGATCCGTGCCGCCTATGTGCCGCTCATTCACAAGAGCGGCGTCGGCGATCTGCTGGGCGGCGGCCTCGTCGAAAACCAGGTACCGGCTGGCGAGGCCTTGAGCCGGCTAAAGATACTTCTCGAGGACCCTTCCGTTCTCAAGGTGGCGCAGAACCTGAAATATGATTACCTCGTCATGAGGCGGCACGGCATCACCGTCGAGAGTTTCGACGACACGATGCTGATGTCCTATGTGCTCGATGCCGGCACCGGCGCGCATGGGATGGATTCGCTCTCGGAACGCTGGCTCGGCCACACACCGATCGCCTACAAGGACATAGCCGGCAGCGGCAAGGCTGCCGTGAGCTTCGACTTCGTCGAGATCGACAAGGCGACCGCCTATGCGGCCGAGGATGCGGACGTCACGCTGAGGCTGTGGCACGTGCTGAAGCCGCGGCTTGCCGCCAAAGGCCTGACGCGCGTTTACGAGCGGCTCGAAAGGCCGCTCATCGCGGTTCTCGCGCGGATGGAGGAGCGCGGCATCACCGTCGACCGCCAGATCCTCTCGCGCCTCTCCGGGGAGCTGGCGCAGGGGGCGGCGGCGCTCGAGGACGAGATCTACCGGCTGGCGGGCGAAAGCTTCACCATCGGCTCGCCGAAGCAGCTCGGCGACATCCTGTTCGGCAAGATGGGCCTGCCCGGCGGTTCAAAGACCAGGACCGGCCAGTGGTCGACCTCCGCCCAGGTGCTCGAGGATCTGGCCGCGATCGGCCACGAACTGCCGCGCAAGATTGTCGACTGGCGCCAGCTCACCAAGCTCAAATCGACCTATACGGATGCGCTCCCCGGTTTCGTGCATCCCGAAACGAAGCGGGTCCACACCTGCTATGCGCTGGCCGCGACGACGACCGGCCGCCTCTCCTCCTCGGAGCCGAACCTGCAGAATATTCCGGTGAGGACCGCCGAGGGGCGCCGTATCCGCACGGCCTTCATCGCGACGCCGGGGCATAAGCTGGTCTCGGCGGACTACAGCCAGATCGAGCTTCGGGTTCTCGCGCATGTGGCGGACATCCCGCAGCTGCGCCAGGCCTTCGCGGACGGGGTCGACATCCATGCGATGACCGCCTCCGAAATGTTCGGCGTTCCTGTCGAAGGCATGCCAAGCGAGATCCGCCGCCGCGCCAAGGCGATCAATTTCGGCATCATCTACGGCATATCCGCCTTCGGCCTCGCAAACCAGCTGTCGATCGAACGGTCGGAAGCGGGCGATTACATCAAGCGGTATTTCGAGCGCTTCCCCGGCATCCGCGACTACATGGAGAGCACCAAGGCCTTCGCGCGCGAGCACGGGTATGTGGAAACGATCTTCGGGCGTCGAGCCCATTATCCGGATATCCGCTCCTCCAACCCCTCGATGCGCGCCTTCAACGAACGCGCCGCGATCAACGCCCCGATCCAGGGGTCAGCCGCCGACGTCATCCGCCGGGCCATGGTCAAGATGGAGCCGGCGCTCGAGGAGGCGAAGCTTACCGCCCGAATGCTGCTTCAGGTTCACGACGAACTGATCTTCGAGGTGGAGGACGGCGAGATCGAGCGCGCCATTCCGGTGATCGTCTCGGTGATGGAGAACGCCGCGATGCCGGCGCTGAGCATGAAGGTGCCGCTGAAAGTCGACGCGCGCGCAGCACACAACTGGGACGAGGCGCACTAGACGCTACAGCGCATCGAGCTTTCTGGCGGATGCGCTAGACGATTTCGGCCGGACATAAATTCCCTACTCCGCCGTCTCGACTTCATCGGCCGGCGGTGCCGCTTTCTTTTCGATCAAGGTGCGACGCAGCACCTCCGCATGCTCACGGGCTTCCTCGGCCCGCCGTCGGTACGCGGCTTCGGCCGCGTCCAGGCCGCTGCGGCGCGCGTCATCGGCCATCTTCTCGCTGAGCGTCACGCGTTCCTCGATAATCCGAAGCGCGGTCCTCATCGCCTCGTCGACGGTATTCTCGCTCGTCTCCGCCAGTATTGAGGAGGTGAATGCATGTCCGACCTGACAGCGGAACCGCAATGGCGGCGATCATCTCACCTGCGAAAGAACCCCGCCACAGGCGGGACACGACAATTGCACCGGGTCGGCAATGACACTGATCTTCGCGGGGTCGGCGCGGCGGCCGAGGGCGATATCGACCTCCAACCGAACATCGTCCGGCACGGGCACCGCCTGCCCTGCTTCTTCGCCGGCCAGCTTGGCAAGCAACGACGGCAGGTCCGAGAGCGGAGCGCGATAATCGACCTCCGCCGCCGAGAGCGCTCCAAGCGGCATGTCGGGAGCAACGGCATCCGCCGGGTTCTGGACCACGGCTACGCCGCCGCATCGCTTGAGGTCGGCCAGTCCCGCGGCCCCATCGTTCAACATTCCCGTAAGGATGAGACCGATCGCTCCCGGGCCGAAACTCATGCCGACAGAACGAAAGAGAGGATCGACCGCCGGTCGGGCAAGATTTTCGCGCGGGCCGCGGCCCAATCGCACAGTGCCGTCCATAACGAGGAGATGGTTATCCGCGGGCGCAACGTAGGCGCGGCCGGGCTGTACCGGTTCGCCATCGGTCGCGGTGCGCACGGGGATCGCCGCGCGATCGTTGAATATTCCGGCAAGCAAATCCTTGCCGCTGGCGCCGACATGAATGACGACGAAAACAGCGGCATCAAAATCGGCAGGAAGATCACGAAGAAGCTGCTTGACGGCATCGACCGAGCCCAGCGACCCCCCTATGGCTATGACGTCGCGGCGGCCCATGACATTGCTCCATTTCACCCACAACGCGCAGTTGGCCCATAAGTTCGATGGCAAAATTCCCATACGAACCCACGCGACCTGAGGACGCGCAAGTCGATGCCTTCGTCAGGAAGATTCTCCCATGTCTGTGTTGGCCGTAACGCATCGGCCGTTATATGAGTGGTGCCAGAGACGTCCGCCGGGTGTAGAATTGCCGCTATTCCGGCTTTGCAATTTGCCGAGAATCTCGCCCCGCGAGCAGCGATCGACGAGAATCGCGACGCGAGGCTGCCGGGGAGGTGAAGGATGGAGCAGGAAGAGAATCCGCCGATCGTCGGGATCGGGGCTTCGGCAGGTGGCGTCCACGCGCTCCAGACCTTCTTCGACCAGATGCCCGACGATACGGGTGCCGCCTTTGTCGTGATCCTCCACCTGGATCCCGACGCGAGGAGCGAGCTGGCCAATATTCTAGCACTACGCACGCCCATGCCAGTGAAACAGGTTGAAGGCGAGGCGCGCCTTGAGAGCAACCACGTCTATGTCATCGCGCCCAATCGGCGGCTGAAACTCGCCGACGGCAGGATAGCCGCGCTTCCTTTTGAGGAACCGCAAGCGCATCGGGCGCCGATCGACCTCTTCTTCCGATCTCTCGCGGAACAGCATGACGGAACCGCTTTCGCCATCGTTCTCACCGGCGCGGGGTCGGATGGCGCAATCGGTGTAAAAGCGGTCAAGGAGGCCGGCGGCATCGTGCTCGTTCAGGATCCGGACGAGGCGGAATACGCCTCGATGCCGCGCAACGCCATCGCCACGGAAGCTGCCGACTTCGTGCTGCCGATCCGCGAGGTTCCCGATCGGCTCAGCGAACTGATCGCAACACGAGCCACTGTCGAATCCACCCAAGGCCATTCGGGCGACGAGGATATGTTTGGCCGCATTCTGGCCCATGTGCGCGTCAGGACCGGCCATGATTTCTCCCAGTACAAGCGCGCCACGATCCTGCGCCGCATCGGTCGACGGGCGCAAGTCACCCGAAAGGAAACGCTCGGCGAATACTACACCTATCTTCGCGAGAACCCGGAGGAGGCCCAGGCGCTCTTTAGTGATTTCCTGATTTCCGTGACCACCTTCTTTCGCGATCCGGCCGCTTTCCAATCGCTTGCGGAAAACGTCGTTCCGCAACTGTTCGAGGGAAAGAGTGCCGGCAGCAGCATCAGGATCTGGGTTCCTGCCTGCGCAACGGGGGAAGAGACCTACACGATCGGCATGCTCTTGCTCGAGGAAGCCGCGCGGCGAGACGCGACGCCGGAAATCCAGGTCTTTGGTTCCGATCTCGATTCGTCAGCTCTCTCGATCGCGCGTGAGGGGCGCTTCCCGGCGGCGATCGAAGCGGATCTCACGGAAGAGAGGCTGCGCCGCTACTTCCAGCGGGAGGGCGAGTACTACCGGGTGCGGCGCGAATTGCGCGACATCGTGCTCTTCGCCAGCCACAGCCTGCTGAGAGACCCGCCCTTCTCGCATCTCGACATGGTTTCCTGCCGCAACTTGCTGATCTATCTGGACCGGCAACTGCAACAGCAGGTCTGCAACACGTTCCATTACGCGCTCAACCCCGGCGGCTTCCTCTTCCTCGGATCATCCGAAAGCGCCGATCATCCCGCCGGCCTCTTCCGTATGCTTGACCGGGAGGCACGCATCTACCGCTCGGTTGCGGGCGCCGGACGCCCGGCCCTGCCCGTGCTGCTTGGTGCGCACCAAACAGCGGGGCGGGCGCCGCAGGTTCCCCGCCTGCCCTCGCCCGCCGGCAATGTCAGCGACGCCGCCCTGCATCGCCAGATGCTCGAGAGGATCGCTCCGCCGAGTATTCTGGTGGATGAGGGTCACCGAGCAATACATCTGTCGGAAAGTGCCGGGCGCTTTCTCCGGCCCTCCGGCGGACCGGTCAGCACGGACGCGGCGGATCTCGTGCGCGAAGAATTTCGCTTCGACTTGCGGGCCGCGCTTCATCGCGCCTTCGAGCGCAACGAAGCCACCCTGACCCTGCCGATTCTTGCGCAACTTGACGGTCAACCGCACCGTGTCTACCTGCAGGTAAAGCCGGTCAACCAGAATGGCGACTCGGCACGGCATGCGCTCGTCCTGTTCGTCGAAGGCGAGGCAATGGTCGGGGCGGATGGTGCGCCGCCCGAGGCACCCGACGACCGCCCGGCGACGAGCCAGGCAGTCCGGCAATTGCAGGAGGAACTGCAGCTTGCACAGAGCCGGCTGCGGGTGACGAGGGAAGAGTCCGAGGCCGCCAACGAGGAATTGCGTGCGGCCAATGAAGAGCTCCAGTCGATGAACGAGGAATATCGTTCGACGGCCGAGGAACTCGAGACGAGCAAGGAGGAACTTCAATCCATTAATGAGGAACTGCAGACGGTCAACAACGAGCTCAAGCTGAAGCTGGAAAGCATCTCGCGTGCCCACAGCGATCTGCAGAACCTGATGGCGGCGACCGACGTCGCGACGCTCTTCGTCAACCAATCGCTGCGGATCAAACGCTTCACGCCGCGGCTGATGGACATATTCAATGTCACCCAGAACGACGAGGGGCGTTCGATCACCGACTTCACCCACCAACTCGACTATCCCAGCCTGGCCGACGACGCGCACGCGGTGCTGAAAGATCTCGCGCCGGTGGAGCGTGAGGTCAAGAATCGCAATGGCCGCTGGTATCTCGTGCGCATGCGCCCCTATCGGACCATCGACGACAAGATCGACGGCGTCGTGGCGACTTTCGTCGATATCACCGAGCGCCGCCGCGCCGAGGAGAATGCACGCGAAAGCAAGCAGCGCCTCGAGCAGGAAATGCGGCTCGTCGAGCTTTCCCGTTCACCGATTTTCGTTTGGGATTTCGACGACGGCATCAAACAGTGGAACCGCGGTAGCGAGGAGCTTTACGGCTATTCGCGCGACGAGGCGCTCGGGAAGCAGAAGGAAGAGCTGCTCAAGACCGTCGTCCCCGGTTCCTCCTTCGAAGCCCTGCGGCAGTTGCTAATGGAAAAGGGCCATTGGAGCGGTGAATTGCGTCACACCACCAAGGATGGCCAGGTGCTGACGGTGGAGAGCCAGATCGAGCTTCTCCCGCTCGGCGATCGGCGGCTCGTTCTCGAAAGCACGCGCGACGTTACGGAGCTCAAGCGCTGGGAGCAACGGCGGCAGTTGCTCTTGAGCGAACTGAGCCATCGGGTGAAGAATACGCTGGCTGTGGTCCAGTCACTCGCGCGGCAGACGCTCAGAAGCGCCGATTCAAGCGAAGACTTCGTCGAGCGATTCGAAGGGCGCCTTTCCGCGCTGGCCGCAGCGCACAAGCTTCTCGTCGCCTCCGACTGGAGGGGCGCGGAGCTCGGCGAGCTGGCGCTGAGCCAGCTTCAGGCCTATGGGGGCAGCGACCGGCAGAAGCTGCGGGTCGAGGGAGAAAGCGTCGTGCTGCCGCCCGACATCGCGACGCCCTTCGGGCTCGTGCTCCACGAGCTTGCCACCAATGCGGCAAAATACGGAGCCTTCGCGACGGAGGACGGCCAGGTGATTCTCACCTGGAAACTTCGGAACAACGGGCGACGTGTGGCGGTTACTTGGGAGGAACGTGGCGGGCCGCCGGTGAAGCCGCCGGACCATGCTGGTTTTGGCGGGGTTCTGATCGAGAAGAGTTTGCCGGGAACGACGGTCCACCGAGATTTTCGGCCGGGCGGGATGGTCTGCACGATCGACATCGAGCTTCCGGAGACCCAGAACAATGGAGCGGAAGATTGACGAGCATCGCCCGCTACAAGGCATCAGGATCCTGATTGCCGAGGACGAGATTCTCATCGCTCTCGACCTCGAAGCGGCGTTTCGCGACGCCGGGGCCGAGATCATCGGGCCGTTCATGACGCTTCCAGAGGCTTTGCAGGCAGCTGGGAGCGAGCCGGTTTCTATAGCGATTCTTGATATCCGGCTAGGAACGGCGACGACGGAGGCGGTGAGTGACCTGCTCGCCGACCGAGGCATCCCGTTCCTGTTCTATAGCGGGCAAAAATTGACCGCCGAGATGCAAAGGAAGTGGGGTGACGCCGTGCTGATCGACAAACCGGCAACCCAGGACGACATCGTCAGTGCGGCTGTCAGAGTTCTAGCGGCATAAGTTTTTGAAGGCAGGAGGTCGAAGGCTCGCACACGCGTAAGCGGCTATCGCGGATCCTCAACACGCTCGGCCGAGAATGCCGATCGGCTCGTCCCCTCGCACCTGAAACCTGAAAAGAGGCGCCGAAGCGCCTCGCGCCCCTCTGCCACGAGGTCGAAGCTACGGCCGAAGAGCAGCCAGTCGGTGCACAGCCCCATCATCATCCAGTGCAGAACGCGGACGCCAGAGGCGGGCGTCCAGCGCTCTTGCAACTGCCCTCTCTCCTGCGCGCGAGAGAAGGCGAGTTCGAGCATGGTATTGTGCCGCTCGTCGATTTCCCTTTGCTTTGCCAGCACGGCCGACATGGCGCGGTCGTAGTCGCAGCGGAGCATGATCGAAAGGATGCGCTGTCGCTGCTCGTCCCTGGCGAGCGTCTCGAGCCAATCACCGGTGGCCCTTTCGACGATGGCCAGCGTGTCGAACGCTTCGGCCTCGATGTCGCGCACGATCATGTCCTCATGGGGCAGCGGCACCGCTTCGTAGAGCGCCAGGAAAAGATCCGTCTTGTTGGCGAAATGCCAGTAGACGGCGCCGCGCGTGACCCCCGCTTCACTCGCCACTTGCTCGAGTGTCGTATTGGAGACGCCTTTTTCGTAAAACATGCGCTCGGCGGCGTTCAGGATCTTCTTCCGGGTCGCATCGGCATCGGCCTTGGTTCGGCGCATGGCAGTCTCCTTGACTGCATCTCTCCTCAAATGCCGCTCGCTTCAAGGACAAAGACCTGCAGTTTTCATACAGCGCCGCGCGGCGCCGTAGTGCCGCACGTCCAATGAGGGGGCGCGGCGCGGTAAAGCGGCCCGCCGTTGAGGACGGGCCGCGAACATGCCCTATTCGGCGGGGCTTGCGGAGCCGGTCTCAGGCGCCGCGTCCGCGGCTTTCCTGCGTGCGAAAATCTTCATGATGAACACGAAGAAGACGGGAACGAAGAAGATCGCCAGCACCGTCGCCGAAATCATGCCCCCCATGACGCCGGTGCCGATGGCGCGCTGGCTGGCAGAGCTTGCGCCCGTCGCGACCGCCAGCGGAACCACGCCGAGCGTGAAGGCGAGCGAGGTCATCAGGATGGGGCGGAAGCGCAGGTGCACCGCCTCCATGGTGGCGTCGATCAGCGACCTGCCCTGATCCCTGAGTTCCTTTGCGAACTCGATAATCAGGATGGCGTTCTTCGCCGAGAGCCCGATGATCGCAATCAGGCCGACCTTGAAATAGACGTCGTTCGGCATGTCGCGCATCGTCACCGCCAGCACCGCACCGATTACGCCGAGCGGCACGACCATGATCACCGAGACGGGGATCGACCAGCTTTCGTAGAGTGCCGCCAGGCAAAGGAAGACGAGCAGACAGGAGAGCGCGATCAGCAGCGGCGCCTGGGTGCCCGACTGTATTTCCTGCAGCGATTGCCCAGTCCATTCATAACCAAAACCCGCCGGCAACTCGCCGGCCAAGCGTTCCATTTCGGCGATGGCATCGCCGGAGGAGTAGCCGGGCGCCGCATTGCCGCTGATGCGGACGGCGGGATAGCCGTTATAGCCGACGGTCTGCGTCGGTGCCTTGATCCACTCGACCGTTGCAAAAGCGGAGAGCGGGACCATGCCGCCGTTCGTATTGCGGACATTGAGGTTGAGGAGGTCCGCCGTCTGCATGCGCTTCATCTCGTCCGCCTGCACCGTCACGCGCTGCATGCGGCCGGCATTCGGGAAGTCGTTGACATAGGACGAGCCGAGATTGGTCGAGATCGTCGAGTTGATGTCGGCAAAGGTCACCCCGAAGGTGTTGGCCTTCTCGCGGTCGATGGTGACGCTGACCTGCGCGGCATCGGGCATGCCCTCGAAGCGAACGCCGGTCACGACCTTGCTCTGTGCGGCAAGCCCGAGAAGCTGGTCGCGCGCTTCCGCAAGCGCCGTTTCGCCAAGACCGCCGCGATCCTGCAGGCGGAAGGAGAAGCCGCCGGTGGTGCCGAGGCCCTGGATCGCCGGCGGCGACAGCGCGAAGCTGATCGCGTCCTTGATCCGGCTCATCGCCATTGTCGCGCGGCCGGCGATCGCCTGGGCCGAATTGTCGGCGTCGCGCGCGCTCCAGTCCTTCAGCGTCACGAAGGCAAGCCCCGCATTCTGGCCGGTGCCGAAGAAGGAGAAGCCATTGATGGCAACGATTCGATTGACCGCCGGCTCCTGGCCGAAGATCTGCTCCGCCTGTTCGATCACCTCGGTCGTACGGTTGCCCGTCGCTTCCGAGGGCAGTTGCATCATGACGATGACATAGCCCTGGTCCTCGTCCGGCAAGAAGGAGGAGGGCAATTGGAGGAAGGCCCAGCCGAGGCCCGCAAGCAGGGCCAGATAGACGAGCATCAGGCGGCCGGTGCGGGCGACGAGGCCGCCAACGACGCGCGTATAGCCGCGAGAGGTCCGGTCGAAGCCGCGGTTGAACCAGCCGAAAAAGCCGCGTTTGGCGTGATGATGACCCTTCGGCACCTGTTTCAGGAAGCTTGCGCAGAGCGCCGGCGTCAGCGACAGCGCGAGCAGCGCCGAGAACAGGATCGAGACCACCATGGTCAGGCTGAACTGGCGATAGATGACACCGACTGCCCCCGGGAAGAAGGCCATCGGAATGAAGACCGAGGCGAGCACCAGCGTGATGCCGATGACGGCGCCGGTGATCTGCTTCATCGCCTTGCGGGTCGCCTCCTTCGGCGTCAGCCCCTCTTCCGACATGATGCGCTCGACATTCTCGACGACGATGATCGCATCGTCGACGAGGATGCCAATCGCCAGCACCATGCCGAACATCGTCAGCACGTTGATGGAAAAGCCCATCGCCAGCATCACCGCGCAGGTGCCGAGAAGGGCGACCGGCACGACCAGCGTCGGGATGATGGTGTAGCGGATGTTCTGCAGGAAGAGGAGCATTACCAGGAAGACGAGCGCGACGGCTTCGACGAGCGTCTCCACCACCTTCTCGATCGAAACCTTCACGAAGGGCGAGGTGTCGTAGGGAATGGAATATTCGAGCCCCGCCGGGAAGAACTGCGCAAGCTCGTCCATGCGCGCCTTGACCGCCGCAGAGGTCGACATCGCATTGCCACCGGGTGAGAGCTGCACGGCGATCGCGGCGGAGGGTTTTCCGTTGAGACGAGTCGAGAAAGAATAGCTCTCGCCGCCGATCTCGACCCGGGCGACGTCGCGCAGGCGCACGGCCGAGCCGTCGGCATTTGCCCTCAGCACGATGGCGCCGAATTCCTCAGGTGTTGAAAGCTGTCCCTTGATCACCACCGGGGCGCTGATCTGCTGGGTGATCGGGTTCGGCTGGGCGCCGATCGAGCCCGAGGCTATCTGGGCGTTCTGCGCCTGGATCGCGGCGGTAACATCGGCGGCGGTCAGGTTGAGTCCGAGCATCCTGTCCGGATCGAGCCAGATGCGCATCGAGCGTTCGGTCGCGAAGAGCTGGGCCCGGCCGACGCCCGGCACGCGCTGGATCTCATTCAGCACGTTGCGGCTCAGATAGTCGCCGAGGCCGATCGCGTCCATGGAACCGTCGGTCGAGGTGAGCGAAACGATCAAAAGGAAGCCGGAGCCGGCTTCGTCCACCTGCACGCCCTGCTGCCGGACCGAATCGGGCAAGCGCGGCTCGACACGCTGCACACGGTTCTGGATATCGACCGAGGCCTGGCTGGGGTCGGTTCCGGGGGCAAATGTGGCGTTGATCTCGACCGAGCCGGAAGCACTCGATGTCGATTCGAAATACATCAGCCCTTCGACGCCGTTCAACTCGTTCTCGATGAGCCGCGTGACGCTCTGATAGGTGTCCTGCGACGAGGCGCCGGGATAGGTCGCGTTTATCGAAATCTGCGGCGGGGCGACGTCCGGATATTGCGATACCGGCAAGAGCGGGATCGCGATGATGCCGGCGACCATGATGAAGATCGCCACCACCCAGGCGAAGATCGGCCTGTCGATGAAGAAACTGGGCATTGGCGAGATCTCACTTCAGTGCGGTGGCGGAGTTTTCGCCGGCCTCGGCCGAGGCGGCCTGCGCCGTCTCGGGCTTTGCATTCGGGTCCCATGCGGAGGGCTCGACCGGCGCGCCGGGACCGACCTTCTGGAAGCCCTCGACCATGACCTTTTCGCCGGCCCCGAGACCGGAGGTCACCTGCCAGCGGCTGCCGACAGTCCGCCCGAGCGTGACGTTGCGGAACTCGACCTTCTTCTCAGGCGTCACGACATAAACCTGCGACTGGCCGGCATTGTTGCGCTGCACCGCCTGTTGCGGAACAGTAATGGCGTTCTTCTCGAGCCCCTGCTCGATCTCGACCCGCACGTACATGCCCGGAAGCAGGTCGCCATCCGGATTTGGGAACTCGCCGCGCAGCGTCACCTGGCCCGTCGTCGCATCGACGGCCGCTTCGGAGAACAGCAGTCGGCCCTCGTGGGCGTAACGGGTTCCGTCGTCGAGGATCAATTGCACCGGCGCCTCGTGATCGGCGCTGATCAGTTGCCCGTCCTCCAGCGCCTTGCGCAGACGGATGAGATCCGTCGCCGATTGCGTGAAGTCCGCATAGATCGGGTCGAGCTGCTGAATCGTCGCGAGGTTGTCCGAGCCGTTGGCGCTGACGAGCGCACCCTCGGTAATCAGCGCCCGCCCGATGCGGCCGCTGATCGGCGCCGTGACATTGGCATATTCGAGGTTGAGCTTCGCTTCCGCCAATCCCGCTTCGGCTATGCCGACATCGGCCTCGGCCTGGGCGAGTGCGGCGACCGCGTCGTCATATTGCTGAACCGCCGCCACCTGCGCCTCCTTCAGCCGCGACTGCCGCTCGGCCGTCTGCCTGGCCTGGTCGCGCACGGCCACGGCACGCTTCAGCGTCGCCTGGGCACTGTCTACCCTGACCTGGAAGGGGGCAGGATCGATCCGGTACAGTACGTCGCCCTCCTTCACCATGGAGCCCTGCTGGAACACTCGCTCGACGATAATGCCGGATACCCGCGGTCGCACTTCAGCAATACGCGTCGGCGTGATGCGCCCCGGCAACTCGTTGGTGATCGGCAGCGGTTCGGCAGCCGTCGTGAAGACGGCGACCTGGGCCGGAGGAAAGGCCGGGGCCGCCGCCTGCTGTTCTTCGCTCTGCTGGCATCCGGCGAGAAAAATCACGCTTGCCAGCAGCGCGGCCAGTGTCGGTCTGTCGATATGCATTGCGATGTCCATAAGAAGAGGATTGCTCGCAGCCACGGTCTTGCAGTGCTGCTCGCTCCGAAAAGGTGAAGCGCCCGGTATCCAGGAGGAAAATACCGGACAGCTAATATACATACATCAATGTATGTTAATTTCTACCGTAGCGCAACAGTTTTGCCGGCCACCCGGAAAGGGCGAATGGGGCCCGCGCATCGACCCGAAGGCCGTATCCGATTTTCGGAAGGGTAGACGCACAAATTCAAAGAGTTACTGTGCCCCTTGGGCGTCTGAATGCGTCTCAGAAAAACGCGCGGCGCTGTGGGAACGCAATAACTTCGCCGCTGCTCATCTGCTCTGATCACGAAGGTGTGATCGGAATCGAATGGCGGGTTCGGTTCCGCAGCACCGACGTCCTTTTCCTGGCACCCGCAAAGGAAATCCCCGGAGAAGGTGGCTGCAGGCCCAATGGGAAGCATTCCGCAGGCAAGTTCGAGCAATGCTCTTGCGGCCTCCCGTCATTCCATGGAAAAGAGGGCGGATATCCTATTTGTCGAGGAAGGTGAGCCATGGACGGCGTGACAGTGATCGATCATCCGCTGGTGCAGCACAAGCTGACCATCATGCGCAAGAAAGAGACATCGACCGCAGGCTTCCGCCGGCTGCTGAAGGAAATCTCGACGCTCCTCTGCTACGAGGTCACGCGCGATCTGGAACTCACCATCGAGCGAATCGAGACGCCGCTCACGGAAACCGACTCGCCGGTGCTCGAAGGCAAGAAGCTGGTCTTCGCCTCGATATTGCGCGCCGGCAACGGTCTGCTCGAAGGCATGCTGGAACTCGTGCCCTCCGCACGCGTCTCGCATATCGGCGTCTACCGCGACCACGAGACGCTGCAGCCTGTCGAATATTACTTCAAGGCGCCGGAAAATCTGAACGAACGCCTCGTCATCGTCGTCGATCCGATGCTTGCGACCGGCAACTCTTCGATCGCGGCGATCGACAAGCTCAAGGAACGCGGCGCGAAAAATATCCGCTTCCTCTGCCTGCTGGCCGCCCCCGAAGGCATCCGCAACTTCCAGTCGGCGCATCCGGACGTGCCGATCTTCACCGCCTCGGTCGACAGCCACCTGAATGAGAAAGGTTACATCGTGCCGGGGCTCGGCGATGCCGGCGACCGCATGTACGGCACGAAGTAGGGTTTTCTTAACCAGACAGGAAGAACAGGCGACAGCCGCCGGTTTTCCGGCGGCTTTCTTGTGCGGTTGTTAAATGATCCGGGGATATGTTCCAACGCGCCTTATGCTAGCGCATCAGCCCGAAAAATCGTACCCGGTTTTCGGAAAGCTCGATGCGCAAATTCAAAGAGTTACAGCGACCTTTGCGCGTCTGAAAAGACGCGCGGCGCTGTAGACGGAACCGGACATGATCACACGCCTCCTCGCTTTCGCCGGTGGACTTGCCGCCCTCGCCCTCATTGTTCCGGAACTTGCCTCCAGCTATCTCGGCCGCACGGAAGAGACTGCCGCGGCGCCTCGAACCTCTACCGCAGCATCGGCAACGGCGAGCTACGCGAGTAGCAAGGGCGTGGTCCTCGAGGCCGATCGCTCCGGCCATTTCGTCGGCACATTTCGCATCAATGGGCGCTCGGAAACAGGGCTGGTCGATACTGGTGCCAGTGTGATCGCCATCAACAGCTCGGCTGCCCGGCGCTTCGGCATTACCGTTGGGAGCCTTTCGTTCAACGCACGGGCACAGACGGCAAACGGCGTCGTGGAAGCCGCCCATGTCCGCCTCGACCGCGTCGAGATCGGCGGCATTTCGCTGAAGGATGTCGAGGCCATGGTGCTGCCGGACAAGGCGCTTTCCGGCACACTCGTCGGCATGTCCTTTCTCGGCCGCCTCTCCTCCTATCGCGTCGAGAACGGCGCGCTGCACCTCATCAAGTAATCCTAGACCGGACGACGGGACGCGGCTCGGGCTTCGCGTCGGCAATCGTATAGAGGCTTGCGATCCGTTGCCGCGCCGCCTCGGCCTGTGATCCGTCGGCGGCATGCACCAGAGCGATCGGCTGACCTTTTTCGACTTTCGTCCCGAGCGGCGCCAGACGCGAGAGACCGACCCTGTGATCGATCCGGTCATCCGGGCGCGTGCGCCCGCCGCCGAGCGCGATCACGGCCATGCCGAGTTCGCGGGTCTCGCAGGCCGCCAGATAACCGTCGCGGCCGGCCGGCACCGGTACGACGGCCGGTGCCTTCGGGAGATAGGTTTCGGGCCGATCGGCGAAATCCGCCGGCCCACCGAGGCACCGGACCATGAGGGCGAATCGCTCCATCGCAGCCCCGCTCTCCAAGGCCCGGCGCGCCATAGCCTCCGCCCCAGCCCTGTCAGGTGCGACGCCCGCCGCGTCGAGCATTTCCGCCGCAAGGGCCATGACCACCTGATCCAGCCGCGTTCCCCTCTTTTCGCCGCGCAGATAGGCAAGGCAATTCTCGACCTCGAGCGCATTGCCCGCCGCATCCGCAAGCGGCTCGTCCATATCGGTGATCAAGGCCGAAGTCCGCACACCCGCGCCATTGGCGACGTCGACCAGGGAGCGGGCCAGGACTTCGGTTTCCTCGGGATCGCTCATGAAGGAGCCATTGCCGAGCTTCACGTCGAGCACCAGCGATTGCAGTCCGGCGGCGAGTTTCTTCGAGAGGATCGAGGCGGTGATCAGCGGTACCGAATCGACCGTGGCCGTCACGTCGCGGATCGCATAAAGGCGCTTGTCGGCGGGCGCGAGATTGGCCGTCTGGCCGATGATCGCACAGCCGACCTCGTCGACGACCTTGCGAAACCGGTCGGGCGAAGGCCGGATATCGTAGCCGGGGATGGATTCGAGCTTGTCCAGGGTTCCGCCTGTATGGCCGAGCCCGCGGCCCGAGATCATCGGCACGGCGACACCGCAGGCAGCGACGATCGGCGCCAGCATCAGCGAGACATTGTCGCCGACGCCGCCGGTGGAATGCTTGTCGACGACGGGCCGGCCAAGTTCGCCCCAATCGAGCGTTTCGCCGGAATCGCGCATGGCAAGCGTCAACGCCACGCATTCCGCGCGAGCCATGCCGGAAAACCAGACCGCCATGGCGAAGGCGGCGACCTGACCTTCGGAAATCGATCCGTCGGCGAGCCCCTTTACGAAGGCGGCTATTTCGGTCGCCTCGAGCACGCTGCCATCCCTCTTCTTCCGGATGATTTCCTGTGGGATCATGGCCGATTACCGCCGTTCAGCCTTTGCTCGCGATCATTTCCCTGAGGAGCGCCGACAGGCGCTCGCCGCCAAGCGGCGCCATCTCCTTGGTTTCCTCATGGCTGAGCTCGGTGCCGGTCATGCCGGCCCCGAAATTGGTGATGACGGAGGCGGCCGCGACCCTGAGCCCGAAGAAGCGGGCGAGAATGACCTCCGGCACGGTGGACATGCCGACGGCGTCGGCTCCCATTATCCGCGCCATCCGGATCTCCGCCGGCGTCTCGAAGCTCGGGCCCGAGAACCACATGTAGACGCCCCGCCACAGCGGAATCGACAAACGATCGGCCGCCTCCTCCATGCGCTCGGAAAGCGCCGCATCATAGGCATTCGTCATGCCGACGAAGCGACTGTCGCTTTCGACCCCGATCAGCGGGTTAGAGCCCGAAAAGGCGATATGATCGGCAATGCGCATGACCGAGCCCGGAGGCATGTCCTCGCGCAGCGAGCCGGCCGAATTGGTGAGGATGAGGTTTTCGACGCCGATCCGCTTCAGCGTCTCGATCGGCAGGCGCATCGCGCCCGCGTCGCCCCGTTCATAGTAGTGCACGCGGCCGGAGAGCATAGCGACCGGCACGTCGCCGAGCTTGCCGACGACGAGTTCGCCCGCATGGCCGGAAACGCTGCTCACCGGGAAATCCGGAATGTCCGCATAGGGAATGCGGAGCGGCTCCGCCGCCGCCTCGACCAGCGCACCGAGACCGGAGCCGAGTACGATGCCGTAGCGCGGCGAGAGCGCTCCGAGCTTCTCCTTCAAATAGTCCGCTGCCGCCGTCATCCGAGCATCTCGGTTTCGAAGCTGTGCGGCAGCAGGTCGGAAAGCGCCAGCGCCTTCTTGATACCGGTCTCGTCGCAGAGATAGATGCGCGTGCTGGCGCCGGAAAACTCCGCCAGGCGCTGGCGGCAGCCGCCGCAGGGCGGGCAAAGCGCAAGCTTCTCGGCGACGACCGCCACCTCCATGATCTTGCGCTGGCCGGCCATCACCATGTGGCTGATCGCCGTCGTTTCCGCGCACCACCCCTCCGGAAAGGAGAGGTTCTCGATATTGGCACCCGTATAAATCTTCCCGTCCTCGGCGCGAATGGCCGCGCCCACGGGAAACTTGGAATAAGGCGCATGCGCCTTTGCCATGGCATCACGCGCCGCGACGAAGAGTTCGGCCTGGGGCATTGGTCAACGCTCCTTCACGTAAGGTACGCCGCCCGCCTTGGGCGGAATGGCCTTGCCGATGAAGCCGGCAAGCAGCACGACAGTAAGGATATAGGGCAAGGCCTGCATCAGCTGTACCGGCACCTGGCCGATCAGCGGCAAGGGTGCGCCCTGCAGCCGGATCGCCAGCGCATCGAGGAACCCGAAGAGCAGGCAGGCGAACATGACGTTGACCGGCCGCCATTTGGCAAAGATCAGTGCCGCGAGCGCGATATAGCCCTTGCCGGCCGTCATGCCCTTGACGAAGCCGGCCGTCATGGCAAGCGACAGATAGGCGCCGGCGAAGCCGCAGAGAATTCCGCAGCAGATAACGGCGCGGTAGCGCAGCCAGATCACCGAGATGCCGGCCGTATCGACTGCGCCGGGATTCTCGCCGACGGCCCTGAGCCTTAGGCCGAAGCGCGTGCGAAACAGGATCCACCAGCTGATCGGCACCATGGCGAAGGCGAGATAGGTCAGCAGAAAATGCCCGGACAGAAGATCCGCATAGATCGGTCCGAGAACCGGAACGTCGCGGATCGCGTCCGCTCCAGGGAAATTGACGATCTGGAACCGCGCGCCCTCGACGAGCGCAGGCGTCCGTCCCCCTTGCCGGAACCAGGCCTCGCCAAGGATCACCGTCGCACCGGCGACGATGAAATTGATCGCCACGCCTGAGACGATCTGGTTGCCGCGCTGGGTGATCGAGGCATAGCCGTGGACGAGCGACAGCAAAACGGAAACCAGGACAGCCGCGGCAAGGCCGACCCAGACAGACTCGGAAACGGCCGCCGCAGCGCCCGCCGCGAAAGCGGCTCCGAGCATCTTGCCTTCGAGGCTGATGTCGAAGACGCCGGCGCGCTCGGTAAAAAGTCCGGCAAGTGCGGCAAAGACCAGCGGCACCGAAACGCGGATCGTCGATTCGAGGAGCACGACGAGGACGTGGAAGAAATCCATGGCTCAGGCTCCCTTGGTCTCGACGAGGGCCGCCGCCCGCTGGCCGCGCATGGCGAAGGCGCGCGCGATCGCCGGACGGAACATGTTTTCGAGCGCCCCTGCAAAGAGGATGACGAGGCCCTGGATGATGACGATCATGTCACGCGAGATCGACGGCATCTCGAAGGCGATTTCCGCGCCGCCCTGATAGAGCACGCCGAACAGGATCGCGGCGGGGATGATGCCGGCCGGGTGCGAGCGCCCCATCAGAGCGACGGCGATGCCGACGAAGCCGGCGCCCTGGACGAAGTCGAGCTGCATGCGGAACTGCTCGCCCATGATCGGGTTCAAGGCCATCATTCCGGCAAGGCCGCCCGAGATCATCATGGTGATGACGATGATCCGGCTTTCACGAATGCCGGCGTAACGGGCAGCCGACGGGCTGTGGCCCATGGTGCGCATCTCGTAGCCGAGCCTGGTGCGCCAGATCAGCAACCAGACGGCGAATGCGGCAGCAAGCGCCAGGAGAAAGGAAATGTTGAACGGAGCCGTGCCGACATTCAGCCCGAAGATCGAAAGCAGCCAGTCGAGTTTCGGCAGTTGACCGCCTTCGGCGAAGGTGCGCGTCTGGGGCGCCATCGATCCGAGCGGCTTCAGGACACGCGTCAGCAGATAGACCATCAGGCTCGAGGCGATGAAGTTGAACATGATGGTGGTGATGACGATGTGGCTGCCGCGCCTGGCCTGCAACCAGCCGGGCAGGAAGGCCCAAAGCGCGCCGAAAAGGGCGGAGCCGACCATCGCGAGCGGGAAAACCACGTACCAGGGCATCAACTTGTCGAGCCAGAGGCAGGCGAGCGCCACCCCGATCCCGCCGACATAGGCCTGGCCTTCGCCACCGATATTGAAGAGTCCGGCATGGAAGGCGACGGCGACGGCCAGCCCGGTGAAGATGAAGGTCGTGGCATAATAGAGCGTGAAGCCGATATATTCGCCGCGGCCAAAAGCACCGTTGATCAGGTGATAGGCGGCTTCGAGCGGATTTTCGCCGACGAGCAGCACGACGAGGCCGGCAACCAGGAAGGCGACGGCGAGATTGACCAGCGGGACTAGGCCGTACTCGACCCAGCCCGGGAGTTTCGCATAGGGAACGCTCATTCAGCTGCCTCCTTGCGGCCTTCGACGCCTGCCATCAGGAGGCCGAGTTCGCCTTCCGTCGCCTCGGGGCTGCGCTCGCCGACGACGCGGCCGGCAAACATCACGAGAATTCGGTCGGAAAGGGAACGGATTTCGTCGAGCTCGACAGACACCAGAAGCACCGCCTTGCCCTGGTCACGCATCTCGATGATGCGCTTATGGATGAATTCGATCGCCCCGACATCGACGCCGCGAGTCGGCTGGCCGATGATCAGGACATCCGGATCGCGCTCCATTTCGCGCGCCAGCACGATCTTCTGCTGGTTGCCGCCGGAGAAATTGGCCGTCTTCAGCCGCGCATTCGGCGGGCGGATGTCATATTTGCCGATCTTTTCCTCGGCATCCTTGCGGATCGCGTCGATGTTCAGGAAAACGCCGTTCGAATAGCGCGGATCATGATGATAGCCGAGAATCGCGTTCTCGCTCTCCTCGAATTTCAGGACCAGACCGACATGGTGGCGATCCTCGGGCACATGGGCAAGGCCGCGGCTCCTGAGATCGGCCGGATCGGCGTGGCCGGTGACATCGACGGGCCTGCCGTTCAGATGAACGCTGCCGGACGTCGCCCTGCGGATGCCCGCAATCGCCTCCAAAAGCTCCGACTGCCCGTTGCCGGCCACCCCTGCAATGCCGACGATCTCGCCGGCGCGCACCTCGAAGGACACGTTGTCGACCATGGTCACGCCGCGGCTGTCCTTGACCGTCAGGCCCTGGACCGCGAGCTTCACATCTGCGGGCTTGCTATCGCCCTTCTCAACGCGGAGCAGGACGCGGCGGCCGACCATGAGCTCCGCAAGCTCCTCAACCGAGGTCTCGCCGGTCGTGCGGGTCGCGACCATTTCGCCCCGCCGCATGACCGAGACCTCGTCGGTGATCGCCATGATCTCGCGCAGCTTATGGGTGATGAAGATGATCGTCTTTCCCTGCGCTTTCAGTTGCGCAAGGATTCGGAAGAGATGGTCGGCCTCGGCCGGCGTCAGCACGCCCGTCGGTTCGTCGAGGATCAGGATATCGGCCTTGCGATAGAGCGCCTTCAGGATTTCCACCCGCTGCTGCAGGCCGACGGGCAAATCCTCGATCAGCGCATCGGGATTGACCTCGAGTGCATATTCCCGCTCGAGCCGCTTCAGTTCGCTGCGCGCCTTGGCGATACCCTTGTTGAGGATCTGATTGTCCTCGGCGCCGAGCATGACGTTTTCGAGCACGGTGAAATTCTCGACCAGCATGAAATGCTGGTGCACCATGCCGATGCCGGCAGCGATCGCCGCGTTCGGATCACGAATTGCAACCGGCCTGCCGCCGACGAGGATTTCACCGCGGTCGGCCTGGTAGAAGCCATAAAGGATCGACATCAGCGTCGATTTTCCCGCGCCGTTCTCGCCGATTATGCCGTGAATCGTGCCTTTTCTGACGGTGAGATTGATGTTCCTGTTGGCGTGGACCGGACCGAAGCTCTTGTCGATTCCCCGCAATTCGATGGCAATATCATCCATATTGGCCCTGCGATCCCCTGTTCTCCCGCTTCGGTCCCTCGTTCTTGAACCGTGCCGGGTTTTTTACCATTTGGTATAAGTTTATCATCGAATTTGCGGCGCGAAAGCCTCGATCGCGATGTTTCTGAACCGGTTCGATTCAAGAACGTCCGATCGCCGCGCGTCATCCCGGTCACGGGACACCCGGTCAAGCGACTGGGCGCTTGGCCGCACCACGCCTTCGCGTCCGGTCAAATCGCGAACTCCTTACACTCTCTCCACATCATTGCTGAGAGTCCAGCGCGAATATGCACAGGAGAGAAGGCCCGTTTTCGACGCGAAAACGAGCTCATGCACGGCGTTTTGTCGGACGCATGGCGTTGCGCGACATCCGCGCCGCCGCCCATGGCGATGCCGACATCGGCCGCCGCGATCTTTTCGAGCACGGCGCCGCCCTGGATCAGAAGGCCCCGGCGCGCAACCGCCGACAGGCTCGCGGCGATTGCAGCAGGCGTTGAGATGACGAGTGCGCACGGACAGGCGAGCAGCAGCAGCGCGAGCGAGCGGTAAAGCCAGTCCTGCCAGAGCCCACCCGAAGACCATCGGCGGCACGGTCGCGACCAGGGCGCCATCTTCGACGTATCGTCTCCGCATCGCACCCGTCGGCCGCAAGCACATATTGCAGGGCGTAACAATACTCGGCCTCGATTTCGACCGGTGGGAAACCGGGCGGAAGCGCGCCGGAAGCGGCGACGCGCCGCGCCGTGAGCACCGTGTCCCGGTTGTCAAAATAGGCGAAATTGCCGGTTTCCACATTGACCGCGCCTAGGCTCAGGCGCACGTCGCCCCGGTTGACGCGCTCGAAATCGACCAGCCACTCCAAGGTCTTGATCAGCGGCTCCGTGTCGTAATGGCTGATCCTCAGATCCGGATTGAGCAGGATCTGAGAGGGCGTGAAAAGCCGGGGAGAAAAAAGCCGTGAACACCCGTGATCGAGCCCAGAACCGCCCAGTCCTTGAACAGCCGCCTGTTGAAATCATCCTCGGGGAGGAAGTCGAAATCGAGACCAGCGGAAACCATGTGCCAGAATTCCCGCAGGTTTTCGACCCTGCGCTCCTCCGGGCTGCCGGCGACGATCGCCGATTTGATCGCGCCGATGGATATGCCTGCTAGCCAATCGGGCTTGATGCCGTGCTTGTGAAGCGCTTCTTATATTCCGGCCTGATAGGCGCCGAGCGCGCCACCGCCCTGAAAAACAAGAATATTCCGTGTTGGACCCATGGTTGAGCACTCCGTCACATTTGCTTTCGCAGATGCAGCATCATCTTCAACTTGGGCGCTCCGGCATTACTCTATAGTGGCCGGAGCATTACATTTCCCTCATGCTCCACGCGCATGCCGGGTTGGATGAAAGCGCCGTTGCTTTGAATGGGGAGCCAACCTCGACTTCATTGCACGCGTGACCTCCGGGGGACTTCCGGGCACGAGCTTGCGATGGCGGTAGACTTCCGCGAGCAGATCACCGAGACGTTCGAGCCCGCGTCCGGCAATTATCGCCTGCAATCGCAAGAATGCATCCGCGGTCGCAACCGCATCACCCATCGCCGTATGGCGCACCGCTTCCGTCAGGCTGACGCCAAGGCGCTGGCAAAGTGCATCCAGCGTATGGGCCTGCTGCCGACCGAAAACAACTGCGGACAGCAGAACCGTATCGAGGATCGGATTCGCAAAGCTTATGCGGAGCTCGTTTTCCCGCCGGTACAGGAACTCCATGTCGAACGGCGCATTGTGGGCGACGAGTACCGCGCCCTCGCAAAAGCGGTGAAATCGCCGAACGACGTCGGCCGCGCCCGGTGCATCCTCGACCATGGTATCGGTGATTCGGTGGACCGCAGACGAGGCCGCGGGAATGCGCCGGCCGGGATTGACCAGCGATTCGAATGTTTCCCCTTCGACGCGCTTTCCATTGACGATGCGGACCGCGGCAATCTGCACGATCTCATCGCCCCGCTCGGGGAACAGGCCAGTGGTCTCCGTGTCGAACACGACATAGGCAAGATCGTCGAGGCGAGCCTCGGCAATCCTGTCGTAGCGCGGAAGGGACAGAAGTTCGAAATCGTATGTGACGGTTCGGGGTAGGCGGGCCGGAACCGGTTGCAGCTTCTTCACCTGCTGCAGACTCATGCTCAGGGATGATCGGCCCTCCCTGAAGCTCGAGGAGAGTGTCGTTCGATGAGCGCGAAGAATCGCATCCGGTGCCGGCGACTGATCATCCGCAGGCTCACGGAGCCACTGCTGCAACAAGCCAACGGAGAGAGCCGGCCCGCCCCACTCCAGACTTGCTCTTCCTTCGGCTTGGAACTCGCGGACGGAGAAGACGAACTTACGCACAGCCCGATCCCGCGCTATCTGCCGGGCGAGATGTGCAAAGAGCGACACGATATCGGGCATGTTGCACCGCGCCGCAAGCGCATCGGCATCGATGTCGACCGCAATGCCGGAAACAGACAATTCGCTTCGTACCTGATGTGCGAGTTCGCTGGCGTCCACCCATGCCATGGGCCAGCTATCGGCCTGACAGGCCTCAAAACGAGGCTCGAGCGCCTGCACTGCATGCTCGAGGCCGATGATGTCGCGCATGATCAAGGCTTCGCCGCCGTCGCCGGACGCGACCTCAAGACGATGGGCGCTCTCTTTCAGCGCTTCGATTGCCGGCCGGATCGTCAAGAAGACGTCGCTCAGCAGCACGTCGCGCCTTGCACAGGCGGCAACCTCTTCCGTCACGTCGCGCAAGGTCAGCACGTAGGCGCCGGCGTCATGACCGGTGCCGCCGGTCAGTCGCATTCGGCCGGCAAGTCGCCGCCGCCGTGGAGCGGTGCAAACAAATTCCAATATCGCGTCCGGGGTATTCATCTCGACAAGGCGCTGATATGCAGACCTGAGGGCACCGTCGCTCAGGTAGTCGAACAGGCTCCGGCCGAGACAGACCGGGATCTCGGCCGTCGCCAGCATTTCCTGGGCGGAGCTATTGTAGAATGCGAGATGATGACGCCCGGTGCATAAGAGAACCGCCGGCGGCACGTCGGCCAGCAATTGCGCCAGCTTCTGATTGTCGGCGGAAAGCCGGGCCGTTTCGCGCGCCACGGTTTCGGCCAGTGCATTCCGGGTCTCGCTCAATGCGGCCGTGGTCATCGAAGCGGCCGCGGCCAGGTCACCGAGATAGCGCACCTCATGGTGGTCAATCTCCTGCTCGACCTTTGCATGCGCCCGCGCCCGCATGGCCGAAGCGATCGCCTCGATCGGACGGGCCAGATGGCGGTCGAACAGCAGCCAGATACAGGCGACGATCACAAACATGCCGACGCTTCCCACGGCTGCAACCTGGAGGAGAGCTTCGACTACTTCTGGGGTGGCCGCGTGGTGGTAGGCACCCCATAGGCCGAGGCCGAGCGCCCCTGTCGCGCCCGCGGCGATGGCGACAAAGAAAAGCAAAATCCGACTTCGCAAACCCAGTCGCATGACCATGGCTTCCTCAGCTTTCCCGGCAGGCCGCCTGCAGGGCAGGATCGTCCGCCGGCACCGCGACCCAGTCCGCCCCGACAATCGCTCCATCCTCTGCCACTGAAACATTCTCGCCCAGCAGATCCCCGCGACGGTTGCCGTTGCAATCGAAGACGGTCTTCATACGAGCCGGTGACTTCCAGCGCGCCGAAAACAAGAGGTCGGCCATGACCAGGCCCGGTTGGTTGGGGTGTCGTTGCGCGTGCGCCACGTCGACAGCCGTGAAACGATTAACGACCGGCGCGTAATAGGACCAGGGACGCCAGAAAGAGCGTGACTCGTTCTTCCACGTCACGACAGTCCCGGGTGGTAATGCATTGGTGGCGCGCGCGAACCAACTGTATTCGCTCCAGACCGCATAGGAAAGCATGCCGATGCCGGCTGCAGCCGGCACCACCCATCGCGGCAGGCGCCCGCGGCTCATCCAACGGATCAGCATCATGATCCCTGCGAGGGCCACGCCGGCAACCAAGGCTGCGATGAACTCGAACAACATGCGTTTTTCCTCTAGATGGGCGCCATGCCGGAATTGGCAAGCGCCGACTGCATCGTGCGTACCACGACGAACGCATCCCGAAGATGGGATCGTTCGAACTCCCCCAGATCATAGGGAGCAAGGTGATTGGTTGGCCGCTGTCCGGCCTTGATCTGCATCGCCTGATTGCGAATTCTGATCTCGGCGATCAGATCGTAGGCTGCGATCAGATCGCGAGCGCCCGCGCCTGAAATCACACCCCGTTCTTCGGCTCCGAGAAGGCGCGCACGGGTATTCACCGGCTTGAGGCGCGCCAGCAGGGCGTAGACGCGACCAAGATCCACGACCGGCACGACGCCGTTGTGCTTCATATCGATCTGGTTGCGGTGCTCGCCGCCGCGAATGGTCGCAAAGCCGCGCAAGAGCCCCAGAGGCGGTGCGTGCTTCAGGGAGTTGCTCACCATGTGCGCCACGAATATCGAATTCCGGCTGGCGTCCTCCAGGGTTTCAGTCTGAACGTCGCGGTAGAGCGTCGCCTCTCCGGCGATCGGCCGCAGGTCGAACATCACGCTTGCAAGCATCTGAGCCATCGGCTCGGGAACATGGATCCAATGATAGAAATACTCCCGCCAGGTGCGCACTGGCTGGCACCAACGCCGGTTGGTGGCCATCATGTCGCCGGGGCAAAAGACATAGCCGCATGCATCGAGGTTGTGGCTGACGAAGTGAGCGAGCTTCGTGAACCAGGGCCGGTGCGCCGCCTCCTCGAAGGCGTCGTCGATAAAGATGCAATTGTCCTGGTCGCTGATCCCCGTCTGCTCCTGCCGGCCCTGGCTGCCGCAAGCCAACCAGACATAGGGGACCGGCGGCGGACCCAGTTCGCGTTCTGCAAGGGCGATGAGCCTGCGGGTGACCGCGTCCGTCACGTCCGTGATCAGCCTTGTCACCACCTCGTGCGGCGCATTGGCGCCGGCAAGCTGGAGAAGCAGTTGCGGAACATGCGCGGTATTCGCCCGCAAGTCGGCGACCGTCTCCGCCGCGGAAATGTCCGCGATCAGGAGTGCGGATGACAATGCCTGAAACCGCGTGATGTCCGTCTGCGTGATCATGCCGACAAGCCGCTCTCCGGCAACGACCGGCAAATGCCCGACTCCTCGCTCCAGCATGAGGTTGAGCACGTCCGAGCCCAGTGCTTCCTGCTCCAGGCTGAGGGGGTTTGCGGTCATGACGGCGGAAACAGGGGTCGCCGCCGGGTCGAGCCCTTCTGCAAGGACCCGCGCGGTCAGATCGCGCGTCGTCACGATGCCGGTCAGCTTGCCGTGCTCCACCACCGCCAGGCCGGAGATTTTCAGCTTTCGCATCATCTCCGCCGCGGCACGGACGCTGTCGGATGGCGCGCAAAAGCGGGGCGGTGAGGACATGAGGTCTTTCACCTTGCGCATCGTGACGTCGGCGCGCCGGGAGGCAGCCTCGCGGCCGCGGGTGAAGAAGCGGCTGTAGACCGGATGCTCGGCCATCAGCCGCCTGAATTCGGTCACCGGCAGCATCAATAGAATGGTATCCTGCAATGCGGAAGCGCTGGTAACCGCGCGGCCGTCGGCCAGAAGCCCGCGCTCGCCCAGCGAGTTGCGCGGAAATAGCTGCGAAACGACCGTACCGGAGGCATCGCGGACTTCCACCGCGCCTTGCATCACGAGAAACAGACCCGGAAGCGGATCGCCTCGTTTGTAGATCTCGCTGCCTGCAGGAAAAAGGAGCCTTCGGAACTGCCGGCCTATGTGCTCCAGTTCCTCCCGCGGAAGGCTGTCGTAGGGATGAGCGGTTTCCAGGAACCGTGCGATGTCCGGGTACGTGTCTTCCATTGTGTCCTCGCGCAGCCATCCCGGCGGCCGTGCCCTTGAGGAAGGGGAGAGCGGGCGGCTGACGCCGCCCGCTCCCGCTTTTCAACTGACGGTCAGTGGCTCGTCGCTGTACCGGCGCCTCGCGGTACGCGCACCGAGTCGACAAGCTCCTGTACGTGGCGCGGCGGAGCCTCAGTCATCGCCGAAATGACGTAGGCGGCACCAAAGTTCAGCAAGGCGCCGATCGGGCCAAATGCCGTCGGCGGAATGCCGAACAGATAATTGGCCGGATCGTTCTCGAGCATGTTCGTACCCGGGATGAAGAACCAGCCCAGATAGGTGAACAGGTAGAGGCATGTCACGATCAGGCCGACCAGCATGCCGATCGTTGCCCCCGCCGCATTGATGCGCTTCGAGAAGATGCCCATCATCAGCGCCGGGAAGATACTGGCGGCCGCGAGACCAAAGGCGAGAGCCACCGTCTGGGCGGCAAAGCCAGGCGGGTTGAGGCCCAACAGCGTGGCCACCAGGATCGCGCCTGCCATCGCCACGCGCGCGGTCATGAGCTCCCCTGCTTCCGAGATGCCGGGCTTCAACCAGTCCTTGATGAGGTCGTGGCTGATGGCGGACGAGATTGCAAGCAACAGGCCCGCAGCCGTCGACAGCGCCGCAGCCAGACCGCCGGCGGCGATGAGGCCGATGACCCAGCCCGGAAGCTGTGCGATTTCCGGATTGGCGAGAACGAGGATGTCGTTGTTGATCGTCAGCTCGTTGCCACTCCATCCCCGCGAGGCCGCGGTTTCTGCGAAGCCGGCAGCCGCATCGTTGTAATACTGGATACGTCCGTCGCCGTTCTTGTCTTCGAACTTCAGGAGACCCGTAACTTCCCAGTTACGCATCCAGTCGGGCCGGTCATCGTAAAGGACGGCTTCGGCCTGCGGACCACCGGGGAAGATCGTGTTGATGATGTTCAGTCGTGCCATGGCGCCGACGGCCGGAGCCGTAAGGTAGAGCAGCGCGATGAAGACCAGCGCCCAGCCGGCGGACCAGCGCGCATCAGCCACCTTCGGCACCGTGAAGAAGCGGATGATGACGTGCGGCAGACCGGCCGTACCGATCATCAGCGACAGGGTGAACAGCGTCATGTTGAGCATGGAGCCCTGTGCCGTATAGGCATTGAAGCCGAGGTCGGTGACGACCTGGTCCAGCTTCTGCAGGAGCGGCAGACCCGACTCCGTGTGGGTCGAGAAGAGTCCGAGCCACGGCAGCGGGTTGCCCGTGAGTTGCATGGAAATGAAGATCGCCGGGATAGAATAGGCGATGATCAGGACCACATACTGGGCCACCTGTGTATAGGTGATGCCCTTCATACCGCCCAGAACGGCATAGACGAATACCACGGCGGAGGCGATCCACAGGCCGGTTGAGCCCTCGACTTCGAGGAATCGGGAGAAGGCGACGCCGGCGCCGGTCATCTGCCCGATTACGTAGGTGATCGAGATGATGATCAGGCAGACAACCGCCACGAGGCGCGCGGTCTGGCTGTAAAAACGATCACCGATGAACTGCGGAACCGTGTACTTTCCGAACTTTCGCAGATAGGGCGCAAGCAGAAGCGCGAGCAACACATAACCGCCGGTCCAGCCCATCAGGTAGGTGGAGTTGATGTAGCCGACACCGGCAATAAGGCCGGCCATCGAAATGAATGAGGCAGCCGACATCCAGTCGGCGGCGGTTGCCATACCGTTCATGACCGGATTGACGCCGCGATTCGCCGCATAGAACTCAGCGGTTGAGCCTGCCCGGCTCCAGATTGCGATGCCGATGTAGAGCGCAAAGGACGCGCCTACTATCAGCAGATTGAGGGTATACTGATCCATAACCGTGTCCCGCCCCTATTGCTCGTCGACGCCGAATTGGCGGTCGAGCTTGTTCATATACGCCGAGTAGAAAAAGATCAGCGCGATGAAGACGACGATCGAACCTTGCTGCGCAAACCAGAAGCCGAGATCGGTTCCGCCTACGGCAATGCTCGAAAGCGCCGGGCGCAACAGGATGCCGAATCCATAGGAAACGATCGCCCAGATCGCCAGGCAAATGTAGATTATGCGAATATTGGCTGCCCAGTAGGCATTGGACGAAGATGTGTCCGCCACGTGTGCTCCTCCCTTTCACGATTGGCGCCCGGCGGGCGCCGTTTCCCCACCCGTCCCGCCTCCACGCAGGAATGGACGAATAACAACAAGTAACCTTTCCGAAACCTTTGGTATATTCGTCGTTAGTCGCAGATCGCTTGCGGAACGCCGGCGCCCGCCGCCGGCCAGGGCATCGGCCGATGCATCCGCTCCCCCGTGTCACCGGCACGACTGGGATGGCGCAAACGACAAAAGGGCAAAAAGGGATTGCAAGCACATGCGTTTATCGGGGCGCACGGCGCTGGTGCAGGCTTTTGAGACTGAGCGTCGTACTTCGGGAGGAACAGAGAAGCTGTTCGGATCTCTGAGCCGATGCGCCGGCGGACGACAACGTATCGCCGGCAAGCGGAAGCCGCTCGCGGCCGTCGAATGGTGGCGTGGCCTTCAAGCCGGTGTCGCCGAACGCAAAAACGCCCCTTGACGGGGCGTTGTTTAGTTTGGTTGCGGGGGCAGGATTTGAACCTGCGGCCTTCAGGTTATGAGCCTGACGAGCTACCGGGCTGCTCCACCCCGCGTTATGCTTGTCCGGGTTTTCTTGCCCGGTTGTTTGTCTGTTTGCCCGTCCTCGGCCGTTCGGCCTGCGGGCGTTCGGGGCTGCTCCACCCCGCGTTATGGTTCGAATGGTTTGTTTCGCCGTTTTGTCGGCGTGTGAGAGAAGATGTTTTTTGTTTTCGCCGCTGCCTTGTCCTTCACGGCTTTGCCGTGAAGGGGAGCGGCGTTTTTGTTGCGCTTTGCAGACCTGGCAGCGACCTACTCTCCCGCGTCTTGAGACGAAGTACCATCGGCGCTGGGGCGTTTCACGGCCGTGTTCGGAATGGGAACGGGTGCAGCCACCCCGCCAGAACCACCAGGTCGGCAAAGCGCAAGCTTTTGCGCCCTAAGGGCGCAAATTGATTTCGAGAAGCTGGTGAAGCGATTGCTTCGTTTTTTTTGAACACGTCTTCGACGGCGCTTGGGGCACTCATCGGAGCTTTAGCTCCGCAAGGCCAAAGGCCGTCGCGCCTTTTGGCGCGCCCTCCCGGAGGCATCCGCGACAGCGGATCGCCGTGAGGGCTAAAAGCTCATCTTCGATGAGCATGAGCAATGGGAACGATCAAGCCGATCGAACGATTAGTACCGGTAAGCTTCATGCGTTGCCGCACTTCCACACCCGGCCTATCAACGTGGTCGTCTTCCACGGTTCTCGAGGGAATACTCGTTTTCAGGTGGGTTTCCCGCTTAGATGCCTTCAGCGGTTATCCCTTCCATATATAGCTACCCTGCTATGCCCTTGGCAGGACAACAGGTCCACCAGAGATATGTCCATCCCGGTCCTCTCGTACTAGGGACAGATCCTGTCAATATTCCTACACCCACGGCAGATAGGGACCGAACTGTCTCACGACGTTCTGAACCCAGCTCACGTACCGCTTTAATTGGCGAACAGCCAAACCCTTGGGACCTGCTCCAGCCCCAGGATGCGATGAGCCGACATCGAGGTGCCAAACAACCCCGTCGATATGGACTCTTGGGGGTCATCAGCCTGTTATCCCCGGCGTACCTTTTATCCGTTGAGCGATGGCCCTTCCACGCGGGACCACCGGATCACTATGACCGACTTTCGTCTCTGCTCGACTTGTCAGTCTCGCAGTCAGGCGGGCTTATGCCATTGCACTCGACGAGCGATTTCCGACCGCTCTGAGCCCACCATCGCGCGCCTCCGTTACTCTTTCGGAGGCGACCGCCCCAGTCAAACTACCCACCATACACTGTCCCGGATCCGGATGACGGACCGCGGTTAGACATCCATGACGATAAGGGTGGTATTTCAAGGATGGCTCCACGAGAACTGGCGTCCCCGCTTCAAAGCCTACCACCTATCCTACACATGCCGACACGAATGCCAGTGTAAAGCTATAGTAAAGGTGCACGGGGTCTTTCCGTCTGACCGCAGGAACCCCGCATCTTCACGGGGAATTCAATTTCACTGAGTCTATGTTGGAGACAGCGGGGAAGTCGTTACGCCATTCGTGCAGGTCGGAACTTACCCGACAAGGAATTTCGCTACCTTAGGACCGTTATAGTTACGGCCGCCGTTTACTGGGGCTTCGATTCAGAGCTTGCACCCCTCCTCTTAACCTTCCAGCACCGGGCAGGCGTCAGACCCTATACGTCGTCTTGCGACTTCGCAG